>JAPPAJ010000304.1 GCA_026705565.1 Caldilineaceae bacterium | reverse complement strand
ATCAGCAACACGGCCGCCGCTCCCAGCAAGGGTATCAGCCACGGCAACTGCAGCGGACGGGGACGAATCTCGGTTCCGCAGTTGGCACACACGACCAGGGCGGTCGACTGGGTGTGCCTGCATCCCGGACATCGAACTCGGCGCGTCACGAACCTCAGGGGAGTACCGCACACCCGGCACTTGACCGCGGACGCAAAGTTGCCGGCTCCACACCAGTCACAGGGGTGGCTTCGTTGCACTGGATAGCGGCTCGCTGCGTTCCCGGCAACGGGCCGGCTCCGGCCGGTCCGCATCGCAAGACTTCCCGTGTTCCGTCCGTAGACGCCTGATTCAGTTGCCGAGGAGTCCATACCAGTCGATGGGCTGCTGCGGATCCGTCACATCCTGAACCGTCAGGGCCACCATCAGCACCAGGAGCAGCGCCATGCCCACAAAGTGGACCACCCGAGCCCGTTCCGGATGCACCGGCCTGCGTCGAACCACTTCGATCACGATGAACAGCAGGCGGCCGCCGTCCAGTGCCGGAAGCGGCAGCAGGTTGACCACGGCCAAGGCGGCGCTCAAGGCGCCCGTCAACCTCAGAACCGGCAGCCAAAGCCCGGTCCGCGTTGTGGCTTCAATTGCATCCCCCACCATGGAGGCGATACCGACCGGTCCGACCAGGCTGCCGGACACATCGGATTCCCGATCCCGGATCATTTCCGCAGGCAGCCGCAGTGTGGCCCATACATACCCGAGCGTGTCCGTCAATCCCAAGAGGGCCGCCCGCACCGACCTGACGTAGCCAATCCGCGATGTCGTCGACACCGTGATCCCCAAGGGGCCCTGGCCGTCGGGAGGGTCCGTCCGCGGCGTAATGCGTACGGACACCCATTCGGTTCCGCCGCGCAGAACCTCAATCGACACTTCACGCCCCGCATGTGCCTGGGTCCGTTCAATCAGCGAGTTGCCGAACAGCGAAACCGGCTCCGCCGCCAGTGAATAGATGCGGTCGCCGACTTCCAATCCGGAGCCCTCGGCGGGACTTGCATGCTCCACCGACGTAATCATCGTGCTGAGCACCGGTCGGTATCGGGATCCGTCCAAGAGATCCTTGAGGCCGATGTCTCCGGTCAGGGGCAGCTGCTTCAACACTCCGTTGTTCATCACAGTTACTTGGCCAGTCACCGCCATTGAACCAACCGGAGCACTGCGCAAGCCGTTAATGCCCACCCACTCCGTCAACATCGGCACACTGGCCGCCGCACCGTCCACAGTCAGCACGATGTCGCCTTCCTCCAGGGACAGGGTCTCCGCAACGGACCCTCGGCCGATTTCCGTCAACTCCGGCAGGCCGGCAGACACCGGGACGCCGGCCCGGTAGGTCACCGCAAAACAGACTATCGCGACCACAAGATTCATGCCGACTCCCGCCAGCAGAATGAAGGCCCGGTTCAGGGGCGAGGCCGCGTCGAAGGCATCCGGAGAACGATCACCGTCATCAGTGCCCTTGAGGCGGGCGAAACCACCGTAGGGAATCCAGTTGAGGGTAAAGTCCGTGCCCTGGAAGCGGAACAGTTTGGCCAGGCGGGGAGGGTAGCCCATGCCGAACTCCTCCACCTTGACCCCCGCCAGCCGGGCAGCCAGGTAGTGGCCCAATTCATGAACAAAAATCAGAAAGCCAAGAATGGCAAAGAAGCCTACGAGCCGCAAAATCATGGCCCTGATCCACTGTCAAGCCTAAGGCGGGAGTGCCCGATCAGTTCCCCTCAATCCGGAGCCCGATCATCCAAATTATAGCGACGGGAAACCCCAACGGGCGGCGAGTTTGGCCCGCCCGTCATGCAACTACCGGGCTTGGTCCAGTCCCACCACTCGCGTTCCCACCTGCAGATCCGGATCCCTCAGGACTGCCTGTACCGCACCCGGGGGACGTCCGTCAAAGACATGCACGTGCACATCCGGACATGCCTCAACCATTTCCAGGCACAGCTGCAGCTTGGTCCGCATGCCGCCTGTTACATCCACGCCCCTGCTTGCACCCGGGACCAGGGGAAGGGCTCCGCTCCGCTCCGGTTGTAGTCGAGAAATGGGTTTGGCTCCCCGCCATTGTCCCTCCGGACCGGACATGATCCCCGGGACCTCGCCGGCCAACAGAATTCGGTTGGGCCGGAGACTTGGTGCCAGAAAGCGAAAAATCTCCTCCGTGCTGGCTATGCACACGCGCTGTTCAAGGTCGAGCATCACGTCGCCGTGAACCACGGGCACCAGGCCGCTGGCCAACGCACGCGCCAACACATCGGTGGGGCCACCGCGCACCCGGCGCCCTCGGGCCATCCAGGCACTGCCCGGCTGACAGCTCCAGGCCTTGACGCCAGCCTTGATGAGGCAACCGGTCACGTGGCGAACCAGTCGCGCCGCGCTGTCGGCCGTGATGGCCGCCCCCATCCATGCATCGGGATGATCCGCTCCCTGGGCCAGTCCGTATTGAAATGCCGGGAAGTGGCCAAAGCTACCCGATCCAATCCCGAGAACCAATTGCAGTTCCGGCCTCTCGTCCAGGACCGTCGCGATCTGGCCGCAGATCGACTCCACCCGATTGGCCCGCAGGACTTCCCGCGCGGTCTTGTCCGTCAACAGGGAGCCGCCCAGCTTCAGGAAGACTGTTTCGCCGCATGCAGCCATGCATCACCGGCGATGCACTGTCAGAAGAGCCTGTACAAGAACCTGATCCTGGTCGGGAAGAACCGTGCGCAGGTCAAGCACCAGTTGTCCTTGCCGAATGACGGTCACCACCGGCGGCTCCCCAACTCTCAGGGATGCGGACCACAACTCGGGGCGATCAACGCGTACGGCAACCCCGGCACCGGGAATGGGGGTGCCGGGCATGCTGCCGCCACCGGCAGCCCCATCCAGGTCCACTGTGGCCGCCTGCACCCCATGCCCCGACAGCGTGCGGCACAGGATCGCGGCCCTGGTTTTGAGTTCGGCCACGGACTTGGACGCCATGGACAACGCTGGAATCGCCGCGGTGGCCTCGCCCCGAACATACGACTCCAAGGTGGCGCCCAACGCAGCCAGAATCAGCTTGTCGACCCGGAGTGCACGCAGCAGGGGATGGCGCAGCAAAGGGGCTACGGCGTCGGCGGAACCCACCACGACTCCGGCCTGGGGACCGCCCAGCAATTTGTCGCCGCTGAAGGCGACCAAGTCCGCCCCTGCCGCCACACTGCCGGCGACAGTCTGCTCCGCCGCCAGACATCCGCCGACCGGCATCAGGAGACCACTTCCCAAGTCGTGGACCACCAAGGGTCTTGCCGTGCCCCGTACGGTGTCCCGTACGGCATTGACCACGTCGGCAAGTTCCGGTTGCACCGTGTATCCGACTTGATGGAAGTTGCTGGCGTGGACCACCAGCACCGCGGCGGTTCGGTCGCTAAGGGCCTCCAGGTAGTCGGACACGTAGGTGCGGTTGGTTGTACCCACTTCCCGCAGGTGTGCCCCGCTCTGCTCCAGGATGTCGGGAATGCGAAACCCGCCGCCGACTTCCACCATCTGACCGCGGCTGATCACCACTTCGCGACCTTGGCAATGCGCTGCCAGAATCAACATCAAGGCCGCCGCATTGTTGTTGACCACGACGGCATCTTCTGCGCCTGTGAGGTAGGCCAGCACTCTCCGGCAGTGACGGTGGCGATCGGAACGCGCGCCGGTCGCGAGGTCGAACTCCAGGTTGCTGTATCCCAGGCCCGCCCGCTGCATGGCGGACAACGCGCCATGACTGAGCGGAGCCCGGCCCAGATTGGTGTGCAGAATCACTCCGGTGGCGTTCACCACCGGAATCAGCGTGGGTATCAGGTTGACTTGCACCCACTCCGCCAGCCGGTCGGCAAGACCGGCCATATCCGGAACCGGTTTCCCCCGCTCCAGAGTGTCCGCGCGGGCCGCTGCCAATACTTGCCGGGCACCGGCCGCCACGGCGGCCTGGCCGTATTCGTTCGCCAAACCGGCCGCCGCCTCAGTATCCAGCAACCGATGCAGGGCCGGCAGGCGTCTCAGTTCCCGGGCTGTATTCATGCAAAGCGGTGATCGTGGGTACCGACCAGCCAACCAGTGCGGGCGGCCCGCCGGGAATCCATCCCAAACCCGAAGGCATTAGTCTCGTGCAGACGGTTCCGGTGTGCGGTGACAAGGTCACCCCACCTTGAACGGGACGGCCCGGGGCGGTCGCAGTCCTTGATGGTCGTCCCCGTGCCTGCTGCCTGGCAGAGGCAGCGACTGGTGCGGCCTACATGCATGTTCCGACCGGAACCCATATGAACTGGCTGTCCGGGACCATTGTCCCCTGCACTGGTCAACGGCATCCAGTCCCGGGTGCAAAATCCATTCCGGACAGAGACAACGCTGTGGGCGGAGAGGGACTCGAACCCCCGACCTCTTCGGTGTAAACGAAATGCTCTAACCAGCTGAGCTACCCGCCCCGATCCCCGTCCGACACTTGCGTTGGATCGGGAAGGGAGTATAGCAACACTGTGACCGCGAAGGCCTGAGATGACCAGCGGCCACGACGCGGCGGACCGCCTCCGGTACTGGGTCTCGGACAACCCGAACGCCCAAACGCGAGTTCGGACGTGTCAGTGCACCTCACGCCCCAAAAGCCCGCGCCACGGTTCGACGCGGGTTGCGGGGGCAAAGGTGTGAGCCTGGTCGCGCCAGTGCGCCACCACTTTCTTCAAGTCGTCCTCGTCAACCCAACTGCCCTGCACACGCTGCTGCCGGCTGCGTCCCTGATTTTGGAAGATCATGTCGCCTTTGCCCATCAGGGTTTCCGCCCCGGGCCCGTCCAGCACCACCCGGCTGTCCGTACTGCTCGACACCGCAAAGGCCACGCGTGCCGGGAAATTGGCCTTGATGCTTCCGGTCACCACGTCAACGCTCGGCCGCTGGGTCGCGAGAACAATGTGGATGCCCGTGGCCCGACTCTTTTGTGCAAGCCTGCAGATTCTCTGCTCGATGGTGTCGTCGCCAATCAGCATGAGGTCGGCCAGTTCATCGATGACCAGCACGATATAGGGCAGTGCCTCAACGCTGCGCCTGCTCCTCGCCAAACGATTGTAGGCCGCGATATCGCGGGCGGCCACGCGCCGGAATTCCGCATAGCGGCTTTCCATTTCCATGATCAGCCACAGCAGCATCGTGGGCACTTCGGCCGGAGAGGTCGCCACCTTGCCAATCAGGTGGGGAAGGCCATTGAACTGTGTCAGCTCGATTTGCTTCGGGTCCACCAGCATCAGGTTCAGGGTGTCCGGCCCGTGGTGCATCAGCAAGGACACCAGCAGCGCGTTCACAAACGTGGACTTGCCCGTCCCGGTGGCGCCGCACACCAGCATGTGGGGCGCAGCCACCAGGTCGGTCACGACTTCGGCCCCCGATGTGTCCTGCCCCATGGCAATATGCAAACCTTGGACGCCGCCTTCAAAAGACGGGCTCTCCAGGACATCCCGCAACGCGACCACCAGCCTCTGCTGGTTGGGGACCTCGATGCCGATGAAGTTCCGGCCCGGCACCGGAGCCTGAAACCGGAGACTTTCAGCCTCGAGTCCCATCTTCATGTCTTCCCTCAGTGCCAGCACGTCCTTGACCCTGACCGGACGGTAACCATCGCCCCGCCGCACCTGCAGCGGCTTCACCCCGAAGCGGGTCACAGCCGGACCCGAGTCGATGCTGATGACCTCCACCGGTTGCCCGTAGTCGCCGTAGAGGTTTTCGATCCGGTTGGCGTACTGCTGGACCGCCACCTCCAGTTCGGGATTCAACGCCCTGCTCAGCAAGTTCAGCGACGGCAGGACGCGTTGCCGCCCGGCGTCCGCCTCGACCTCCGCGGCCGTGTGTTGCTCCTCCAGAATTTGCTCGGCCTGTTCGCGTCCGGAACCTCCGCGCTTCCGGTCCGCCGCCGGGAGACCCGCCCGGGCCGGTACCGTCACCGGCCCGGTTTCCGCTGCCACCGGTCCTGGAGGAGCGGCAGCCGGAACAGGAGCCGGGTCCATCTCCGCATGCCCACTCTCCTCCACTTCCTGAACCGGAGGATCCGGTGCGGCAGGCACAGCGATTGGATCGATTTGCGTAGCCGGGACCTCGCCAATGCGCAGGATGTGCATCAGACGTGCCATGATCCAAATTGGAACCGACATCAGCGGCGAATGCCTGACAAACAGGTACAGCCCCAGCAACGATGTCGCCCACACGATCATGCCGGCCGCGGGCCGGCCCACCCGTTCCATCAGCATGTTGCCGAATGCCCTGCCAATGGCTCCGCCATTGCTGCCGTCCAGCGCGAAGGTCCAGTCGACACCCGGTTGTTGCCAAATGAACGTACCGGCCATCTGCGCCACAAGCATCAGCATCACACCAATCATGGCCTGAAGGCGCCAATTGGGCAGTCGGTCGTCGTACAACAGAAGAATGCCGGACCCGATGCAGGCCGCCCCGACGAGGGGCCCCAGCCAACCTGTGACTACGGTCAGCATGGGCACCCCGCTGGACAAGGCCAGATTGGCAAACGCGGCCACGCCGAAGGAAAGGATGCCCAGGCCGAATATTTCCTCCGGTGTCAATCTTCTGACTTCAAGTCGGGACGTACGGGGCGGGGCCTGCGATCTGGACGCCACGGTGTGTTTCCTGCCGAACAATGCAACCAAGGGGGCCGGGCCGCATCAACGCGGTCCGAAGCCGGACGCAATGCAGATCCCCCCTAGACATTAAGACGACGGACACACCGATTCGTTATGCTCCGAGCCGGTTTTGCCCTTCCGGTTCAACCTCCTTGTCCAGTTCGGACTGCTCCATTTCCTGAATGATCCCGGCCACCTGCCGAATGGCAATCCGTTGCTTGCGATACAGATCGCTCTCGCTCATGGCCAACTTGCCGGCAATGTCGCGCACCTTGCGCCCCTGAATGAACCGCATGTCCAGAATTCGGTACAGCAGCGAATCCAGATGTCCCAGTTCCGTACCTTCGTCCGGCCGCATCCGCTCGATGGCATCGCCCATTACCAGGCGCAGGGCCTGCTGGGCATTGCCGTTGGTTCGCTCCAGGTAGGTGCCGACCACCTTGAGTTTCATGAGGGGGCTGCCGCTCAGGCGCGGTCCGCCCCACAAGTCCCTGAGCGCGTCGCGCACCCAGGCCGGGAATTCGGGGTTCAGAATCTCGGTCTCGGTCCACAAGGGGGATGTCCGGCCGGCCGCTTCGATTGGATAGGGGAGTTGGGATCTCAGATGCTGGATGCGCTCGATCTCCGACATGATGGGCTGGAGGCCGGAGATGACGTTGGCCTGGATGCGGTGGTCCGTCAAGGCCTCGGCCATCTTGGACCGCATCGATGCAAACACGCGGGCGGGGGCCGCCGCCAACGGAAGCGGACCCTGTTCGGCGGCCACGCCAATCACACCCAGGAGGATGGTCTCCCGACGCGGCCCCGCGGCCCCGCGCAGCGGCCACATGCGGAAATCCACTTCCGACACCGCGAAGGCCTCGTGCCGGTCCTGATCGTGGACCAGCGCCGTCTTGAGCACTTCCCGCCAGGCCGCCGCCGGCATCACCCGCTCCGGATCCATCTCGGTGCCGACAACTGCTTCCACAACCAGACTGTCTGCAGCCAGAGAGGCCACGAAGCCCCGCCCGGCACCCAGGTACTCGCAGGCGGCTGTCAAATGGTTCTCGAGGAATTCCCTGACATCGCTGTGCGTCAGGAGGCGCCGCTCCAGTTCCCGGTACAGTGAAATCTCGCGGATGTCGTCCCGATAGATCACATAGTCCATCAACCGTTTCGTGGCCGATACGGCCAATTGGCCAACCACGATCACGGCGGTGACCACATAGAAGAGAATCAGGTCGCGCGGGACCCCGAGCAACAATTCCACCCGCGGGACCACTTGGATCGCAATAATGACACAGATGGCAATCGCCGGTCCCCGAATGAGGTACCGCATCAGCCGGTAACGGACCACCCGCTCCGGCAGGTGCACACCGTAGAACGCAACCGACATGACCATCAGGGTCAGCAGCAGCGATACAGTGCCATTGACCAGCAGCGAAACCGTGTAAACCAGATCGGTGAATCCCCCCAGTTGCGGGCCCAGGAGGAGCAGGAACGGGAAACACCCCAGGACGGGACCCGCGAAACCCAACAGCAGAATGTGGACGCGCTGGCGGCTGCGCTGGGTCAGGCTGCGGCCCCGGGTTAGAAGGAGATCGCGCACCGAGAGGGCCAAGGCCAAGGCAAACATGCCGGCGAACAGCCAGAACAGGGGACCCGGTGCCAGGAAATGGAACGCTTCGGAGGCGGCCACATCGCGTACGACCAGATCTCCAAACTGGGTCAGCGCCACCAGTACAAGACAGGTTCCCATCAGTACCCAACCCGCCCACGAGCGCGCGGGAGAGTGCAGATTGGTGGCCTGCAGCACGCCGGTCGCAAACCGGTAGTAGACGGCCGGCAGCACCCCGATCCCAACCCATTGCAGGCGAAGCCAGAACTCGGCACTGTCCAGGTCCGTGACCCGGTGCAGGGCCACATCGACGGCGTAGACCACAAGGACGCTCAGGGACAGATAGGCGTACCGGCGGGCGACCGCGGAGCGGAAATTGAAATACAGGGCATAGACACCCAGGGCAAAGGCCAGGATGGCAACCACCGAGGTCGATGCCAGAAACAATGCCCGCAGCACATCCAGGAGCGTGATGCCGAACAAAGGTTCCATGGCGGTTCAGCGAGCCCACTCCCGTTCTTCACGCGAGATGATCCAGTCGTCGCCAACCCGCGTGAAATGCAGCCGAAAGCCGGCTCCGGTCAAGAGAGAGCGGTAAATCCTGATTTTGAGCGTGGCCTGATGGAGACTCGTGAAGGAAATCGGATCGAGTTCCACCATTGGCCCGTCCGCCAGGCGTGGCCGGTGTTCGGGTCTAAGCCAATGGATGCGCCCAGCGAATCCCAGTTCGCCAGGTTGTTCATCGCCGTCGGTGAACACCAGCAGTTGCGCCGGTGCCTGGTTGTCGCCGGGCGGAAGCCATCGGCGTTGTCCCAGCTTATGGATCAGCGCCGTCCTGCGAATGCGGAGGCTGGCAGCCTCCGATCGATCGGCACAGCGGTAGTAGTTGACCAGGGCCTGGACGGGGGCAAAGGCATGCTGGGCACTCATCAGGCGCAGCAGCTCCTCCCGCACGGGAGTCCACTGGCCCAGCCAAAACGCGTCCTCAACCTGATCACCGTACTCAAGGAGTTCCTCCACCCGTTCACTGCCCAGCCGTTGCAGAATGGCGACGGGTGGAAGGGAGGCCGGGCGTCGCTTGAGCCGTGCCAGCAAACCGGCCGGCTCCGCCTCCGCCTCGTGCCGGATCCCCTCCACATTGGCAATCCGCAGTCTCATCCAGACCGCCAGCAGAAAGGCTCCGATCGCGAATCCCAGCATGGTCCAGGCCACCGGGTCCATCGCGTTCACCAGAGCCGCCGGTGGTGGCAGCGAATCGCCGTCGAAGCCGCGGCGCAACTGATCTAGGAGTTCCTGAAGTCTCTCCATGTCAAACAACCGGCCGGTGAAATCGGCCTGGATTCGGCCGCACTGGCACAAGACGCCCGCGGGTTAGCAGGCAATTGCGTTTCCACCGGACGGCGCCGGTCGTCGCGGCATTGCGCCAGCGTGCTTCAGGCCTTGTAGGCAGAAGGGCAGATATCCTCCATGAGACACTCGCCACACCGGGGCTTGCGGGCCTTGCAAACCGCACGGCCGTGCAAAATCAGCCGATGGGAAAAGTCGATCCAAGTCTCCTCCGGCAACCGCGACATCAGGTCGACCTCAACCTTGGCCGGGTCGGTTGCGCGCGTGAGGCCCAGGAGCTTGGAAATCCGCTTGACATGGGTATCCACGACCACGCCTTCCGCCTTGCCGTAGGCAACACCCAGCACCACGCTTGCCGTCTTGCGGGCCACACCGGGCAGTTTGAGCAACTCGTCCATCGAGTCGGGAACCCAACCGTCAAATTCCTCGATGATCATGCGGCTGGCCAGGTGAAGACTCTTGGCCTTGTTCCTGAAAAAGCCGGTCGTGCGCACCAAGGCTTCAATCTCGTCGCGGTTGGCCTGGGCCATGGCCTCCGGCGTTCCCATTCTTGCGAACAGCTCGGGCGTCACCATGTTAACCCTGACATCCGTGCACTGGGCCGACAGGATCGTGGCCACCAACAACTGGAACGGAGTTTCGAAGTTGAGTGCGCACTCCGCATCCGGATAGGCCTGCCACAGCCGAGCGGATACCTCGGCTGCAAAGGCCCGTTGGCGGGCCGATGTCCGCTTCTTCCGTGGCTGGGGCATGTTGTTCCTGTGCGTCTGACTGCGATGGTTCCGGCAGAACGGTCGGCGGCAGCCATTCCACCGCACCGTCAATCGTCGGGACCGGCCTCGGGCAAGCTCACATATTGCGACACGGCTTCCTGAAATGAACGCATCAATGACCGATGCACATTGGAGTCCGCCGCCTGTTTCTGAACGAACTTGACGAGCTCGGGACCCTGAACCACCGGCAGGCTGGGATTCGAGATCTCCAACATCATTTCGGGATTGATAAAGGCCACGGCGCCGGCAACCGGAATCAAAGCATACTCGGACTGGCCGAAGGCTTCCGGCATGTCTTCGATGAACCTGTTAATTCGGCGGGTATATTCCTCAGCTTCCCGGCCAGGATGGCCCAACCCTTCCCGGCTAAGCAGAGTGAAGAGCCGTCCCAGGCTGAAGGGCTCGCGCCATCGGTCGCCTTCCACCATGACTCGGCCCTTGTCGCTGCGGACCGAGAAGGCCAGCATGCCTCCCGGTCCAATCAGCAGGTGCGGCACGCCGGGAATGGCGAACAGGTACAGGGCGTATTGATTGCCCAATCCCTTGAGACATCGGGCAAAAAACTGATCCGGCCGCTCCAGTGAACTGGCCCTGTGCCACCGCCGCGGCGCAAACCGATTGATGAAGTAGCTGCCGACAGTGGCTCCGATGAAGCCAACCAGCAACGCAGCCATGCTGAACACCGCGTAATAGTCGACCAGGAACTGCAGCAGCGGGTTGGCCACCTCGGGACTGCGCGCCCACTCCATGTTGGGCAGGAAACTGACCATCAGGCCGCTGGTCAGCGCCAGCACCGCCACCAGGAACAAGCGCCTGCCAAGAGTTTCGCGCTTGGTGATGTACTCGAGGTTGCGATAAACCTTCATCCTTTGGTCCTCCCGGGAGGGTCGCCGAGATGCCGCACGCGGATGTCCGGGGTCTCGCCCAGACCCCGCGCCATTCGCTCCAACATGCTGCCGGCATGGGCATCGCGCGCCTGGCGCACGGCACTGCATACCGCCTCCGGATCGGCTCCACTGTGCGCCACGACAACCACGCCATTGATGCCCAGGAGCGCCGCGCCGCCGTATTGGCCCGGATCCGCCTTGGCACGAACTGCGCCCACCTGGGCTCGAGCCAACAAATACCCCAACCGGCTGCGCCAGGAGGCGGCAAAGGCGGTGCGCAATCCGGTCGCGAACATGCTGCTGGCAGTCTCCATGGACTTGACCAGTATGTTGCCACTGAAACCGTCCGCGACCAGGACATCCACATCTCCGGAGGCGAGCGCGTAGGGTTCCGCGAAGCCCGCATAGCCGGGAAATCCATGTTCCAACAGCGACCGGTGGGCGGCCTGAACCAGTTCGTTGCCCTTGGACTCCTCGTGTCCAATGTTCAACAGGCCGATGCGGGGCCGATCCACTGCCATGCAGGCAGACGCGAAGACCCGCCCCATCATCGCGAACTCGACCAGGTGGGCAGGCTGGCAACTGGTATTGGCGCCGACATCAAGCACCAGCACAAACGCGTCGGGGGTCGGCACCGCGGCGGCAATCGCGGGCCTGCGCGCGCCGGCAAGACGACCGAGCCACCGCAACGAAGCCGCCAGGACCACCGCCGTATCGGCAGCGGAAACCAGCGCGTCCGCCGCCCCTGCCCGGACCAGTTGTGCGCCTTTGGCGGCGGCGGACCCGGGATTGCGCAAGGCCGATGCGTCGTCCGGCCGGCGGTAGGCGGCGACGATGTCCAATCCGGTGGGCCGGCGCCCATGCGCCAGTTCCGCCTCTATCTCGTCGGGATGTCCCAACAACGTCAGGCCAATCCGGTACCGCTCGGAGGCCAGGAGGGCGCCGGCGACCAGTGCGGCCGGTGCATGATCCCCGCCCTGCGTGTCAACCGCAACGCGCATCCGGCATCAGGCGACCGCGCCCACAGGATAGGCCGCGATGCCCAAGGTGCCGATACCGGCCAGGGCCGCGATTGCCGGGTCCAGCTCCACGATATAGGCGGTGTCGACATTGAGCAGGGAGCGGGCCTTTTCCAACAGTTCAGCCGCTTCGTCCGGCACCTTGGCGTGCGACACGGCCACCACCACGGGTTGATCCCCTTGGTCGGCCACAGTCCGCGTCAACAGTTCGCTTACGGACTTGCGCCGGCCCCGCGCCTTCGCGACGGGAATCACCTTGCCGTCGACGACAGTCAGGATGGGTTTCAGGTTGAGCATGTTGCCCATATTTTTTTGCAATCCGCTGACACGCCCGCTGCGCGCAAGGGCATCCAGATTATCCACCGTCATGTAGGTGCTGAGTCCTGACTGGACCTCCGCCATCCGGGCCAGCGCGTCCTTTCGGGTGCCGCCCGCCGCCAGGAGCTGTGCCGCCGCAATCGCCTGCAGGCCGCTGCTGATGCTGACGAAGCGTGAATCCCACAGTTCGATGTCGGCTTCGGAAACTTCGTCGCTCGCCAGGCGAGCCGAGTTCCAGGTACCCGACAGTTCCGCACTGACAACCACCACCAGGATTTCCTCGGCCCCGTCATCCAAGGCCTGCCGGTAGGCATCCGCAAACAGTGTGGGGGCCGGCTGGCTGGTGGTCGGGTGCTCCGGTCGGGTCTGCAGAAGCTCGAAGAACTTGGGCAGATCGATGTCTCGGTTGAGCTGGTAGTCGTCGGAACCGAAGTGAACCGTTGTCGGCACTTCCAGAATGTTGAATTGGGCCAGAAGGTCGGATGGAATGCTGCTGCTGGTATCCACCACCATTCTGACGCGTGTTTCCGAATTCCGCAGGCTCACGAGGCTACTCCTGTTGCTGGGCATGGGCTTTGCTGTGGATGGGTCCTTCGGCTTAACGACGGCGCCCGTTTGGGCACGGCATGCGTTGCCGAATCGATGGAAGCCGATGGGGCATCATCCGCCGGTTTCATCGTGCGCTGAACGGCCGGGTTGCGCATGTCGTCCGCAGTTGGTCTCAACGGGGGTGCTGTGCGAACACCCTGGGAACATCCTGCAGGACATCGGAAGCCAAGGTACTGTCCGGCCCCAGGCGTGTACCGCTCAAGCGACCCGCCTCCGACAGAACCAGCATTGCCGCCGCGGACGCCTGCAGGGGATCCGCGACACGGGTCCGCAGGCCAGCCAGCAGTCCCGCGAGCACATCGCCGGTACCTCCCGTTGCCAAGGCGGAATTGGGTTCGACCAGCACCCGGACCTGACCGTCCGGCGCGGCGGCAAATGAAGCATGGCTCTTCAGGACCACGTGGCAGCCCCAGGCTTGTGCCTTCGCCACCGCCAGTTCCAAGCTGTTGGCCGCCACTTCAGACACCGGCAATCCGCACAGACGGGCCATCTCGGCCAAGTGGGGAGTCAACACCGTCCCTGCGGGCAGAAGCGAAGGCCAGTCCGCTTCGGAGGCGAGGCAGTTCAGTCCATCCGCATCAATCACCAGAGGTATCGGGTGGGCGTCTCGCAATCCGCTCAGCAGTTCCCGCAGGAAGGCGGCACTGGCGTCCGTGTGCCCGATCCCGCAGCCGACCAGCAGGGACTCGTAACGGGCGACTTCCTTCAGGACCAGCGCGGCGGCACCGGGCTCCATCGTACCGTCCTGATCCGGCAACGGCAGGTGTGTGGCTTCGGGCAACCTTGCCGCCAGCCCCGTGAGGACGGGACGCGAGCCGGCCACCGTCACCAGTCCGGCCCCGGACCGGAGGACCCCGGCCGCGGCCAGGCTCGCCGCTCCGGGGAACCGCCCACTGCCAACTGCGCACAGGACGCGACCGAATGTTCCCTTGTGACTGTAGTTGCTCCGCCGGGGAAGCAGCCAATCCAACTCCGCGGCACGAAGCCCCTGGGCATACGTGTCCCGAGAACCCTCCGGGAACAGA
>JAPPAJ010000139.1 GCA_026705565.1 Caldilineaceae bacterium | reverse complement strand
ATTAGGCACCGCTCTTTCGCCAGCGCGCCCGATTGCAGGGCTTCCCGGAAAATCCAGGCAGCCGCCCGCGCCTTGACCGACCCGCCGGGGTTGAACCACTCCGCCTTGGCCTGTACATGGACGGCGCGGGACACACCTTCCCCCCAGGCCCACGACGAAAGGTCCAGGAGCGGCGTGCCTCCCACGAGATCCAAGATCGACTGGACGCCCGGACCTCCCGCGGCCGATGTGTTGTGAGCCGCCACAGCCGCTGCCAACCCGCCTCAGGCCGGTTCGGGCACTGCTTCCGGATGGTCCGCCAGGCTTGGAAGGCCGCAGAACTCCTCGTAGTCGATCAGTTCGGTGACCGTCGGCCGGCCACCGCACAACGGGCAGTCCAGGGCCGCGTCCACACGCAACGTCCGTACGGTCATGTCGCCCGTGTCGATCATCAACAGACGGCCGGACAGCGACTCGCCAAACCCGACCAGCAGCTTGATGGCCTCCAGAGCCTGCATCGAGCCCACAATGCCCGGCAGCACACCCATGACGCCGGCCTCGGCGCAACTCGGAACCTCGCCGGGAGGCGGCGGATCCGGATACAGGCATCGGTAGCAGGGCCCGGTGCCGTCGTAGACCGTGACCTGACCCTCGAACATGAAGATGCTGCCGTCGACCAGCGGTTTGTCCAGCAGATGACAGGCGTCGTTGACCAGGTAGCGGGTCGGGAAGTTGTCCGACCCGTTGATGACCAGGTCGTACTCCGAGATGATCTCCATGGCGTTGAAACTCTTCAACGGCACGTTATAGCCCACCACCTCGACATCCGGGTTGATGTCCTGAATGCGGTCGCGGGCCGAATCGATCTTGGGACGTCCCACATCCTTCTGCCCGTGCAGCAACTGCCGCTGGAGGTTCGAAACATCGACCGTGTCGAAGTCAATGATGCCCAGCTTGCCCACCCCGGCGGCGGCCAGGTACATGGCGGCCGGACTGCCCAGACCACCGGCACCAATCAAGAGAACGCTGCTCTCCAGCAAACGGATCTGGCCGGCTTCGCCGATCTCCGACAGCATCGTGTGCCGACTGTACCGGATCTGCTGCTCGTCGTTCAGCACCACCGGAACCTTGAACTCCAGGCCTACGTTTTTCCAGCCGTTGAAGCCGCCGATCAGGGAAATGGGGTTGCGGTAGCCCATTTCCTTGAGATTGCGCGCCGCCAGGGCCGAACGAACCCCGCCCGCGCAATAGAGCACAACCGGCTCGTCCCGGTCCGGCTGGTGCTGTTCCACCTGAAGCTCCAGATGGCCGCGCGGAATAAAGGTTGCGTCGGGCACATGGCCCTGCACGAACTCGTCCCGTTCCCGGATGTCAATCACCGTCAGATCCTCGCCCTCATCAAGGCGCGCCTTCAACTGATCCGCCGTGATCTCCGTGATCTCACTCTTGGCCAACTCCACCAGCTGGTCCCTGTTCAAGTGCGCCATGTTCCAATTCTCCTGATTCCCAATCTGCTTCAGGCTATCGCCGCACCGCCCGCCATCGCGGGAACGATGGATACGCGATCCCGTTCCCCGACCGGCGTATCCAAGCCTTCAAGCGAGCGGATTTCATCATCGTTGCAAAACACATTGATGAAGCGCTTGACCTCGCCGTCGGCATCCAGAATCTTGGCCGCCACCCCCGGATGCTGCGCATCCACGGCCTGGATGAGTTCGCCCACCGAACCGCCTTCCACCTCCAGCTTGGAGGCACCGGCTGTCAGGCGTCGCAGGGGAGTGGGAATGTAAACTGTGGTCATGCTGGTTATGTCAGCTTTCTGGTGAATGAAGTCCAGACCTCGGGCAGGTATCTGCCCATTGCGCCAAGTATCTTAGCACCGGGCACCAAGTTCATTCATTGGAGATGCGTTAGGGAGGCTGTCAGGGGGCACCGGCAGCGAATCAATGCGACTTGAGCCTGATTTCCCCAATGTGAACAACCCGTACCTCGGGCTCGTCGGCCGGGTCCGGCTGGCTCCACACCACGTAGAACGCGTCCCGGACGGGAAAGCGCGTCCGGTCGAGTGCATTGGGCAAGGGCGTGCCGGTGGCCCGATACCAGGCAAAGAGACCAGGCCGTGTTTCGTAGAACGATGTCTGCTGCTTGAGGGCCGTCAGGTCGAAGTCGGCTTCGATGTCCAGCAGTTCAAAGCCCCGGATCACGGGGTGCAACGCGTCCAGGGAACAGATCAGGTAAACGGACTCGGGATAGGCAGCCGTCCAGGCATCGGTGGCTGAGGGGTAGGCCGAAGATTCGGGATGCGAGTGGTAGATGGCCACCATGGAGTCGCCCTCGTCCTCGAAGACGAACTGTTGCATCAGCACCGACGGTTCCACCAGATAGTTGATGGTCCGTTCTTCCGCCACGTTCCGTGACGGCACCAGCGCCTTGGCCTGCCGATCCCGCCCCCTGACGATGCCGCAGATCTCCTCGGGTTTCCCCGCGAGCGACTGATCGATGATCTGCAGTTGCAGCGCGAAGGGAAGCACCAGTTCGCGGGTCATGGTCACCTTCCGGGTGGCAGCACTTCGGGTTGGCCAATCACGGTTCAGACTTGGGGCAGCCGGGCATTGCGGATACTGGCGGTCAACTGATCGTCCATCGTTGCCAGTGCGGTTTCCGGCAGGACTGCCCCCGCGAACACGGCATTCCAATTGGGTTCCACCACCGTCTCCAGCAATTCCCGGTGGTTGGAGCCCAGGGAGTTGTCGCCGACCCTGTCCGCCGTGCGCGGCGAATCCACGAACACGGAACCGCCTCGGGCACGACGCTCGTCAGTCAACCACAGGTCCGGCCGTCCGGCTACCGGATGCGCGCTGTCCCGCGCCATGCGCGCCGCCCCTTCCCCGGTGGTCATGTGTGCCAAAAGCTGGGCCGCCTCGTCGGGGAACCGTGTGCCGCTGGCAACGGCCAGGCCCGTGCTCCAGACCATGGTGGCGCCGGGACCGTCCGCATGTGCCCTTGGCACCGGGACCGCTTCCCAATCCACCCGATCGCGCTGGTCCTCCAGCAACCGCACATCCAGTGACGAGGCCATCCACATCGCGAGGTTGCCGGACAACTTCAGGGATGCCGGACTGCGACTTCGCAACTGTTCGGGACCGGGAGCCACCTTGTGCACCAGCCACATTTGGGAGAGCCATTCCAACGCCGCATGATGGGCCTGGTGCGAGGCGGTCGGGTTGGCAAAGTCCGCCGCCGACCGGTCGAACAGGCCGGGGCCGCCATTCGCCCACAACCAGTGTTCCGCTCCCGCCACGTCAAGTTCCGTACCCCATCCCCAGGTCGCGTCGCTGCCTCCCCGGCGTGTCAAGGCATAGGACAACTCCAGGCAATCCTGCCAGGTCCAGGTTGCTCCAGGCAGTGGCTGGCCTGCGTCTGCAAACACCGTTCGGTTCAGGAGCACGGCATGGGACACGAACTCAAGGGGCAGGCCGTACTGTGCCTGCCCCCATGTGTAGGCCTGCAACAGCGCGGAGGGGAATCCCTTGGCCGCGGGCTGCAACGCATCCGCAAGCCAGGGGTGCAAATCCAGCAACTGGCCCGAACTGGCCCAAAGCCTGGGCAAACCGTGAGTGGCGCTCGGCAGGAGATCGATGCGATTGCCCGAGGCGAGAACTGCTCCGACCTGAACCTGCATGTCGTCCCAGGCGGAATCAATTTCAATCGCCTCGATGTCCAAGTCGGGAGCAATCCGCTTGAACAGTCCGAACGCCTCGATGCGCGCCTCGTCCAAGGGGTAGCCAACGTACAGAAGCGCATCCACCTCGGTACCACCGGCGGCCGTGGCGGCCGGAGCAATGGCGGAGGGTTCGCATGCGGACAGCAATAGTCCGGTCGCAACCAACGAAGCCTTCAGGAACGTGCGGCGGGAAGTGGTGGCAGACATGAACAAACGGACAACCAAATCCGATCAGGGTGGGGATTGAGTGGAATAGGCGCGGTAGGCATGCCTACCGGCCCAAGACAATGGTAGCGTGACAACACGGGAATGGGGACAAGCCAGACCGAATCGATTGCGCAGGAAAGGATGGGATGCGCACGATTCACCGGGATGCGTCGGCCAACGCGACCGTCACTGCCAGTTGAAACCCGGACCGTTTGAGGCATGTCGCGGGCATCGGCGCGTGCGATACTGCCGGGGTACGCAACAGGTTGACTCTTCACAGACACCGAACGTGGACCTCGGGCTCCGCCATCTGCACGACTGGACTCAGCATCCTATCGCGGCTGTGCTGCTGCTGGTCGTATTGGCCACCTATTTCGCGGGTCGAGCCCGTCTGGCGCCGCAGGACCGGCCTGCCCGGTACCAGGTAACCGTATTTGTGCTCGGATTCGTGTGCCTTTGGCTCGCGTTCGCGTCGCCCTTGGCAGAACTCAAGTTCACCTACCTGTATGCCCGAACTCTCCAACAGGCATTGGCCGGCATCGTGGCGCCGCCCTTGCTGTTGCACGGTCGTTGGCTGGACATGCTGTGGCATCTTGTGTCCGCCGATCGTCAAGGCAGGCTGCGGACTCGGTGGCGCGGCTCATCCCGGTGGTGGACGTCACTCCGTTGGGCTACCGGTCCCGGACCAATCTGGCTCCTGACCGTAGGTCTGTTTGCACTCTGGCACGACAGCGCGACCGTCAACTGGTTGATGGAACGGCCCCGCTGGGCCAACGCCTCCCTGACGCCCTTCTGGGCGGCCTTCATGATGTTCTGGTGGCACGCCATGGCTGCACATCCCCACCTGCACCGGCCGCTTCCGGTTTGGCTTCGGTTCCTGTATCTAATCGTGGGCGGCGAAGTGGCCAACATGATCACCGGCGTGACGCTGGCCTTCCGTCAGGAAGCCACCTACAGCTACTACCTGTCCGCGAACTCCCTGGAACGTTTGACCGCGGTTCAGGACCAAATGATCAGTGGCGGCATCATCTGGGTCACGGGCAGCTTCATCTATATCGGCGTGGCGGTCGCACTGCTGGGCCAGGTGCTGGTACGCCGTCGGTTTGAGCCGCATGTGCCCCCGCGGGACTGGCAAACCGCCACCTTGCTGACAATTGCCCCGGGCCTGGAGGACAGGGTTGGGGAACAACCGGTACCAAAGTCTGCTCACCGGGTCGGTTGAACTGTGCACCTGCCGGAATTTCCGTTGCGCAGGATTTGGGTCCCGGGCCGCCGTCGACACGCCCGAACTTCAAGATGTCCCGCTCGAACGTTTGAGGCCAAGGCGGTCACGCATACATGCCCTTCAGTGGGCTGCCTGCTTTCCATTCTCGACCTTGGGAGGAACGGATCAGCAGCTTGGACCATCGCAACCAACCCTCAATCCGGATAGTCTCCTGAGAAAGCTCCAATCCGCCATACCCTGGACCACTGCCTGTCAACGACCCGTGGGGAACTTCCAGTGGCAGCACACAGCGCCATGGATTGGAGAATCAAACAACCGACCGTCTCTCAAGGATTGTTGTCGGATCGGAACATCCAGTGAGAAGGGGCTTTCATCCGGTCGCACGACCATGGCCGCCAACACTCCGGGGAATCTCGTCGGGCGGTCGCCCTGGGCCTCAACTTCGTGCCTCGCCGTGAGCAAGTTCCTCCTGCCGTGGAGCATGCCGTCTGCGTCCGGTATCAACCCACTTGCAGTCACCACGCCTGACACCGGCCGTTTGCGGCCTCATGGGATCTTCGGTCGCCGCGGTGGGAAAGTCGGACACCCGAATCCGGTCCCGCCGTCTGGGGTTCGGAACCACCGGATGAAGCCCTGAACTGTTGCCTTGACTTGAGTCGTTGAGGACCAAATCCATGGATCTCCGAGAGGACCCGCCCAAGGATTGCAACGGCACTGCCTAAACAGAACCATGCCAGGCTGCAGTGCTACAGCGGTTGGCGCGCTTCACAACAGAACCCTCCCCCTGCTGTCCGGCCGCCCCGTTCCGATACCCGTGTTACGATTCGCTTCACCGATTTGGCCCAGTTTTCTGTTCGAGACTGCTTGTGGACTGTCCATCCTGCGGTCAGCACAACCCTGACGACAAGCGCATTTGCTGGAAGTGCCAGGCGGAAATCCCGCCGCCGCCGCCGCCGCCCAAGCCACCCCGCACCTACCTCGGACTTCCGGTGTGGGGGTGGGTCGTATTCGCCGCCATGTTCATTGGTTCGTTCCTCGTATCCCAGTGCAACCAGGCGAACCTGCTGGGCGGTTGATCCACGGCGTTGCACTTGAATCTCCGCGGCAAGGATCCGCTCCCGGACCTTGATTGACAAGGTGGCGGACTGGCAATTGGCCAACGCTGAACCATTTCCCTGGCGTTCCGCATCCCACGGCTTCCGGAATCCCTACCAGGTCTGGATCGCCGAGGTAATGGCGCAGCAAACCCGGCTCGCGACCGTTGTTCCCTACTTCAATCGCTGGATGGCGGCCCTGCCATCCCCCCGGGCTGTGGCGCAGGCGGACGAGGATCGGGTGCTCAAACTCTGGGAGGGCCTTGGCTATTACCGAAGGGCCCTGAACATACATCGGGCGGCCAAGCAGATGGTGCAGCACCACGGGGGACAGGTACCGAGCACCAAAAAGGAACTGCTGGCACTGCCCGGCATCGGCCGCTACACCGCGGGCGGCATCCTGAGCCTGGCGTTCAACCAACCTGAACCGGCCATCGACGGGAACGTCGTGCGCCTGTATTCGCGCCTTCACAAAACCCCGTACCAAGCGCAGCGCAAGGCGAACCTGGACACGATCGACACCCACATTCGGGATCTGTTGGCCGCCAATCCCGCTGTTTCCCCGGGCCTGATTGCGGAAGGCTTGATGGCGTTGGGCAGCAAGATCTGCAAGCCGGTCAACCCCGACTGCCCGAATTGCCCCGTGCAGGAGCATTGCGCTACCTATTCATCGGCCCGGTCTGCGCCGTTGCCGGGCCGCGGCCCGGCAAAATCACTCTCTGCCAGACACCATGTCGGATATGTGCTACTCACCGCACAAGGGAGCCAACAGCAGGTATTCTTGGTCCGCAATCGGCGTAGCGACATGCTTGGGGGGTTGTGGGCATTTCCGGCACTGCCGGTTGAGGAGCTGCCCGCATCCGACATATCCGCGGCGGCGCGGATCGCCCAAGACCAACTGTGCGTGATCGTTGACCAAGTCCGACACCTTGGCCGGCAGATCCAGGACTACAGCCACTTTCGGCGCCTACAGGACACCTACCTGGCGGTCTGCCACAATGCGAATCCCGAGACCCCGCGCTGGGAAGAGGGACGGTGGGTGCCGATGAGGGAGATAGGCAAGTTTGCCCTGTCGCGCATCGACCATAAGATTGCAGCCTTGTTGGCAACCAACACCGAGACAGCGGCATGCGAGGACTGACCCACAAGGCTCGTGCCCGATCCGCCTTCGCCGCCCCACGCCATCGGCCAGAACCGTCATGACCGACTCGCCCGTCCAAGCCGCGCTCCTGCGCATCCTGGCCCTGCAGTCCGCGCCCCGTGCCCAGGAACCATGGGCCGATCTGTCCGGCGGTGAATGGGCCGACCTGGAGCAGACAGCCAACATACAGCGGGTGGGTGCACTGCTCCACTACTGCCTGCAACAGGCGCCGGAGACATGCACCCGACCTCCGGACGTGGTTTGCAAGAGTCTGGCGGACACGTATCGGCAGAGCGTTCTGCGCAATCTTTTCCTTGCAACAGAACTGGCGGAACTGGCCCAGGCCCTGCAGGCCAGGAACATCCCCTGCCTGGCCCTCAAGGGCATGCACCTGGCCCACGACATCTACCCGGAAATCGGCACGCGCCAGATGGACGACATCGACCTGCTGGTACCCAGGGCATTGCTCGCGGAAGCAGTGCAGGTAACCGGGGAACTGGGATATATCACGCGGGAACCGATGGACGTGGAGACCTGGTCGGCGGATGTGCACCACCTGCCGCGCATGTTCAACAACAACAACACCGTCCTGGAACTGCACTGGAACATCACGTGGCCCAAGGACAGGTACGCCCTGTCGGATCTGGATGGCCTCTGGGACCGGGCTGCGCCCATTGAAGGTGCGCGCGGTCAGGTGCTGGGTCTGTGTCCGGAAGACCTGATCCTGCACCTGTGCATCCATGCCTCCTACCAGCACCTGTTCTATACGGGATTGCGCCCGGTGTGCGACATCAGCGCCACGATTGCCCGTTACTGCGATGCACTCGACTGGGATGTGTTGTCGGACCGGGCCCTGGGTTGGGGTTGGCAGTCCGGCGTGTACCTGATGCTGAACCTGGCGCGCACCACTCTGGGCGCCCGGATTCCGAACCGCGTGCTGGAGGCATTGCGCCCGGACATTCCCGAGGAAGCCGTGGGCGCCGCGCGCTACCTGCTGTGGAACATCACGTCCGATGCCGTCACGCTGCCCCGCAACATGGCCCGCATGTGGTCCCGCGGCAGCCGCCGCGAGAAGCTGCGGGATCTGGCCGCCGCCATGTTGCCGAATCGCTCCCGGCTGGCAAAGGAATATGCCCTCAATGCCGGCTCACCGTTCGTCTGGCTCCACTACCCCCGCTTCGTCGTTGATCTGGCGGCGCGCAACTACGGTGCCTGGAGGAGCCTGCAACAGGCGGACCCGGACACCCGGCGCATGGCGGTGTCCAAGAACCTGCTCATGGAGAGCCTGTATGGCGAATAGCATGTTCGGGGGCCACCCGATGCGATCGTCCAGGATCGGTGCGGACTTGAAAGTTGTGTTCGGATCGCATGCGACCGCGAGCGGCGGAACATGGGCGAGGCCCCGCAAACTCTCCCGGCAACAGGCTTGCAAGTTGGAAGACAGTGGGCGGCCGCGCCCCCTGCGTCACCGGCCCCGCCCGGCCTGACGTGCGGATCGACCGGGATTCCGTGCGATGGGCAACTTTCTGCGCGAACTGGCGGGAGCCCTGCGGCTGACGCGCCGGCGCACTCCGAATGCGGCCGCGTTTTGGGAACTGGACGCGTTGCGCGGCATCGCCATCGTCATGATGGTGACCTATCACTTGCTGTTCGACCTGGATCGGCTAATCCCGTTCACCGCCGCCATCGAACATCCCTTCCTGGACATATACCACCCTTTTTGGGACCTGTTTCAAAAAGCCACGGCCTACACGTTTGTCACGTTGGCCGGTGTCTCGTCCGCGGTGGCCTACCATTCCGCTGCCGGCAGGACCCGCCCCCCGGCGCAACGACGGGCGCGGCAATACAAGCGGGGACTGATTGTCTTTTGCTGGGGCATGGTTCTGACTCTTATCACCTGGCTTGTATTCCGCGGAGGGCCGTACATCCAGTTCGGGGTTCTGCACATGATTGGATTGGGTCTCATGGCCTGCGCGCCGTTGCTCGGCAGCCGGTGGCTTGTGTTGGCAACCGGCGCGCTCAGTGGAACCGCCGGCCTGTGGTTGTCCCGTCAAACCTGGGACGGGTGGCTGGCGGAATTCGGCTTCTGGCTGGGTTTTCAGCCGGCCGGCTACGCCGCCCTGGACTACGTGCCGTTCCTGTTCTACTTCGGTCTGTTCCTGTTGGGGTCGTTTCTGGGCATCCTGCGATACCGGGGCCGCACACCGCCTCAGGTTCGATCCCCGGTGGCACAGACAGCGCCGGTACGGTGGCTTGAAACACTGGGCCAGCACTCCCTGGCCATCTATCTGATTCACCAGCCCGTTCTGCTGGCCGTGCTTCTGTTGTTGTCCCTGATTGTGTTGCTGCTGTGAACGTCGTGTCCATTGCCATGAACCACGCATCGTGCCGACAGAGGCTTACACCGTCTACTCAGCGGCAGCCTGCATTTTCGACCCGTGTTCCCTGACCCAAGCCCTCTCGTCCTCAATGGACCGGAGCCTCCCGGCCAAACGCAGAACCCACAGCTCCTCCAGAACCCGGCCCAGGGCCCTGCCCGGTGTGTACCCGAGTTGGATCAGATCCCTGCCGTCAAGTCGGGGCCTGGGATCGGCGGCCCGGGCCATCAACTGACCAATGCGGGTGTGCAAGTGGGGGAAGTACACCTGCAAACTTCGCAGGACGAGGCTGTACCGGGATACAGATCCCAGGCGGCGGGCCAGGACCAGATCGGACAGGGCGCCCTCGGCCAGCACCGGATCCTGAAGCAACGTCCGGAACACCTCCGCCCGGGCCTGCATTCTTGGTGGCAGATCCAATGCCTGCCCGGCAGTGCTCGGCGGGGCGTCCGCCGTGCCCAACAACAACAGCCACCCCATTCCGATGCGGTTGGCATCGGCTTCGGCCATGCGTCCACAGGCCTCTCGACCTGCCTCGGCGCGGGCGCCGGCCAGACCCATGCCCGCCAACAAACCCAGGTGGGCAAGTCGATTCAGGACCGCTGCGACGCGGGATTCCAAAAAGACAAGCTCCACCTCGTGGCGCATTCTGGTGCCGGATACCGTGGCCGGGCAGTTTCCGGCCACCGCGCTCTGGAACAGATCCAACGTCTGCCCGGACATGCGAAAACCCAGGCGTTGTTCATAGCGAACGGCGCGGAACAGGCGGGTGGGATCGTCCACGAAACTCCCCGCATGCAAGACCCGTATGATTCCCTGCCTCAGGTCCTCCAGGGCCAACGGATGGCAGTGAACGAGACATTGGCCGGCACCGGCGCACAAATCCGCCGCTGCCTCCAAGTCCAGGGCCAGGGTGTTGACCGTGAAGTCGCGCCGGTGGCAATCGTCTGTGAAGGATCCGGGTACCACATCGGGCAGCTGCCCGGGCTGCGGGTAACTCTCGGACCGCGCGGAGATAAGGTCAACGGGAGGGGCCGACAAGTGTTGGGGCGGGTCCCAGGTCGCATTTGCGAACTGCCTGTGTGCAGTCAAGGCACCGCCATGGATTTCCTGCAGGCGCATGCCCGCAGTGACGGCGTCGGATTCCATGACCAAGTCCACATCCAAGCCCTCATGGCGCGGAACTCGATATCCGGTTTCCCGGGTCGTGAGCAGAGCCCGCGGCAACCCGCCCACCAACCGCACGGCGGTGGGCGGCAGTCCGATCTCCTTCAGCAACGGCAGTACCCGACCCAGCTGGACCCGAATGTTGCGGGCAGCGGAGGTGTTGGGAATCCCAACACGGGTGGATACTGTGGCGGGATGTGCCATGAACACTCCACTGAGACAATGCAGTGCATGGATTGTGTCAAACCGGTTGGACAGTTCCACAATGTTGCCCGGATGTGCTCCAACGCAATCCGGACTGTGGAGTCCGGTACCCAGTCCTTGAACCTTGCTGCCGATCGGATGATCCGGCCCATGCCATGCGCGTGTTGATTCTGGGAGCCGACGGCCTGTTGGGCCGGGCCCTGCAGGAAGCATTTCGCTGGCACGATCTCGTATCCTGGGGACGGGCAGAGTGCGACATCTCCGACTACCGGTGCATGCGCACCATTCGCAGCGCCAACGCAGACATTGTGCTGAACGCGGCTGCCTGGACGGATGTGGACGGAGCGGAGCATCCGGCCAACGAACCTGCGGTTTGGGCCACCAACCGACAGGGACCGGTCAACGTTCGCACCGCCTGCGACCAGTCCGGCGCCAAATTGATTCACTTCAGCACCAACGAGGTGTTCGCCGGCGAGCCGGGCAGATTCTATGGGGAGATCGATCAGACCGGGCCCGGCAACACGTACGGACGCAGCAAACGAGCCGGCGAAGTGGCCGTGCTTGCCAACCAAAGCCGCCATGCAGTCGTCAGGGTGAGTTGGCTGTACGGATCGGGCAAAGCCGATTTCCCGGGCAAAATCATGGGTGTGGCCCGCCGGCTGGGACGGCTGCACGTTGTGGACGATGAATTCGGCTCACCAACCTGGACCGCCGACGTGGCCAAGCGCGTCGAACTGCTGAGCCGCATCGACTGCCGCGGTGTGTGGCACATGACGGGTGCCGGCGTGGCCAGTCGATACGAATGGGCCGTGTTCCTGCTGCAGCATGCCGGCCTGGGAAATGTACCGGTCGATGCCATCGGCAGTGAGGAGTGGCCCAGGGCCGCAACCCCTCCGCGCCACGCAGTGCTCAAGGACACGCGCCTGACGGCTGTCGGCCTTCCATCCATGCCGGCTTGGCAAGACTCGGTGAAGACCTGGCTGGTTGACCGTGTCCGGGATGGTTGAGGTGTGGGCTCAGGGTGACACTGGTCCGGCCTGGTTCCGGCTTGGCCGTTGGGTGGTAGTGGCAGTCGCGGCCTTGCTGTCCGCGTGCCGGATTCCGCCTGTGGATCTGGAGGAACAACCCCACATCGAACCCGTGACGGCAACGGCAACCCCCATGACAGTGCGCACCGGGTATCCGGAACAGGCAGTTCAGACGATCCCTTTGGCGGGACCGGTTGCCGAACCCGAGGTGGAGATTTCGGGCCTGGACTGGTTCGGGGATGTGCTGGTGCTGCTGCCCCAATACCCGGACCGGTATGACCACAACCTGTTTGGATTGCCGCGTCAGGCCTTGGCCGCGTCACTGTCGGACCCCGCCAAAACCCCGATCGAGCCGTTCCCCATTCCACTGATCAACGGGGCCGACCTGCGCCATCTCGAAGGCTATGAGGGCCTCGAGGCCATCGTGTTCGCCGGATCCCGGTTCTACCTGGCGGTGGAGGGACGTTCCCAGGGCAGGATGCTGGGCTACCTGATCCCCGGAAAGGTTCTGGGAAACCTGGACGGATTGGAACTGAACCTTGCCAACACCGTTCTTCTGCAGCCGCAGACATCATTGATGAACAAGGCCTACGAGACCCTGGTGATGCAGGACTCGCAGGTTGTTGCCATCCATGAACTGGCAGGCAGGGAAACCAATCCGGAGCGGCACGCCCTGCTGTTTTCGGCGGAACTGGAAGCTGTGGGCACTCTCGACGTGCCGGAGGTGGAATTCCGCATCACGGATGCAACAAGGTTGGACCCGCACGGCAGGTTCTGGGCCATCAATTTCCACTGGCCGGGCGAAAAGCAGTTGCCCACGCAGGCCGACGCCATTCGGGAACGGTGGGGGGAAGGTGCTTCCCACAAGGATGTCGCGATAGTTGAGCGGCTGTTGGAAATGGAGATCCGGGACGGCCGCATCGAGCTGGTGGACCGTCCGCCGGTCGAACTGGTTCTGCTGGACGAGGTCGTGGCCCGCAACTGGGAAGGGATCGTACGCTGGGCCGACGAGGGGATGCTTGTGGTTACCGACCGCTTCCCCGCCACTCTGCTGGCATTCGTGCCTTTTCCGGAGGACGATTAGCTCGACTTTGTACAAAGTCGAGCTTAGGAACTGAACCGTCGGCCGCTACCATGACACTCCGACCTTGAACCGACATTCGGGAACCTGCCTCATGCGGGTCCACGCCTCCCACCCTCGCCGAAGCTGGCCGCTGCTGGCGGTCCTGCTGCCGCTCCTCTGCCTGGCCGGATGCGCCGCACGTACGTCGCGCAGCCCGGCCGCGGTCCGCGCCGTGGCCGCGTCCCCGACCCCGGTGCCCACGTTCACACCGGTCCCCATCCCCTCGCCGACCTTCACGCCCACGTCGACGCCGACACCAACCCTGTTGCCCACCCCAACGCCCACGCCGACATCGACGCCCACATGGACGGGCCCGGCCACACCGACACCCTCCCAGACGCGGTCCGGAGCCTACGACAACCTGGCGGAGCACTCTGACGGGCGCTATGCACTGCAGCTGGCCGGGTCGCGGGTGGCAGCCAACTTCTCCACGTCCCGTTCGCCTATGCAGTACTGGGCCCGGGAGGTACCGCAACCCCTGTTCACCGTCCCGGAGCCGTTCCGGCCGCCGTATCTCATCCTGCGCACCGCGGAGGGGACGCGGGTGCTGGCTGACGGCACTCCAGACCCGGACCACCCCGAACCCCGCCGCTTCCTGCTGCGGATCGACCCCGACGGGGCCGTGCACTACGCGGACGACGACCATGTGGAGGGAGTGGGATATCTAGCCTACAGCCTGGACACGGTCTGGGGCACGACCCCGGCCGCCAACGACCGCTCCGTCCTGGAGATCCTAGACCGCCACTGGTTCGGCGAGACCCTCCTGTCCGCCGAGCCGCCTCCCGTGCAGTTCGAGGTGCCCGCCCGTAAGATAGGCTTTGGGGCCTATGAGATAGGCTTTGGGGAGGTTGAGACCCTACCGGCTGCCAGCCTGGGCGCATTCGTGACGTTCGATGCGGACGGGCGCGTGATGGCCTTGGGCGCGCCCACGCGCGCCGTAGGCCCGTACGCGGAGTCGCC
>JAPPAJ010000214.1 GCA_026705565.1 Caldilineaceae bacterium | reverse complement strand
GACAAGGTCTGGATGGGTCGGCCGAATTCTAACCGCCAAACCCAGGTGCCCGTTGTGGCTTGGACACATACTTCCTTCAAAGGCATCCACTCCCTGGCTCGGGGAACCGGAGTGCGTCAATCGTTGTCGGATTTCGACTGATGGCGAGCGATCGAGATTCTCCCGGACAAATACCGCCTCGACTTCCACGTTCTCGGGCAATACGTCTCCCAGGCGCACCCAGGCTTTGACGTCGACCTGGCTGCCGACAACGAGGTCCAACGGACTGGCGCGGGTGCCCACGAACGACACCTTGGGCCAGTTCCGACGCATCTGATCCTTCCAGCCGGCAAGCATCAACGCCTTGCGGTAGTCGTTGGCCGCCATGGCCCGGCCTTCCGTACGGGCAGGTGCATACAGTTCAGCCCAGTAGTCCAACAACATGCGACGGAAACTGAACTGTGGGGCACAGGTTCGAATCGACTCCTTCATGACCTTGAGCCAACGTACCGGTACCCCCGCCTCGTCCCGGTCGAAGAACCGGGGAATGATTTCCTCCTCGAGTGTCTGGTACAGGGAGTCGGCGTCGGCATGATCCTGCGTATGTTCGTCCTTGAACTCCTTCCCTCCGCCGATGGCCCACCCGTTTTGTCCGTTGAACCCTTCGGCCCACCAGCCGTCGAGGATGCTGAAGTTGGGGGTACCCGACATGGCGGCTTTTTGCCCGCTTGTGCCACTGGCCTCGTGGGGGCGCCGGGGGGTGTTCAGCCACACATCGACTCCGGACACTAGGTGGCGGGCCATTTCGATGTCGTAGTCCTCCAGGACCACGAACTTTCCGTGGAAGCCGGAATTCGGGTCGTTGGCAAGGTTGAACAGATGCTGGATGAGGTGTTTGCCGGCATCGTCCGCTGGGTGCGCCTTGCCGGCAAAGATGATTTGGACCGGACGGTCGTGCCGGTTCATAAGGTGCCGTAGTCGGTCGATGTCGGTCAAGAGCAACGTTGCCCGTTTGTAGGTTGCGAACCGGCGGGCAAAGCCGATGGTCAAGGCGTGGGGATCCAACAGATCGGCGACTCCGGACTGTACAACGGGGCTCTCGCCGCGATTCTCGTACTGGCGCCGCAGGTTTTCGCGGGCATACTCGATCAGTTCCCGCTTGCACTGGACATGCGTCTCCCAAAGGTTGGCATCCGGAATGTCCGCGATACCGGCCCACGTGTCCGGTTCTTCGATGTGCTCCAGGAAGTCAGCCCCCAGATGCCTGCCGTACAGGTCCCGCAGCCTAGGCACGATCCAGCTGGGACCGTGCACGCCATTGGTGATGCCCTTGATGGGCACTTCCGACATCGGGGTTTCGGGCCAGAGGAACTGCCACATTTCGCGGCTGGTTTCTCCGTGCAGCCTGCTTACACCGTTGCAATGGCCGCTTAGCTTCAGGGCCAGGACCGTCATGCTGAAGCGTGTCTCCCAGCCCAGCTGTTGCTGTGCAAACTCCATGAACCGGCGTCTGTCGATGCCCAGTCTGTGCCAATAATCGGAGAAGTAGCGGTCCACCAGGTCGAGCGGGAAGGTGTCGTTGCCGGCCGGGACCGGCGTGTGGGTCGTGAACACCGTGTTGGATCGGACTACTTCCACGGCTTCCTTGAACGTAAGTCTGCTTCCGGCCACCAGTTCGCGGACTCGTTCCATGCCCATGAACGCACTGTGGCCTTCGTTCATGTGCCAGACGGCGGGTTTGATGCCAAGGGATTGCAGCACGCGCACTCCACCCAGGCCAAACACCGTTTCCCAGGCCAGCCGCCGTTCCTCGTCGCCGAAGTACAGCCTCTGGCTCAACTGGCGATCCTCGTCCGTGTTGAGTTCGATGTCCGTGTCCATCAGGTACAGGGTGCTGCGTCCCACCAGCACTTCCCAAACCCGGATGTGAATCAACCGACCGGGCAGCTGGACGGTGACCCGCAGGCGCCCGCCACCGGGGTCCTGGGCTTCCCTGACCGGCAACGCATCAAACGACAGGTGGCTGTAATAGGCATCCTGCCAGCCGGAGCCGTCGAAGCGTTGGTGGAAGTATCCCTGAGGGTATAGGAATCCGATGCCGACAAACGGCAGACCCAAGTCGCTGGCGGTCTTGGTATGGTCACCGGACAGGATCCCCAAACCGCCGCTGTAGATGGGCAGGGATTCGTGGAGGCCGAACTCGGCGCTGAAATAGGCGATGGTGTCCGCCCGTTTGTCCGGGTGGTTGCGGCTGAACCAGGTTTCAGTGTCAGGTGACATGTAACGGTCGAAGCGCTCAATCACCTTCCGGTACAGGCAAAGGTAGGATTCGTCTGCGGCGCTGCGGTCGAGATCGTGTTGGGGAACTTCGGCCAAGAGCCGGACCGGATTGTGCTTCGTGGCTTTCCAAAGGTCCGGATTAATGCGAGCGAACAGTTCGTCCGCATCCTCCAGCCAACACCAGACCAGGTTGAAGGCCAGGTCCTCGAGCCGCTGCAACCGTTCGGGCAGGGCGGGGTTGACGGTGATGTGCTGGACTATCTGCATGGATTCTGCCCAATGTCTGGCTGTGGGTTCAGAACAGAAGCCGCGCCCGGCACACTGCCGCAAGTAGGCAGGGCACGCCGACTGGAGCCACTCCGGTGTGGATCGCGTGGGCTGACGCCGACCCGGTGCGCACACGGCTCGCTCCGGGGAGACATGGTTTCGGTGCGCGGTCAATGGGCATGTCCGAGCGAGCAGACCGCTGCGATTATACCGAGCCCCTGCCGGCCGGCGATCCGGCCACCCAAATCGATCCCCGCCTGCTGCGCGCGGACTCTGTCACGTTGTGGACAACTGCGGTGAAGTAGCCGAGTCGTTGAAGCCAAACAGCTTGCGGGTGGGCGGCCACGCCAACCAAACGATTCCGGCAATCGGTTGCACCAATGGGAAGAAGGCGAAATCAATTCCGAACAGTCGCCAAACGGAGCTGCCAATCAGGTCGGGGGCCGCGATGCTCAGGACGCCGGTGATCAACGTTCCGCAGCTTTCGATGGCCAGGACCGCCAATGAGAGCCACCACGTCCATGGTCGTCGATAGGTGAAACCAATGGTGGCCGCGAGATAGCAGAAGGCCGCGAACAACGACGTTAAGGGACCGATCTCGGAGATCAGATCCGCCTTGAAGAACAGTTGGTAGAGGGACCTGCCGGCTGCCGAAAACGCCAGAAGCGGATAGGAGATCCCAAGTACGTATCCAATTGCGCTCAGGATGGAAGCGGAACGTTCCCGGTTCATGGCACAACTACAGCAGTGCGCCTAGCGGCGCTTGTGGCACACGTGCAAGCCGTCGGACAATGGCAACAGGCAAGAGTCGACGCGGTCGTCTTCGAAGGCACGTTGGTTCACAGCCCGGATGCCTTCGGTATCGGCATCCGTAACGGCAGGGTCCGCCACCTGCCCGCCCCAAAGCGTGTTGTCGATCAGGATCAGGCCCCCTGGACGCACCAAGTCGAAGCAGAGGTCGTAGTAGATTGGATAGTTGTCCTTGTCGGCATCGATGAAGGCAATGTCGAAGCTGTCCGCCCGTCCGTTTGCCAGCATCTGTCGGAGAGAGTCCACGGCCGGCCCCAGCTTCAACGTTATCTTGTCCGCAACTCCGGCGGACTGCCAGTACCGGCGGGCCACATCCGTCCACTCCCTGCTTACGTCGCAGGTGGTAACGTGTCCGTTCGCGGGCAGTGCCATCGCCATGACCAGGCTGCTGTAACCGGTAAAGCAACCCACTTCCAAGTAGTGCCTGGCCTGCAGCAGGTGCACCAGCAGTTGCATGAACTGGCCTTGTTCCGCGGCGATTTGCATGCCGCCGGCCGGCATGGCGGAAGTCTCCTCCCTCAGTGCGGCAAGAGCCGGATGATCCTTGACGGTTACTCCCACAAGGTAGCTGTAGAGATCTTCGGTCACCGGGAGCAGTTTCATCTGGTTGGTCCTGAGTTGTGGCGGATACCCGTGTGCGCCCCTAAGCTGCCAACGGCAGCCGGAGGCTGGATTGAATCAGAGTCTTCAGTTCGGAGTATTCGCTGCAGGTCCTGATTTCCGGATGGGCGGACGCGATATGTTCGGGTGCCCGGAACAAGGCACCGGCGTCGGCTTCCTTGATCATTGTGAGGTCGTTGTAGGAGTCGCCGGCGGCGAACACGGTGTATCCGATGTCCCGCAGGGCCTGCACAGCCTTGCGCTTGCCGTCCCGCTGTCGGATGTGGTACTTCGTGATCATCCCCGAATCAGGGTCCACCGTGAGCGAGTTGCCAAGAATTGTCGGGTACTCCATCAGGTGTACCACCGGCTGCACGAACTCCATGAAGATGTCGGACAGGATGACAACCGGCAGCCTCCGGCGAATCCAGTTCAGAAAGTCCACGGCTCCCGGCAAGGGTTTGACTGATTCGGCTATCACGGACTGGAGGTCGGCCAGCGTGATCCCATGTTTGTTCAAGATGTCCAGGCGCATGTTCATCAATTCGTCATAGTCGGACACGTCCCTCGTGGTGAGTCTCAGCTTTTCGATGCCGGTGTGGGCGGCGATGGCCAGCCACACCTCTTCCAGCAGCACTCCTTCCATGTCCAGGGCGACTAGCGAGGGCGTGGTCATACAGCTGTCCTTGCGTGGGAAACAGGAATCCCCATTGTTCAGGAGGGCACCAGCGACAGGCCATTGGGGGTTTGATGTTGGCCAGGATCACAGGACGTTGGCGGATCCGTGAGCGTTTCGATCGGTTGCCTGCCGGGCTCCGCCGATTATACGCTCGTCGCTGGAAAATCGGCACCGATTGGACGTTGCGGTCAAGACATATTCCTTTTTACATAATTTGCAAAATCTGCAGATCGCCGGGGACAGATGCCGAAGTGGATCAGCCGTGTCTCGACACTGCATACAGGAGTAGCCCGAAGGCAGAACAGGTAAACTGATGGTGATTCCGTCCCGTAACTGCAGCGGCTAAGGGGCTGGCACGGTTTCCGGTCGGTACACGTTGTCTCATCGACAAGGAGAACAAAATGTTGAACAAGGTATCGCGCAGACGGTTCCTCCAGGTCTCTGGTGGCCTAGGCGCACTGGCTGTGGTCAATGCCTGCGCCGCTCCAGTCGCTGCCCCGGCGGCGGACGACATGGCTGGCGACATGGCGATGGCATCCATCACCATTTGGTCCTATCCCAGGACCGAAAACGATCTGGACATCGTGTTCAAGGGTTTGCTTGAGGGCTTCCATGCCGAACAGGCCGGCATTGAAGCTTCCATTGAAGTCCAGCCTTGGGGTGGTCGCCGCGAGAAGCTTTATGCAGCCGCAGCCGCCGGTGAGGCACCGGACATCTGGGATGCCACCACGGACACCATCCCCGCCTACGTCGAGAAGGGAGTCATCCTGCCTGTGGGCGACAGGTTGTCGGCTGACGACTTGGCCGACTATCAGGATGCCGAAATCGCAGCAGCAAGCTTCGACGGCGCCCTGTTGATGCCTCTGTTCGAATCCGAGGTGAACGGTCCGGCCTACAGCGGCGGTCTACTGCGGGAACTGGACATTGATCCGGCCACGGCGGTATTCGACACTTGGGACAAACTCCACGGACTGGCGGAAAAGGCCGCGACCAAGGGCTACTACCTTGAGTCCCTGAGCACTTTCAGCTGGGGCGAATTCATTACCCAGGTGCACGAAGCCGGCGGCACCGTCTACTCCGCGGACCGAACCGTGTCCAATTTCACGGACGACCCCTGCCGCAACACGTTGCAGCGCTGGGTCACCGAATACGAGAACAACTGGGTCCCAATCGAATTTGCCATTGGCAGTGTGGACGAACAGGGCGGCCTGCCCAACTATTGGCTGTCGCTGGAGCAGGTGACGAACCGCGTCGAAGATGCAGCCTGCATCACGCACGTCGAATCTCAACCCGACATGGAGTTTTTCCACGGCCATCCCAGATCTCGTACGGGTGAGGAGACACCGGTTTCCGGGGTGGTCTCCGGTCAGGGATGGGCCGTCACGGCGCAGAGCGAGAACCCGGATGCGGCGATCGAATGGGTCCGCTACATGATCAGGCCCGAGAACATCGGGACCTATTGCGAACTGGCAGGCTCAACACCCGTTGGGACCAGGACGAAGTCCGAGTTCTGGAATCCGGAGGCGTGTGTCCTGGAACATGTCAACCGCCATAGTGGCGCTCTGTTCTCCGATCAGGATGCCAACACCCTGTGGCAGGAGAGCAAGGTGGTGTGCGGACCACAGTTCCAGGCAGCCGTCCTCGGCGTTGCCACGGTTGACGAGGCGTTGGAAAACATCAAGACGGAGATTGACGCCATCCTGGCCGAAAAGGCCTAGCCGCAACCCGTCCCCAACCGTTGTTGTTCAGCAGGACAGCCGGCGATGGTCCCCATCTCGGTTGTCCTGTGCCTACCGCACTCTGTCAACCAACTGATGGCATGAGTTCCGCTACGTTGCCCCCTGTTGCCCAGAGGCGCGCTCTGACCAAGCGCATCCTGAAGTCGCTGCCTTGGTACCCGTTTATTGTCCTCAACCTGGTGGTGTTCGTTGTATTCAACCTCTGGCCATGGCTGAGCATGTTCCAGACGGCCACTTTCAAGACGGATCTGCTCAGCCACAGGGAATTCGTCGGTCTTGACAACTTCGTGAAGAAGGCGGGTGATGAACTTCTGCATCTGGCCCTCAAGAACACGTTTCTCTTCGCCCTGCTGTATGTGCCGCCGCTGGTAGTTGTCTCATTGCTGGTTGCCATCCTGGTCAACCAGAAGCTGCGCGGCATGAAGTTCTTCCGTTCCGTCTACTTTCTGCCGAACGTCACGAACATCGCCGTGCTGGCACTCGTCTTCCGGCGTTTTCTGTCGCCGCGGGATGATGCCCCGTTCAACTACCTGCTGGGACTGGTTGGCATCCCTGCCCAGCGCTTTCTGCTGGACATTCATCAGGCCCTCGCCTCCATCGCCGGCCTGGGTGTCTGGCAGTCGTTTGGCTTCTTCATGGTGATTTGGCTAGCCGCGCTGCAGGCAATTCCACAGCCCCTCTACGATGCCGGCCGCGTCGACGGCGCCTATGGCTGGCGGCTGCACCGGCACGTGACGATTCCGCTCCTGCGACCCACGGCGGCCTTCGTAGTGGTGATTACCACGATCGGCGCCTTGCAGGAGTTTGGCGCAATCTTCATTCTGACCGGCGGCGGTCCTGTGAATGCCACTACTACCGCCGTCTACCACATCTATTCGCAGGCCTTCAACTTCACCCGCTTCGGCTATGCCAGCGCCCTCTCGATTCTGCTTTTCCTGATCATCCTGATCATCGCCTACGTCCAAAACCGCTACCTGAAGTTCGACGAAGAAGTCTACTGAGCCGCCATGAGCAGTCTTCGGCCACAGACTCAACGGTCACCCCTGACCCTTCTCCGGGTATGGATCGGCTTCCAGCCCAACCAGGGCCTGCGCACAGCCGTCACCTACCTGTTGATGGGCGTCCTTGCGGTTTCGACCGTGGGCCCATTCATCATCATGCTTTCCGTGTCGCTGACGCAGAACATCCGGTTCCTGCTGTTTCCTATCGATCTGATTCCCAACCCGATAACGTTGGAAAACTTCCAGCTGCTCTTTGCCCGGACCCTGGCTCTCCGCTGGACATACAACAGTTTCTACGTTGCGGCCGTATCGACGCTGGGCGGTGTCTTCACATCGACCATGGCCGGGTATGCATTTGCCCGGGGCGATTTCATTGGTCGGAACGTTCTCTTCTACATGTTTGTGGGCATTCTGATCATGCCCGAAACGGCACTGATCATCCCCCAGTACATCATGCTGTCCGACCTGGGTCTGGTGAACTCCTACACCGCTTTGATTGGTCCCTGGTTTGCCTCCATCTTCGGCACGTTCCTCATGCGGCAACAGTTTCTGAGCATTCCCAGGGACTATGACGACGCGGCCTTGATCGACGGTGCCAACATCTTCGACACCTGGCTGAGGGTCCTGATGCCCCAGTTGGTCCCGGCCATGGTGACCTTGGGCATCCTGCGGTTCATGGGCAACTGGAACTCATTCCTGTACCCGTTGATCGTGACTACCAAGGCGGAGATGCGCACACTGCCGGTGGGCTTGGGTACAGTGGCCCGTTCCGGAGGGGATGCCGGCTTGGACATGGCAGGCGCAGTACTGGGCTTTGTGCCGACCTTCGTTGTGTTCCTCTTGGGCCAACGTTACATAATTCAAGGTGTTTCCCTGAGTGGACTGAAGGGTTGACTGGGGACTTGCTGTTCCAGCCCGACACACATCCCGACGCGGGTTTCAGCCTTGGTTGTCTTGATGAATCCGCGTTTTGGACGCGCGTGTCCTGCTCGGCAGTCGAGGCCGACCATCGGAACGCTTCTACTCTCCGGTGTGGCGGTTCCGAGCATTGCGAACCCACGCTGAACGCCAAACCAAGGGGCTTTCGGCAAGCCGCGATCAAGGCTGTGAAGAGTACGGGGTATCGTTGATATCCGATTCCGATGGGGAACTACGCTACAGCCCAAATCAGCACTGCCATGCTGATTGGCAGGGATCTCCGCAGGGTGAAGCACGGTTGCAACGAACGGTGCCTGGTGCTCAATGCCAACGACACCATTGCAACCTTGGCCATGGACTTCACAAGATCCTTGCCATCGGATGTGCACAGATTGGCTCCAAGCCATGAATTCGCACAGTTGGGCGTATTCGGACCCGACACTTACTGCGCCACACCATCCGGTTGACCCTGTATTAATAGCCGTATAATGATAATTATACAGCTTAAAAGGTGCCAACGGGTGGTGGCGAAGTCCAACGGCATTTGCGGCATCGGGAAGGTTCTCCTACGCGGTGGCGGTGCACTGACAACGAGCTTCTGCAACCAGCAGTGTCTTGCCGACCAACCGATCGCGCAGCAGGAGTGCTACATTCAGTCTTGGTTGGACATGGCGTTGGCGGCGCGTGTCCAATCGTTTCCATGCCCGGCCGCCGGAGTATCGTGTTTCATGCCCGAGACCCTGACCATTGAACGTCCAAGGGCCGCGGAAGACATTGCCTACTGGGACCAAGGGACGGCGGATGAGGAGACTGTGCTCGCCTTGCACGGAAACTTGGCGACGAAACGGTGGTGGCAACCCCTGTTCGACATCCTGCCCCCCGACATGCGGCTCGTGGCACCGGACCTCCCCGGGTGTGGTCAGACCCCCTTGGGAAACGACCTGTACTCGGTGCAGTCACAGGTGCGTTTTCTCGCGGATTTCGCAACTTCCTTGAAGTTGCGTGGCTTGGCCCTGGTCGCTCATTCGACCAGCTGCGCCGCAGCCCTGGAGTTTGCCATCTCCCATCCCCATTTGGTCAACAGCCTGGTGCTGTGCAGCAATCCGCCTCTGCACGGTGTCAAGAGCCCCCCCGAGTTGTATCGGCATCTGCAGACTGCTCGGCAGGACCGCTCAATTATGTCAACAATTATCGCTTCCCTAATGCCGAATCTCGACCTGGATGTTCCCTCGAACCGAACTTGGTTCGAACTCCTGGTCGATGACGCAGCAAGAATGGACGGGAGGTCAATTGACGGGCTGACCAGAGCCCTGGAGCGGTGGTCGGTGGCCGACAGAATCGGTCAGCTTCGAACGCCTGTATTGTTGATGAGGGGACATGACGACGACATCGTTTCCTACCAACAGGCCTTGGCCACCCTGCGTTCGATTGCCGTGGCCAACAACCTCGAGGTGATCCGCGGAGCCGGACATTCGCCGATGATCGAGAACCCTGAAGCCTTCGCCATTCGCCTGATCGATTTCGTGGCCCAGGACTTCGGCGCTTTCGACAACCTTCCACTGAACCAGACCGGGACCTGGTCCTAAGTGCCATTCCAATCTACCCACATCACCAACCGAGTGACGCAATGGAACATCGCATCGAACAAATTCTTGACCAGCTGACCCGGGAAGAGAAAGCCACCCTTACCGCCGGGGAGACCCTCTGGAACATTGGCGGGGTGGATAGAGTCGGCCTACCGGCGATGAAGGTTTCGGACGGCCCCAACGGAGCCCGCGGCACGTTTGGTGGCGACCAGACCGCCGCCTGTTTCCCTTGCGGTTCTGCCCTGGCAGCCACATGGGACAAGGAACTCCTGGTCAGGATAGGCGGCGAATTGGCTTTGGAAGCCGCCTCCAAGGGTGTGTCGGTGCTCTTGGCGCCCACCATTAACATCCATCGCACTCCGCTCAACGGCCGGCATTTCGAGTGTCTGTCGGAAGATCCTTATCTCTCGGGCAAGCTGGCATCGGCCTACGTACAGGGTTTGCAGGACGGGGGCGTTGCCGCGTGTCCCAAGCACTATGTCTGCAACGACTCGGAATACCAGCGAATGACCCTGGATGTGGTTGTAGACGAAAGGACCCTGAGGGAGATCTACTTGCTTCCATTCGAAATCGTGTTCAAGGAGGGCGGAGCGTGGGCCTGCATGGCCGCCTACAACCAAGTCAACGGGGAGTTCGCCGCCTCCAGCGGATATCTGCTCACGGATGTTCTCAAGGACGAGTGGGGCTTTGACGGCATCGTCATGTCCGACTGGTTTGGAACCAAGTCCACCGTGGGTTGCTTCGAGGGGGGATTGGACCTGGAGATGCCGGGTCCGGGCATCATGATGGGCACATCCCTGCTTCCCCGCCTGGAAGCGGGAGAACTGAACGACGCGGACCTTGACGATAAGGTCCGCCGCTATCTTCGGTTGGCCGGGCGTACCGGTGTGTTGGATGGCAAGACATTCGGGGCCGAGACATCGAGAAACGAAGCCGGTACCCGTGCTCTGGCGCGCCGCGCCGCTGCCGAATCGTTCGTGCTCCTCAAGAACGAACGCGGAGCGCTGCCGTTGGACGCGAACGCAATCGACAACATTGCGGTGATTGGACCCAATGCCAGGACCGGCAGTCTCATGGGTGGCGGCAGCGCGATGGTCAAGCCGCCCTACACCTCGAATCCGTTGGAGGCCATACGGGAAGTTCTAGGTGACACCACCGAGATACGCTATGCCCAGGGATGTGCCAACCATCGGTTCTGCCCGTTGGTGGAAGCCGAGATGGTTGACGATGGATCCTCCAGCCTCACAATCGAGTACTTCAACCAACCTGATTTCAAAGGCCGGCCGATTGCTATCGAGTCGCGCGATTCGTCGGAGATCTTCTGGTTTGGCCATCTGCCGGACGGCGTCGAGCCGGGATTCAGCGCCCGGGTTTCCTTTGATTTCACGCCAAGGGACACCGGAACATATGAATTCGGCCTGTACACGTTGGGGCTGGGCCGGTTGTACGTAGGCGGCGATCCGGTTGTCAACCTGTGGGAGGAATACGAGCAGGGAGACACGTTCTTCGGCATGGGCTCGCCTGAAAAACGGGCCCAGTGCCATTTTGAGACGGGATCGTCCACCAAGGTCGTTTTGGAGTTCATGTGCATGCCAGGAACACCGGTAGCCGGCTTGCGCTTGGGTGTGGCACCGCCGCTGCCGGGCAACGCGATTGAACTGGCCGCCAACGACGCGGCCGAAGCCGATGCGGCCATCGTAGTGGTTGGCTTGAATCAGGATTGGGAAGGCGAAGGGCACGATCGCGGTCACATGGACCTGGTTGGCGAACAGGATGCACTGGTTTCGGCAGTGGCTGCGCGGAATTCGAGGACGATCGTCGTCGTCAACGCCGGTTCACCGGTCCACATGCCTTGGATCGACGAAGTGGCAGCTGTCCTGTTTGCATGGTTTCCCGGACAAGAGTTTGGCAATGCGCTGACCGATGTCCTTTGGGGGAGCACCAATCCGTCAGGTCGGTTGCCAGTGACGTTGCCGAAGCACATTGCCGACACCCCTGGTTATGTAAACTATCCGGGCGAGAAGGGCCAGGTTCGGTATGGTGAAGGGTTGTTTGTCGGTTATCGCCACTACGACGCACGGAACCTGGCACCCCTTTTTCCGTTTGGACACGGGCTGTCCTACACGGATTTCACCTATTCCAATCCTCGTGCTGAAGGCTCGCCGCATGACGGGGAACAGGGCTTGCATGTATTCGTAGAGGTGACCAACTCGGGTGCCCGTCCGGGTGCCGAAGTAGTCCAACTGTATGTGGGACACAACGATTCCCAAGTAGCTCGTGCACCCCGGGAACTGAAGGCCTTTGAACGAATTGAGTTGGAACCGGGTGAAACACGGACGGTTGAGTTCCTCCTGTCGGGCCGCGACCTGTCCTACTACGATGTCCGCGCTGAGGATTGGAGGGCCCAGCCGGGCCAGTATCGACTGGACATTGGCGCATCTTCCAGGGATATCCGGGGTACCGTTGTATATGAACTGGACACAGCTTGGCCGGTGGCGGACGATGGACCGTTTCCCTTGGACTTGGAGACACCCTTGCCGGTGGTCCTGGGGATTCTCGGCGAGAGACTGTGGGAGGGTCTGGGCCCCGTCGCACAAGCCCCGCAAGTCCGCATGGTGATTGGGTATGGCCTCTCGGAAGGTTTGTCCATCCAGGACGTTGCTGCGTTTGTGCCCGATGTGTTGAACCTCCAAGTGCTGGCCGGGTTCGCCGAATACCTTGCGGCGCAGTCGGCACAGTCCGACAACGATGGACAATGACGCCATCCAGTCCGCGGCCACTCGGATGCAGTTGACACAGCCCCACTCTGTGGACTGAGAACCTCCCGACGGCACCGTTCGGGGTGCCGTCGGATTAGATTATGCGAAGAGTGTTATGTAAAACAGGCAGGGCATGCTGAACCTGGGGTCCACATCCGGTTGCACGGAGGGCATGGCCGGAACTTGGCACTCCCTCTGTGCAGTTGGGCCTGTGTAGAGTTCCCCAAAAATTCGATAGCCGTTGTCTACCGGCTCAATCAAGATACTCCTGCAATCCAATCCACTCGTCCCAGATATTCGTGTAGGCATCATAACCGGGCGCTACCCAGTCGCGGTGTCGCAGCCGGCTGATAAGGGCGTGCCGCACGTTGGGTGAGAGGTTGTAGCCACCCTCGTGTTGCATGAGGTGGTGGGCAAGCACAACATCGCCGGCCTTGCCCGTGATCATGACCGGATCCTGCGCATGGTGAATGTGGGGCACCCCTTGGCTGAGGACTTCGTGCCCGACATCCCGGAAGTATGCCTGCAGTTCCCGATGGGAACCCGGCCATACGGTGAAGTTGCCCGACTCCCTATCCGGCACGTCGGCCAGATACACGACGGCAAACAACGTGAAGGAGCGAATGTACTTGCCTTTGGCCGTTCCGTTGTTGCCGCCTCCGATGCCGTCGATGTGGCCGTGTTGGTCAGGTGGCCCCTCATCAAGGGCCATCGGGAACCGCGGTGCGATCTGCACCCGTTCCACCGGGAGCATGCAACCTTCCCCCATTAGGCCTTCCGCTGCCTGGCGCACCCCGGTCCGGTTGAAAACGTCTGTCATGACCGGCTGGCCTGCCAGTTCGTAACAATACTGGTCGACCGTAAAGCGCGCGGGGTCGCCTCCGGTCTTGCCCACGTGCCCAATTGAGTGATTGATGGCTCTCAGGGCCTCATCGCACATCCCCCGCGGTACCACTTCGGTCAACTGAAGGAAACCGCGGTCGATGAACTCCTGCTTCTGGGTGTCGGTAATCATGGAGATTCGCCTGTAACTGCGTGGACAATCAGCCGCCGTGGGACATGGAGATGCTGGTACCGGCCCGCATGCAGCTTGCGAAGGTTGCCGGTTTGTTGATTCTAACCACTGTCCGATTATCGATTGGGCTTGGGAAACAGCCAGTTCAGGAAAGCCAACGCCAGCAGCAAGGCAGCGGGGACCAGAAACAACCCGGTGGCGACTCGATACCGTTCCGGCACGTATTCATGCCAAGATTTCATGTGTTACCCCCCAATCCAACCTCGATGTGGTCCTGCAAGGCGATACAGTCCATCCAGCACACGGGCAATCGACAGACAGCATGGAACCGTGCTGCCTGCGGGTCAGCGCAAGGACCAACTCGCAACGTATTTTCTCAGTGTTCGCGCAGAAACCCAGCGGCCTACATCCGACGTGCAGCACATCCCAGACCGTGCCGCCGATTCGGAGAGGGCCACCAGGCACATGCCGGGTCATACCCTCAGCTTGCGGCGAATCCAAAGTCGTTGCAGCCTGTTGACGATCAGATGCACATGGTCGGTCAACTCTTCCTCACATGCAGGATCAATCGAACGCGCATATCGCAGTTGGACAATGTTCGTCGCCACCCCTCTCAGAGCCCTGCGCAGGAAACGGTAAGCGTCGGCGGATACCCTGCGTTCGGCTTGCAGAACCTCGTCCATCGCTGTGAGGTACTCCGTCTCGGTATCGGCTACGTGCTTGGG
>JAPPAJ010000413.1 GCA_026705565.1 Caldilineaceae bacterium | reverse complement strand
GCCCGCACCGACGAAACGTCGTTGGCCTGCAAATCGCGCTGCAACACCCCGATGGCCAAAGGGAAACCTCCCGCCGGGCAGGCGTCCGTGACATCCCTGCACGACCGCCTGCGTCACCGACCGGTCCTGAATCCACCGACCGTTGACAAACACATCGATGTGGCCCCGGTTGGGATAATGCAGCGTCGGCGGCGAAACGAAACCCGCCACCTTGATGTCGTGGCGCAACCCCTCCAGGGACAAGGCCTGACGTGCCAACTCTCGGCCATGCACCTCCAGCAGGACCTCCCGCACATCGCCGCGGCCGTGGGTCCGCATCAGCACCCGGTCGTTGTGACTGTAGGCAAATGCAACACCCGGCCAGGCCAGCGCATACCGCTGCATCATCCGGGATACGCGACCGGCCTCTGCCGTCGCGGACTTCAGAAACCGCTGTCGCACCGGCGCGTTGACAAACAACTGCTCAACCTGCAGGGTCGTTCCCTGCACGGCACCCGCCGGTGTCTGGTCCTCAATCTGTCCGCAGGCAAACCGAAGGCGACTGCCGGTGGCATCGCGTCGATGGCGCGACTCTACGGTCACGTGGCTGACAGCCCCTATGCTGAACAGGGCCTCGCCCCTGAACCCCAGGGTTCGAATACGATCCAGCCCTTCCGAATCCGCCAGCTTGCTGGTGGCGTGGCGCTGGAAGGCCAACTGCAGCTCGTCTGCGGGAATGCCGTCTCCGTCGTCCACCACGCGAATGAGTTCCAGGCCGCCCCCCTTGAGAGCCACATTCACATGGCGGGCATGGGCATCCAACGAATTTTCAACCAATTCCCGCACCGCGTCGACCGGGCGTTCGATGACCTCACCGGCGGCGATACGCGCCACAGTGGCGGCCGAAAGGGGCTGTATTGTCATGGGCGGACTTCCGAACCCGAAGCGGAGGCGAAGATCCCAATCCCGGATAGCGAACTGGCCGCATGAATCCGGCTATCTTCAATGCCAGGACTGAACAACGATCATATAATGCGCCGCCAAGTCGGCAGGGGCCTCTTGCTGTCCGCCCCTCGCTGAGCCAGTCACTTTAACGGGGATATGCCAACCGTGAATCAGTCCTTGGTCCCGCCCGATACCTTCGGCATCAACCAAATCCGCAAACAGTACTTGGACTTCTTCGCGGCGCGCGGCCATCAGGCAGTGGCCAGCAGCAACCTCGTGCCGGACAATGACGATACCTTGATGTTTGTAAACGCCGGCATGGTTCAGTTCAAGGACGCCCTGCTCGGAGTGGAAACCCGACCCTACAGCCGAGCTGTCACATCGCAGAAATGCCTAAGGGTCAGCGGCAAGCACAACGACCTCGACGACGTGGGAACCAGTCCGCGGCATCACACATTTTTCGAGATGCTGGGAAACTTTTCCTTTGGGGACTACTTCAAGGCGGATGCCGTCAAGTTCGCCTGGGAGCTGGTGACTGAGGTGTGGCAGCTGCCGCTCGAGCGGCTCTGGTTCAGTATCTACGAGGACGACGACGAGACCGAAGAACTGTGGCGCGCGGCGGGTGTAGCACCGGACCGCATCCGCCGCTTTGACAGCAGCGAGAACTGGTGGTCGATGGGGGACACGGGCCCTTGCGGACCTTGCTCGGAACTGCACTACTACTGGGGGGATTTGGACAAACAGCACCCAGACGGCGTCAACCGCGACGATGAGTATCTGGAGTTCTGGAACCTGGTCTTTATGCAATACGACCAGAAGACGGTAACCGAACGGATTCCCTTGACCAACCCCGGCGTGGACACCGGATGTGGGCTGGAGCGCATCGCGAGCATCATGCAGGGGGTCGAGACCCCCTACGACACTGATGTCTTCCGCTTCCTGATGGACCGCGTCCAACAACTGGCAGGAGCCTCGGACCAGCAGCGCCAAAACCTGTATGTGCCATTCCGGGTACTGGCCGACCACAGCAGAGCCGTCACCTTTCTCATATCCGACGGTGTCTTGCCGGGCAACGAGGGACGCAACTACATCACGCGTCTGATCCTGCGCCGGGCCGCCCGGTTCGGCCGCATGCTGGGCTTCCGGGAGCCCTTCCTGGCCCGCATGGTGGAAAGCGTGGTGGAAGAGATGGGAGACCACTTCACGGAAATCCGGGATCGGCAGACCTTTATCTGCGATACCGTAACCGCCGAGGAGGAACGGTTCCTGCGGACGCTGGAAAACGGTCTTGGCCATCTTGAGAACATCGTGGCGGACGCTCGGGACACCGGTCGCACGGAAATCTCCGGTGCCCAGTCCTTCCTGCTCTGGGACACCTTTGGCTTCCCCCTGGACCTGACCCGGGACATCGCCCGCGAACAGGGACTAACCGTTGACGAGGAGGAATACCGCAAGCTGGCAACGGACGCCCGCGAACGAAGCCGCGCCCGGGCCAAGTTCATGGACGGCGGGGGCCACGCGGGCTACCGGGACCTCAAGACCCGCCTGACCGAGGCCGGCAGTCTGCCCCCGGAAGGCGTGGTCCACCTCATCTACGAGCCGGCACCCGATCCGGCCACAACGGTCTTGGCGCTGCTGCGGGACGATGCGCCGGCAGCGACGGTGAACGAAGGTGAACGCGTTGAAGTCATTACCGCAGCCACTCCCTTCTACGTGGAATCCGGCGGCCAGGTCTCCGACACCGGCCGCATTCGGTCGAGCGACCACACGTCCTGGGAAATCATCGTGGAGGACATCCAGCGTCCCGTGTCGGGACTGCTGGTCCACCGGGGCACGGTGCGCCGAGGCAGCCCGACGGTCGGGGATGCCGCCGTGTGCGAAGTCGATCAGGCGCGCCGCCGGCGCATCGAACGCAACCACACCGCCACCCACCTTTTGCACGCCGCCCTGCGGACGGTCCTGGGCGAATCGGTCCACCAGGCCGGATCCCTGGTGGCACCGGATCGCCTTCGGTTCGACTTTACGCTGCCGCGGGGCATGAGCCCCGAAGAAGTGGATGAGGTCGAACAGATGGTGCGGTCCGTGGTTTTGGCCGATGCACCGATCAAACTCAGCTGGGAGTCCCATGCCGAAGCGGTGGCCGGTGGAGCCATGGCACTGTTTGGCGAAAAGTACGAGGACACGGTGCGCGTGGTACGCATCGCGGCGGACGGCTTTGAGAGCCAGGAACTCTGCGGCGGCATGCACCTGGACCACACCGCCGCCGTGGGGCCGTTCTACATCGTCAGCGAGGGCAGCAGCGCAGCCGGGCAGCGTCGCGTCGAAGCCGTAACCGGCGAGGCGGCCAATGCCTGGGTCCGGTCAGTCCTGGAACGAACCCACCAGGTGGCCGACGCACTCAAGACCCAACCCCACCAAATCGTGGAAGCCGCCGAAGCCCTCTCCCGACGCGTGCAGGAATTGCGGCGCGAGCTGGAACAGGCCCGCCGGCAAAGCGCGCTTGACGACATCGACCAGCTGGCCCAAACCTCCATTGTGCTCGGTGAAGTGCCGTGCATATTCGGTCAGGTTCCAAATCGGGACGGGGACACCTTGCGCGAAATGTGCGACCATCTTCAGAACCGGCTCGGAGACAGCGTCATCGCCCTGGGTTCGGCCACCGACGGCCGCCCGTTGCTGGTCGTTGCCGTGTCCCGCGGCCTGTCGCAGCGAGGCCTGCACGCCGGAGCGATGGTCAAGCAGGCGGCTTCGGCCATTGCCGGCGGTGGAGGGGGCCGCCAGAACATGGCGCAGGCCGGCGGCCGAGACCCGGCCGGCCTGCCGCAGGCACTGGACATGATTGCCGAGGCTGTGCGCGAGCGCACCGCGGCCTGACTCAATCCCGGCCCGGTCCCGGTCCGCGCCGCCAAGACACGCAACCCCGCCACCATTCCAACCCGTGCACACCACTGTTGTTGTCCGCGACACCAGCCGTCTGGCCGATTTGCTCCAGGCTGTTTCAGACGCCGCGGGTACCGGGCTCCTGGTGGAGATTCACTCCGTGCCCCCAGGTGCGGACCTGGGGGAGTGGTGCCTGGCGCTGACCCATCGAGCCCGTGTCCGCGGTCTGCCCCTTGCCTATGTCGCGGTGGGCCACCTGTCCGAGGCAACCGCGCACCGGATCCGCGGGAACCGGTTCCAATCAGTTGCCAAAGCCGAGCACTGGCTCGCCACGGCACGCGCAGCGAACCCCCGCCGCAACGGAGCAATCATTCCCCGGGGTTCCCCCGGCAATCGCCGGGTCGATCGGAGCCGTGCCCCGGTCCTCTCTCAAACTCCCGGGGGCTGGGTCCGCAACTTGTTCGGAGTCGCGGTGTTCTGCGCCATTGCGGGATCGGCACTCTGGCTGTTTCTGACCCATGTGCAGCCGAGCGCGACATTGACGGTGGCTCCGTCCTCCCAGATCCTGGAGCTGGACGTCCCCATGTCCGCCAGCCTGTACGCCCAGACCGTGGACAACGACACCGGTCTGGTTCCGGCCACCTGGATCTCCGTCTCGCACGAGGTGGTGGGCACGACGGAGACCACGGCGGTCACCAGGAGACCCGTGGACAAGGCGCGGGGCTACCTTGCCATCACCAACCTGGGCACCGAAGGATTCACCATCCCGGCGGGCACCCAGGTGCAAACCGGCACCGGCGACGCCATTCCCTTCGTGACCCTCGACGATGCCATCCTGGCGGGCGGATCCGGACTGCAGGCGCTGGTCGAAATCGAGGCCGTCGAGGCCGGTGAGGAAGGCAACGTCCCGGCCAACAGCATCAACACGATCACCGGCAGCTGGGCCCAGCGCGTGCGCATTGCCAATCCCAGCGATCTGGCAGGCGGCACATCCGAGGAACGGTTTGCCGTGTCCCAGCGCGACCAGGACTACCTGCGCGATGTGCTGCTGGCCGATGTCCGCGGCAAGGCCCTGACCATTTTGGCACCCGAGGTTCCGCCCAACGCCTGGCTGCCCAGCGAAACCGTCTCGGTCTCAATTCAGTGGACCAACACCGAACTGTTCAACGGGGAAGTGGCCGACGAACTGACCCTGACAATGATGGTGCTGGTCAGCGGGTTGGCCGTCCAGACCAGCGACCTTGTGGACTTTGTCCTGGCCAGGCTGGAGGCCGAAACCCCGCCGCGGGCCCTGATTGATCCGGATAGCTTGGACTTCCACCTCGAATCCGGAACCGTCAACGCGGGCACCGAGCTTGCCTTCACGGTCAAGACCAGGGCCCGATACCTCCAGGCGCCCGACCGGCAGGTCCTGCGAACCACACTGGCCGGCACACCACTCGCGGACCTCGACCGCAAATTGGCGGAGCTGGACATTGAGGAACCCTGGCAAATTCACATTTCCCCACCCGAACGCGAAACCCTGCCATCCCTGCCGCACCGCATCCGGGTGGAGACCAGTTGGCCGGCCGCCTCGGCCACGGACAGCTGATGACGCCGGAACTGAAGCCGCGCCTGATGGGCGTGGACGTGGGCCTGACCAAAATCGGCATTGCCTTGAACGATTCGCTGTGGCTCGGCGCCACGCCGCTGGCGGTGATGACCCGGACCAGCCGGAAGGCGGACTTCGCCCACCTGTGCCGCCTGCTGGACCGGCACGAAGTCGCTTCGGTGATCTGCGGCCTGCCCGTCTCCGACCAGGGTGACGGCGAGACCGATCGGACCGCCTACGTCAGGGAATGGGCGCGACGCTGGATGCAGGCTCAGCGGCACTGGCTCGAGCATGCCCGACCCGTAATCTTCTGGGATGAACGCTGGACCACCGCGGCGGCCAGAATTGCACAGCGGGAGGCCGGCCACCGCGGCCCGGAGGACGCTGTGGCGGCGTCCCTGATCCTCGAGGACTACATGCGGGCACAGGAACGGTCCGACCCGCGCGGGTGGGGACGCATCGAGCCCTAGCCTGGACCCGGAACCGATGTTCGGCACCACCCGGCAACGCCGGCACATGCGCGCCCGCAACCGTCAATACACGGAGCGCGCCCGCAAGGCGTCGCGCTGGGGCAATTCCCTCCATCCCGCCACTCAAACCTGGCGATGGATGCTCAGGGCCGCGGTGCTCGGGAGCTTGGCCGCGTTGCTTCTGTGGAGCCGCGGCGTGGCGCTGGCCCACCTGGATCGACAGGTGGCGGACGCGGACCTGCAGGGCCGAATGCTGCTGGACATCCACCAGGCCGCCTTGGCCTTGACACCGGACAACATCGAACATTGGATCCTGTCCCTCAGTCTTGAGCTGCAGGCGGATCGCCTGTTGATCCCGCCCGGCGGCGACCCGCGGCCGCGGCCGTTCGAAATCGGCCTGGGTGAACCGGCCCTATACATCGCCTACCGCCTGGAGAACGAAGGGTTTGTGACAGATGCCGAACTGTTCAATCTCTACCTGCGGGTCCAGTTCCTCGACCGCTATCTGGAGGCCGGCAACTACATGCTGTCGGAAACCATGACCATCCCCGAACTGGCGGAGGCCCTCAACGCGCCCAGCTACGAAGAGGAGCTGGTGACGTTGCTGGAAGGCATGCGCATGGAGGAATTCGCCGAGGTGCTTGAGGCCAACTACATCGTCTCCGCCCGCGAATTCCTGGATGCCGTGCGGGACCCCAGGTCCATGGAGATATTCGACGACTACGACTTCCTGGCCGACCTGCCGACCGATGCCACCCTCGAGGGCTACCTGTTTCCCGACACCTACCGTTTCCCCGTGAACGCCGATCGCGTTGAAACGGTCGTGGCCAAATTCCTGGACAACTTCGACCGCAGGCTGGGAGAGCGGGGCCTGACCGCCGAACCGGCCCTAACGCCCCGGGAAATCGTGACCCTGGCCAGCATCGTCGAGCGGGAAGCCGCCGTGGCCGAGGAAAGGCCCTTGATTGCCAGCGTGTATCTCAACCGCCTCTCGGGACTCTGCCGGGACGAGGTCCGCGGCCCCTACCTGGAATCGGATCCGACAGTCCAGTATCCCCTTGGCAACGCCGCCGACGGCTGGTGGCCTTCCATCACGCTGGACGATTACGACCGCGTGCAGTCGCCGTACAACACGTTCCAGAACCAAGGCCTGCCCCCTGCCCCCATTGCCAACCCCGGACTCAGCTCGCTGGACGCGGTTCGCAGTCCGGCCAACAGCGTCTACTGCTTCTTCCACACCACCGGGGTCGACGGCGCGCATGTGTTTGCCGCCACGTATGCCGAGCACCAACAGAACACCCTCCGTTATGGCCGGTAATATTGGTGTGGGCACGCCGTTGCAACCGGCAGCAGGACTGCCGCGGAATGGTCCGTCGGAATACAAGCCAAGGGGCCTGAATTCCTGCCTCCCGGTGGACTCGGTCAGTGATCCGCGCGGGCTTCGGCAGAGGTTGGTGCGAGTGATCCGACCTCGCCCGCCAACGCGGTGGCAATCGCCTGCACCAGCAGTCCGCGTTCGGCGGCGTGCATCCGTTCCGTCAAACCCTCCAGGGTCTCCCCTTCGCGGAGCGGCACCCGGACAACGCGGATGACAGGACCGGTGTCCACCCCCTCGTCCGGCACCCAATGCACCATCGCACCTGTTTCCCGGATCGTCCCCTCCCGCCAGGCCGTGTAGGCCCGTTCAATGGCGTACAGCCCCGGAAATGTCCCGGGGAGTGCAGGGTGGAGGTTGACCACCTTCCCGGGAAACCGATCCAGAAAGGAACGGGTCAGAATCCGCATCCATCCGGCAAGCACAATCAGGTCGGGATGCGAAGCCGCCACACAGCGCGCCAGTTGTTGGTCATAGGTGGACCGCGACCCGCCGCAGGCCCGGTGTTCCGACCAGGACAGGACCTTGGCGGGAATCCCATGCCGACGGGCGCGTTCCAAGCCGAAAACCGCTGCCTTGCTGGAAATGACAAGGCCCACTTCCGCCTGCAGCCGATGGGCGCCACATGCCTCGATCAGCGCCTCCAAATTGGAGCCGTTCCCCGAAATCAGGACTGTTAGCCGCTTGACCCTGGACACATGCTCATTCCAATCGGACTCCCGAACCCGGTTCGAGCCGTCCCATAATGCAGGCATCGCCCAGCAAGCCCACGGCCGACCGGGCCTGGTCGGGCGGCAGCGACAGCACCAGGCCGATGCCCATGTTGAACACGCGGTACGCCTCGTCGCGCAACATTCCGCTCCGCGCGACCAGTTGACGGAAAACGGCCGGGGGGTGCCAGGCGGCCGTGTCGACCACGGCGCCCAAACCGTCGGGCAACAGGCGTCCGACGTTGCCCTGGAAACCGCCGCCCGTAATATGGGCGATGCCGGCCGGCGCCAGCCCTGCGGCCCGGAGCGCGGCCACATCCGCGGCATAGGAACGGTGCGGGGCCAGCAAGGCGTCCGCCCAGCTTGCGCCGCCCGGTTCCACAGGCAGGTTCAGGTCCCGATCCTCCATGACCGACCGGATCAGGGTGTAACCGTTCGTGTGTGGGCCGCTGCTCGCCAGTCCCACCAGGAGGTTCCCGGACTTCATCCGGTCGCGTCTGGGCAGGGCGTCGTCGGCGTGGACGGTCCCAATCAGCGTGCCCACGAGTTCGAAAGTGCCGGGACGGTAGACATCGGGCATCTCCGCGGTCTCGCCGCCCACCAGTTCGCAGCCATTTTCCGCACAAGCCCGCCTCATGCCATGGACCAGCAGGGCCACCGTCCCCGGATCGGTCCGGTGCATGCCGATGTAGTCCAGGAACATGCGGGGCCGGCCTCCGGCGGCGAGGAGGTCGTTGACGCAGTGGTTGACCAAGTCCGCGCCCAGACCCTCCAGCCTGCCCAGGGACGCGGCCAGCAGGGTCTTGGTTCCCACCCCGTCGGTGGTCGCCAGCGTGCGTACCGACGGGTCGGCATCATCCGCGGCCACGCCCTGGGCGAAGGCGTTAGTGTCAAGCCCCGTTCCGGTGCGCAGCAGACCCACCGCCGCCTCGCCGGCCTCGATGTCCACCCCCGCCTTTCTGTACCGGGCGCCGGTCACCGCCGTGCGGCCTCCAGGCCGATATCGGACCGGTACTCGGCCCTCTCGAAACCCAGTGTCTTCACGCGGCCGTAGGCGGCAACCCGCGCCGAGACCAAATCCGCACCCAAACCCACCGCGGTCAGTACACGCCCTCCGTCAGTAACCACGTCCCCATGGGGTGTTTCCTCGGCACCGGCCAGGAAGACGACGGTGTCGCCGCTTCCCTCAGCGTCCAAACCCTTGATCCGATGCCCGATCCCGTACTGGGTTGGATAGCCGCCCGATGCCATGACAACACCGACCGCGAGACGCGGGTCCCAGTCGAACTCGACCTCCAGCAGCCGTTTCTCGGTGCAGGCGCGCACAGCTTCGGCGATGCCGCCGCGAAGGCGGGGCAGCATCACTTGTGTCTCGGGATCACCGAACCGTGCGTTGTACTCCAGCAGCATGGGACCCCTACTGGTCATCATTAGGCCGAAGAAGAGAACCCCAACGTAGGACATACCGTCGCGGGCCAATCCTGCGAAGGTGGGCGCCACCACCTTTTCCTCGACAGCAGCCAACTCGGCCTCGGTCAGCGGTGAGGGGGATACGGCACCCATGCCACCGGTATTGGGACCCTCGTCCCCGTCGTAGGCTCGCTTGTAGTCCTGGGCGTGGGCGAAGATTCGATAGTCCTTGCCGTCGGCCAGGGCAAACACGGACGTCTCCCACCCGTCCAACCTTTCCTCGATCACCAGCGGTTGGTCCACCTGCCAGAGACCGGAGCCCCGGAGCTGTTCCAAGGCCCCGAAGGTTTCTGCTCCCGTGCGAGGCAGGATTACCCCCTTGCCGGCAGCCAACCCGTCCGCCTTGAGCGCGACGTTGTAGCGGAGCCGCTCGCAGTAGGAGAGCGCGAGTTCAAAGTCAACGTGCTGTTGGTACTCCGCGGTTGGAATGCCGTGGCGCTGCATGAAGTCCTTGGCAAACACCTTTGAGGTCTCCAGGCGCGCTGCCTGCCGACTGGGGCCAAAGACCGGAAAACCCTCGGCGGCCAGAGCATCGACCAGGCCCGTTTCCAATGCGGATTCCGGACCGACCACCACCAGGTCCACAGCCTCTTGCCGCGCGCAGGCCACCAACCCTGTTACATCGGTCGTATCAATGGGAACTCTGCGCGCGGAGGGCAGGTGGCGGACGCCGCCGTTGCCGGGCGCGATCAAGATGGATGAGACATCGCGGCTCCGGGAGAGGGACCAGGCCAGCGCGTGCTCGCGGGCACCGTGACCGACTACGAGAACCTGCACGTCGCAATCACTTTGGGTTGTTGGCCGCCTTGGCGTCCGCAGCAGTCGGAGAAGGGACGCAGGTCACCGCCAGCCACACTGCCGTGTTCCGAAGATGTCTGCAATGGGGAGTGCCCAATGGGTACTCTAACACGGACAGACACCGGGAACAGCGAGCCTCAGGCACTGTTTCACTTTCGTTGATTTTGACCAACAGCCATGGGTGGGAATGGTCACATCGTGCTGAACGGCATCAACACAGTCGCTCCGGGACGCGAGGAACCGACCCGTTGACCGTGGTCAGATACCACTTTCAACGAAAGTGAAACAGTGACGCGCCTCATGGGCGTAATCGGAGCCACCGCGTTGACAGCGCCCTACGCAAACACCGATGCCAGTTCCAACTTAATCTCGCCCTCGATCGATGCGGACGTCGCAGACTCGAACGGATACGCGCCGGTGAAGCAGGCATCGCAGTACTCGTGTTCGGCAGTGCCGGACAGTGCCGTGCGCATGCCGTCCAAGGAGAGGTACGCAAGCGAGTCCGCGCCCACCTGTCTCCGAATGCCCTCAAAATCGTGCCGGGCTGCGATCAGCTCCTCTCGGCTCGCCATGTCCACGCCCATGAAACAGGGATACAGAATGGGCGGACAGGCGACGCGCAGGTGCACCTCGGCGGCCCCCCCGTTCCGGAGCAGAGCCACCAGCGGTCCTGCCGTGTTGCCGCGTACGATCGAATCGTCGACCAGAACCACGCGCTGGCCCGTCAGGTTGTCTCCGAGCGGATTGAACTTCATGGCAATCCCTGTACGGCGCAGCTCGTCGCTGGGCTGGATGAAGGTTCGGCCAATGTAGCGTGACTTGGTCAGTCCTTCCGTGTAGGGAATGCCACTCTCCCGCGCGTAGCCGATGGCGTGCGGGGTTCCGGAATCGGGCACGCTCATCACCCAGTCCGCGTCCGCCGGAGCCTCCAGGGCCAGTTGTCGGCCCAGGGTCTGGCGGGCCTGGTGCACCAACCGATCGGAGAAGATGCTGTCCGGCCGGGCGAAGTAGATTTCCTCGAAGGTGCAGAAGGCCCGGCGCTGCGGCGGCACCACCTGTTCGACTTCGTATCCGCCGGAACGGATTCGCACCACCTGGCCGGGTCCGATTTCCTGCACCATGGAGGCCCCGATCGTGGCAAACGCGCAGCTTTCCGAGGCGAGCATGTATGAATCACCCCGTCGCCCCAGCGCCAGGGGCCGCAGGCCCCATGGATCTCGAACACCGAAGATTCCGTCCCGCGTGAGGACTACCAGCGTGTAGGCCCCTTCGGCCTCCTCCATCAGCAGCCGGAAGTTCTCCAGCCAAGGCAGCCGCGTCCGACGGGCCAAGGACATGAGAATGACCTCGCTGTCCGTGGCCGTGTTGAATCCCGTCCCCTCCTCCAGCAGTGCGGCGCGCATTGCCCCGGCGTTTATCAGGTTGCCGTTGTGGCCAATGGCGAGGGGACCGGCAAAGGTCTCCAGAGTGAACGGCTGCGTGTTGGCAAGAATCGAGTTGCCCTTCGTCGAGTACCGGTTGTGGCCGATGGCCATGGAACCGGTCAATCCCTGCAAATTCCCTTCGTTGAAGATTTGCGAGACCAGTCCCATTCCCTTGCGCACGGCAAGGCGGCAACCATCCGAAACAGCAATTCCGGCCGACTCCTGCCCCCGATGTTGCAGGGCATAGAGGGCATAGAAGGTTGCCTTGGCCACGTCCATGTCGGCCGCGGCAATGCCGAAAACCCCACAGGCTTCACGGGGCGAATCCATGGGCAAGCCATCGATCACGACTGCATCTCCTCCGCGGATCCCGCGGAATTTGGGTTGGACCCGTTCAGGGCCGCCAGGAATTCCGGAGCCGCGGGCCATCCGCCCAAGGCTTGACGAACCCCGTCCACTCGTTGTGCGGCGGCCCGCGCGGACATGGCTGTGGCGGTCACATGACCCATCTTGCGTCCAGGCTTCGCTTCCCCTTTGCCATACAGGTGCAGGAATGCATCAAGCCCCCACTCTGCGTGCCCTGTGGGCAAATCCCCATGTTTCGGCCACAGCTCGCCGAGCAGATTGGCCATCGCGCTGCCGCCCCGCATGGCCACGGACCCCAGCGGCAGGCCGCAGACGGCACGCACCTGTTGTGCGAACTGGCTGGTTTCGCATCCCTCAATCGTCCAGTGTCCCGAATTGTGCGTGCGCGGCGCGATCTCGTTGACCATCAGCTCGCCCGTCGCGAGCAGGAAGTACTCCACGCAGAAGAGCCCAACCAGGTCGAGCGTGCCGGCGATCTTACGGGTCAGTTCCCGGGCGCGCCGCGCGGTGGCGGCGGGGATCGGCGCCGGCGCCACCGAGATGTCCAGGATCAGGTTGCGGTGGTGGTTGAGGACAACCGGATAGACCGCCTCATCGCCCGAGGGGGAGCGGGCCATGACAACGGAGAGTTCGTGCGCAAAGTCGACCACACTCTCGAGCACCGCATCCTGCCCTCCCAGTTCCTGCCAGGCGCGCGGCAACTCGTCGGGAGACGCCACGTACACCTGGCCCTTCCCGTCGTAGCCGAATCGCGCCGTCTTCAGCAGGCAGGGAAAGGACAGATTCGGTGCGGCCGACGGTGGTTCGTCCGCGTGCAGGGCTACAAAGGGACTGACAGGCACGCCGTGCCGCTGCAGATGGGTTTTCTCCCGGATGCGACTCTGTATGGTGTGCAAGGCGTTTGGGCCGGGCCGGACCTGCACCCCATGATCAAGACAAACCCGCAGGGCCGCAACCGGTATGTTTTCGAACTCGTAGGTGACGACCTGGACGCCATCGGCGAAATTGCCCATGTCCTCCGGCGATTCAAACCGCCCAACGTACTCACGGTCCGCTATCTGGCCCGCCGGCGAACCGGCCTCTTCGCTGAACACCGCGGTGCGGTACCCCAGCTCCCGCGCCGCATGGCAGAACATACGGCCCAGTTGACCGCTGCCCAGGATCCCAATGCAGGCTCCCGGCGGCAGCGCTGTATCCAATCCCATGCGGCCTACCCAGCCTCTGGATGCGACGGGTGTGGCAGTTCGCCCGCCAGCACCTCGGCCGACTGTCGGACCGCGTAGGCTTCGAGACGTTCGCGCAACGCCTCGTCGCGAAGGGCCAGAATGCGCGCTGCCAGCAACGCGGCATTCACGGCCCCCGCTGCGCCGATGGCCATGGTCGCCACCGGCACCCCGCGGGGCATTTGCACAATGGAGAGCAACGAATCGACCCCCTGAAGCGCGCTGCTTCGCACGGGCACTCCGATCACCGGCAACCGCGTGTGGCTGGCTGTCATGCCGGGCAAATGGGCGGCGCCGCCGGCACCCGCGACAATGACCTGCAGGCCTCGACCCTCTGCGGTCTCCGCATACTCAAACATGAGATTCGGTGTGCGATGCGCCGATACGACACGCGCCTCGCAGGGGATGGCCAAGCCGCGGAGCGTGTCGGCTGCGTGCCGCATGCACCCCTCCCAGTCCGACATACTGCCCATGATTACCCCAACCAAGGGGGGTGCCACCGTCACGGCGTCCTCCTCCGTCTTCACGATCTACCGATACCGTCCGCGCGCAGCGATTCCAGACAGCCGACGACCCGCTCAACCGCCGGGTAGGCACCCGGTTCAAAGGGCCGGCCCGTCAACCGTTCCAGCACCTCGACGTACCGGCTTGCCGCCTGGTACCCCAACTCCTCCGGGATCTCCGGTGGCCTCCCACCCTCGCCCGCGAATCCGTGTGTCGTCAACCACTTCCGCACGTATTCCTTGTCCCAGTTGGCGCGCGTCGGATCGTCCGCTTGCCAGTACCGGCTGCTGTCGGGAGTGTGGAATTCATCCATCAACAGGATGCGGCCCTCCCCATCGACTCCGAATTCGTATTTCGTGTCCACGAGCACAAGTCCCGCCTCGGCCGCGACTTCCCGCCCGCGTCCAAAGAGGCCCAGCGCGAGTTCCTGCACCTGCGCCCAAGCCGCACCATCCAGCAGGCCGCGCGCAACCACTTCGTCGGACGCGAGGGGTTCGTCGTGGCCTGCCAACGCCTTGGTGGTAGGCGTGACCAGCGGAGACAGGCGGTGAAGACCGGCCGGCAGCGTCGGGGCAATCTCCCGCTCGTCGCACCCCTCGAGCATGCCGCCCGATTCGAGCGCGATCCGCC
>JAPPAJ010000240.1 GCA_026705565.1 Caldilineaceae bacterium | reverse complement strand
TATGGTCATCAACCTGTCCCAACGGCCGGCATCTGTCATGACAATGGACAGTTCAAAACCGGCATGTAGGACCACCGGGCACGTTCCGTTCTCGATGTTGCCCACGGTTGCGACCTGAGACAGGCCGGACAAGACCTTACCGACGACATGCGGGTGGCATGTCTCCACCAGAAGCATGGGATCGCGCACGGTGGCACGCCATTCCCTCAGATCCCCGGCCAACGAAACCCTCGCGACTGCGGGTCCACCCGCAACCATCAAATCCTCAACTACCGATTCCACCACCGGAAGCACGAATCCAATCGGGTCCTCCGGCGGAGGCCGCTCCCTGATCTGACGGATGGCCGTGGCCAACGAAGCCTCCGTTCTGGCCGTGAAACCCTTGAGTTCCCTCAGTTTCCGGCTCTGTATAGCCGCCTCCAAACCCGCCAGGGATTTTATGTCGAGTTCTTCCCACAGGAGTCGGGCCTTGCGGGGTCCAACTCCGGTCACGCGCACCACTTCCAGGAGGCCCATGGGGATTTGTTCCGCCAGCGCATCCAGGGCCGGCATGCGACCCGTGTCAACCATGGCTTCGATCTCGGCCTCTATGCTCTTGCCAATTCCCTTGATGTCCCGCAAGCTGCCGTTGTGTGCCGCGTCGGCCACGCCGATTTCCAGGTCCTGCACTTGATCGGCTGCCCGTTTCAAGGCATTGACCCGGAAGGTGTTGGCACCCTGCAAGGCCATCAGGTCCGCCGTGTTGCGGAGGGCTGCGGCCACGTCGCGGTTGGTAACTGGGGAGTCAGGCATGCCTGAATGCGGCGGACTTGTACAGACCTGTTGGATCAATGGCCTCGATTGCCGTGTCCCTGCCGGTGTGTTGCTTGTAGAGGACCAGATTCCGATCGATGTCCCGGCTGTTCAGTCCCTGCCGGCGCGCCCACGAGAAAAACTCAATGATCTCCGGCTGGGCGGACACGACTTCCCAGTAGAACAACTCCACAATGGCACCGCCAGTCCGAAACTCCCCGCGATCGAAGTATGCCTGCAGCGTCTTCTCTCGATTGTAGGGCACTTTGCGGAAAGTAACGGCCCAGCCTTCGCCCTCGTCGGCACCGGGCATGCTGTCCAAAATCGCATAGTCGGCACCGGGATCGCCGTTGAGGGGCAACCCGACCGAACCGGGATTGATGATGTGCCAGTGGCCAGCCCGCAACTCCGGCTCCTTGAAGGGCGGATTGGGCGACAGGGCGGACGGTGCATGGGCCTGCCGGGCCACCTGCCGTTCGCCAGGTATGTGTGTATGGGCTGTGACCACGGTGTGTTCAACCACCCCGGCAAGAAGCTCCGAGGCCTGCTCGTCGGTGGTAAACGGAAATACGGCCGCACGCGGATCACCCGGCATGCCGTGGACCACGCGCAGAGGCTCGTGTGACGGCCACTTCAGCGACAGGTCGTCCGGCAACACAGCCAGATAGTTTCCCAAGTGCTCCGGAACAATCCGGTTAAGCTGGTGGAGTGCCCTCCAACGCGACGGGTTTTCGAGATCCGGATGCACGCGGGGCGAATTGAAATCGAGATAGTAGAACTCGTGGTTGCCCCTGATGACGAGCCAGTCCCGCTGCATGATGAACTCAACCACCTCCACGCTGAACGGCGTCGAGTTGATGAGATCTCCCGCAACGATCACATGGTCGGGCCGATGGCGTTCGACATCGGCGACCACGGCCTCGAGCGCAGGCAGGTTGCCGTGGATGTCGGCCAGCACCGCCAACCGCATCATGGACCATCCGGACTGTCGGCAGCAATCCCGTTGCGGGCAACCTGCCTGATGGCGGCACCCACTGCCCGAGCCCTGGCCGGTGCGTCTCCCAGATACGTATCCACCGACATCAGGGATTGCACTGTCTCCGCAGGCAACCAGGCGCGGATATCCGGATCAGCCACCAGCAGGTCGGACAGTCGATTGTCTCTCCCCTGCTCCACATCGGACCAGGCAGTCATACAGTGGCGGCGCAACACTTCATGCAGGAACTGGCGGTTGCCGCCGGCGCGCACCGCGGCCAGGAGGACGCGTTCACTGGCTGCGAATTGTCCGTAGCCGTCCAGCGTCGAACGACTCCGCTGACGATCCAGACTCAGGCCCTTGAGCAGTTTCTCCGCGCGGCGCAGGATTTCGTCGGTGAGAAGGAACAGTTCCGGGAGAAACAGCCGTCGGTTCCCACTGTCATCGAGAGTCCGCTCCAGGATGGCGTTGGCATGGTTCTGCCAAGCCACCGAGACCTGGGCCGATACTTGCCGCGCCAGGCTGCAAATATTCTCGGCGGCGATCGGATTGCGTTTGAACGGCATGGCGCTCGAACCAACCTGGTATTCACCGAACTCCTCGGACCACTCGCCGATCATCCGGCTCTGGAGGATGCGGCTGTCCAAGGCAAACTTGTGCAGGGAACCGGCAATGCCGCTGAGAACCTGTGCTATCTGCAGTTCCTGCTTGCGGGGCATGGTCTGCGTTGCGACCGTAAACGCCTCCAAACCAAGACTTCGCATAACCATTTTCTCTAGTTGGGCGGCGGTCCAGCCAGTGCCTGCCAGAAGTTCCGTGAACGGCGCTGCCGTTCCCACGGCACCCTTGACTCCCTTGCCCTTGACGGCGCGGCGCTCCCGTTGCACGGCCGCGAAATCCATCAGTAGGTCCTGTCCGAAACAGGCAACCCGGTATCCGGCCGTGGTGGGTTCCGCCGGCTGGATGTGGGTAAACGCCATCACCGGCACTTCGGCCCACTGTTCAATGCGGTCGCCAACCGTGGTCAACAGATCCGCCAGTCGCCGTTCCACCAAACCAAGACTTTCCTGCATGCGCAGCGCATCGACGTTGTCCAGGGCATCGTTCGACGTCGCCCCCAAATGGATGACGCCTCCGCCCACGGGGCACTGCTCCGCAAACGTCCGGATTTCGGCCACCAGATCATGGCGCACCTCGGCCTCAATCTCGGCAGCGCGACGCAGGTCGACATCGTCCTGCCTGGCTTCCAGGTCCCGAGCCTGTTCCCAGGTCACGATGCCACACTCCGCCTGTGCCTTCGCCAAGGCGACCCAAAACCGCCTTAGCAACTTGCGTTTGCGAACCTCGCTCCAAACAGCCCGCATGCGTCGGCTGCCGTAACGCCAGCTCAACGGCGAGATGAAGGTGTCGTGGCTGAACGTCTCGGTCATTGAGCCATGGTACGGTGTGCGAACTTCAGTCGCCGGGGTTGACCACCATCTGGTCACGCGCCGGACCGACCCCGATGTAGGGAATCGGAATCCCGACCTGGTCGGCAATCCAGGTCACGTATTCCCGGGCGTTGGGCGGCAATTCGTCAAAGGAACGGCACCCGGTGGTGTCCTCTTCCCAGCCGGGAAACCTTTCCATGATCGGAGTCATTCCCGCCAGATCGGCGGTATCGGGAACGCTGTCCCGCTCGATCCGTCCATCGGGCATGCGATAACCCGTGCAAACCTGGACCGTCTTGAACCCGTCCAGAACGTCGAGTTTGGTCATGCACAGCTCGGTGATGCCGTTGATCCAGGCTGCGTAGCGCAACCCGACCAAATCAAGCCAGCCGCACCGACGGGGACGTCCGGTGGTAACGCCGTATTCGTGGCCGATTTCCCGCAATCTAGCACCGTCGTCGTCATGCAGTTCCGCCGGCATCGGTCCCGTGCCAACGGCGGTGTTATAGGCCTTGGCCACGCCGACCACGCGACTGATGGCCTGAATGGGCAACCCGGCGCCGGCCGCGGCAAATGCAGAGGTGGGATTGCTGGAGGTGACAAAGGGATAGATCCCCCAGTCAAGGTCCCGCATCACCCCAAGCTGTCCCTCCAACAGAATGTGTCCGTCCGCGTCGAGGACCTCCTTCATCATGGGCACCGTGTCCACAATCCGATCCGCCAACGCGGTACGGGCCCGCTCGCAGACTGCCATCATACGGTCTGCGTCCACCGGGGCGGCTCCCATCGACTGGCGATACCGATTGGCCCTGGCCACCGCGCTTTCCAGTCGGACTTCGAGCCAGGAACTGTTGAGAAGATCGCCCATCCGCAATCCTTCCCGCGCCGTCTTGTCACTGTAGGCCGGACCAATTCCCTGCCGGGTGGTGTCGATTTTCTGATCACCACTACGCATCTCCTCTTCAAGGCCGTCCGCTTCCCGGTGATACGGCATCAGCATGTGGGCCCGGCTGCTGATCCGGAGATTGTCCGTGCTGACTCCCCTGGCTTCCAGATCCTCGATCTCTTCCTGCAGGGTCTCCGGATTGACCACACAACCGCTGCCGATGACGTTCCAGGTGTCCGGGAAAAAGATTCCGCTGGGGATTCCATGGAGTTTGAATGTGCCAAACTCGTTCACCACGGTATGGCCGGCATTGCTGCCCCCCTGAAACCGGACCACCATCGCCGCACCGCGAGCCAGATAGTCCACGATGCGGCCTTTGCCCTCGTCTCCAAACTGGGCTCCAATGATTGCTGTTGCTGGCATGTCTCTACCTTCTGGTTGGGAAATGGGCCAATCCGGGATGCGAACGCGGATCAAAGGGATCAGATGCGCGTTTCGCCGCCGTCCACCGTGAGAACGGCACCAGTCACAAACGCCGCCTCGCGTGAACACAGGTACAGGGCTGCGTAGGCCACATCCTCGGGACTGCCCAGACGCCCAAGCGGGATCAGGGGAATCTGGGACTCGAAGAACTCGTCCGGGTAGTCCGCAAAGGCCTCCGTATTGATCAGACCCGGCCGTATCACGTTGGAGCGAACCCCGTCCGCGGCCAGTTCCACCGCCAGATGCCGGCTGAAACCCTCCAAGCCACTCTTGCTGGATACGTAGGCCGCATCGTCGTAGTCGCCCGCGACGGCGCTCGCGCTGCTGATGTGCAGAATGCATCCGCGATTCGCCTCCAGGCTTGGCAGGGCGCTTTGACAGAGCCGAAACGCAGCCTCCAGGTTCGTGGTGTAGACCGTCTGCCACTCCGCTCCGGTCATGTCGCGCATGGGTTTGCCCACCGAGGTGGAAGCGTTGTTGACCAGAATGCTGATGCTCCCCATCGCAGCTACGGCGGTGGCCACGATCCGCTCACTGTCCACAGCCACGTCGCCAGGGACGGCATGCAGGAAAGAGGCGTGTTGCGGAACACTGTTGCGAAACGCCTCGAGTTTCGATTCGCGGCGGCTGGCGATGGTCACCTGGGCTCCCATGTGCAGGAACAAGCGGGAGATGGCAGCTCCGATTCCGGTGCCCCCGCCGGTTACGAGCGCGGACTCACCGTTGAGGCTGAACAGTCGGTTTGCGGCCACGATTCCGCCTACCTTCCTGTGCCCGGGGAGTGCGCTTCTGAGGACGACATGGGGTTTGGCACGCGCCCGACGCCTCCCTTGCCCAATGGTGGAAGCGCGCCACAGCGCGAAGTCGGTTTGCAAACACCTGTTGAGGACAACTCTGGATAACCGCGTTCCCAACAACGTCCGGCCCACCGTCGAATACCGTGTGCGTCGCAGGGGACTCACCACGGCATCCAAAGGCGATTCTATCACCCGGCTGGCGCCAAAGACGTCAATACCACAACATTCCATCGGGTTCGGTGCGGAGCCCAGATGTGGGCGGCGCGGGCAGGCAAACGACCTGTCTCTGCCTGCACTGCCGCAGCGCCAGATTTTGTCCGCGGATTACTGTGCACTACAATGTCTCAACAGAGCGGTCCGCGCCGAGATTGTCAAACAGGGCACGGACCGTTTCCCCCAATGGCTGCCGCCGCGTCCGACCAACCCGCGCTATCCGGTTTAGAGCAATACCTGAGGCCGTTGCGGCTGTTGCGCCACCACAAACTGACCGTGGTGGGTGCCTATGTGGGAACGATCGGCCAAACGATCGTTACCTTGATCATTCCCCAGTTCGTCAAATGGATTGTTGATTCGGGGATAGGCGAAGCGCCCCTTCACGCAGGCATTCCCCGATGGGTTGCGGATGCGATTCCGCCGGCCCTGGCCACCGACAAGATGGGACTGGTTGTGGCATCGGTGACAATGCTGCTGCTGTTGAGTTTCGTGCGGGGTGGTTTCACCTATTTGGCGGGGGTCAACTCGGAGGTGGTCTCGCAATCCGTGGCCTACAGGCTGCGCAACGCCCTCTACGGCAAGTTGTGCAGTCTGTCCTTTCGGTTTCACGATCGGTCCACGGCCGGGGATCTGCTGTCCCGGGCGGCCCAGGACGTGGAACGGCTGCGATTCCTGACCGGCCGGGCGCTGTTGGGCATTGTCAATGCCCTGTTCCTGATGATCGCCACCGCCGCCGTTCTGTTCGCAATGGACCCCCTCCTGGCGATTTTGGCCATGCTGGTCATTCCTCCGCTCACGTGGCAGGCCTGGACATTCGCCAAGGCCTACCGCCCACTGTCGATGGAAATCCAAAAGCAGCTGGGCGTGTTGACCACGGTTCTCGAACAGAACCTGCGGGGCATCCGGGTAGTCAAGGCATTTGCCCAAGAAAAAGCACAGGTGGGGGCGTACAACACAGCCAATTCGGTGTGGTTCGAGCACTCCGCCGACGCGGCCCGGATGCGTTCCGTGCGGATTCCTCTGCTTGACCTCCTGGCGGGCCTTGGGTCGGTGGTGGTGGTCTATTTCGGCGGGAGGGCGGTCATCAACCAGTCCCTGTCGCTGGGCGAACTGTTGGCCTTCATGACCTACCTGGCCCAGTTGATCATGCCGATTCGGCGCATGGGCATGATTGTTCCCTTCGTTGCCATGGCCGGCGCATCCAGCGAACGGGTGTTCGAAGTCCTCGATACCCAGTCGGCCATTGCGGACGGCGACGGCACCCCGCCACTGCCGCCCATCCGGGGCGATATCGAATTCGATCGCGTCTCCTTCAACTACACCCCCGCCAACCGTGCCATCACGGAAGTCTCGTTTGAGTTGAAGGCCGGCGAGATACTGGCCCTGCTCGGCGCGACCGGATCTGGTAAGTCGACGCTCATCAATCTAATTCCGCGCTTCTACGAAGCTTCCGGCGGCCGGGTGCTGATTGACGGAATCGATGTCCGGGATGTCCAGTTGCACTCCTTGCGGCGGCAGGTGGCAAGTGTCCTGCAGGATCCAGTCCTGTTTGCCACGTCGATCCGCGAAAACATTGGTTTTGGCCTGGACAATCCGGACCAGGACCGGATCGTGGAGGCAGCCAAGGCGGCACAGGCACACGACTTCATCATGGAGATGCCGCAGCAATACGACTCCCGGGTTGGAGAGCGGGGCACCACCCTGTCCGGTGGGCAGCGGCAACGTCTGTCCATTGCGCGCGCCTTGATCGTGAACCCCAAAATCCTGATTTTGGACGACGCCACCTCCAGCGTAGACACCGAAACCGAGCGGTTGATTCAGGCTGCCCTCGACAATCTGATGGCGGATCGAACTTCCATCGTGATTGCCCAGCGTCTCAGCACGGTACGCAGGGCGGACAAAATCCTGCTATTGGACAAGGGCCGTGTTGCCGGGTTGGGCACGCACCGCGATCTCTGGGAGTCCTCCTCGATTTACCGAAGCATTTACGAAGGACAGCTGCAGCGATGATCCGCCGTATCCCGCCTTCGGCAAGGAGAAGATGGCCATGTCGATGAGCAGCTCTGCCTACCGCTCGATTGTCCGGTCGGTGCGCCACAACACACCCGGTTCCGACGACACCGAAGCGGATGTCCGCTTTTCCCGTTACATCCTTGCCCGGCTTCTGGCATACCTGAAACCGCACAAGGCCAAGATGGCCGCGGCGTTCGCGGCGATGCTGCTGGTGACCGGCTTTTCACTGTGGATTCCAATCCTGATCAAGAACGCGATCGACGTCCACATCAAGGCTGCGGACACCGGAGCACTCCTGCGCATCTCGATAATCATTGCACTCGCCTACGGAGGCACATTCGTGTTCCAGGCGCTGCAGCGTTACTTCATGGCCTGGGTTGGCCAGCGGGTCCTGGCCACCCTGCGGCTGGAACTGGTGACCAAGCTGCAAATCCTGCCGATTGACTACCACACGCGTCGTATCGTCGGAGTCATAGTTTCGCGGGTCATTGGGGATGTGTCGGTAATCAACGAGCTCCTGTCACAGGGTCTCATTCAGTTGTTCAGCGATGTCATCCTGCTGGTCGGCATCGTGTGGGTGATGCTGGCCCTGAACGCGAACCTGGCCCTGCTCACCTTTACGGTCATCCCCTTCATGGTCCTGTCGACCTACATCTTTTCCAAGAAGGCCCGCGACCGCTTCCGGCAGACGCGGACCCTTGCCGCGGACATGATTGGCAACTTCGCCGAGACCCTGACCGGGATGCGGGTGGTCCAGGCCTTCGGCCAGGAACAGAAAATGACCCGCCTGTTCGACGCGGACAACAGCAACACCCGACAGGCCAACATCCATTCGATGAAGCTGGCATTCACCTTTCTGCCGGTGGTGGAAATCATGAGTGTGGTGGCCACCTGCCTGATTCTGCTGTTCGGCGCCCGCGTTGCGATCAACAACCTGGAAGGGATCACCGTTGGGATCGTGGCCGCGTTCCTTGCCTACGCCACCCGGTTCTTCCAGCCCATCCAGGAGTTGAGCCAACTGTTCACAACCATGCAGTCGGCCATGGCCGGCGGCGAAAAGATCGTTGAAATCCTGGACACTGATGAAGGCGTGAAGGACCCGGAGGACGGTCGTCAGATGCCCCCTATCCAGGGCCGCATCGAGTTCTCGAACGTTGGGTTCCACTACGACGAGTCCATTGCGGTTCTCCACAACATCAACCTCGTGGTCGAACAGGGCCAGACGATTGCCCTGGTTGGTCCCACGGGGGCCGGCAAGACCTCCATCGCCAATCTCATACCTCGTTTTTATGACGCGACCAACGGTCGGGTGCTGATCGACGGTGTGGATGTCAGAACCGTCACCCAGAGCTCGCTGCGATCCCAGATGGGCATGGTGACCCAGGAACCCCACCTGTTCACCGGCACCGTAGCCGACAACATTCGGTTCGCCCGTCCGGATGCCGGCATGGACGACGTGATCAGGGTTGCCAGGGAGGCCAACGCACACGATTTCATTGTTGAACTGGCGGACGGCTACGAGACCGAGGTGGAGGAGGGCGCCACCAACCTGTCCGTGGGGCAGCGGCAGCTGATTTGCATCGCCCGGGCCATCCTGGCCAACCCGCGGATCCTGATCATGGACGAGGCAACCTCCAGTGTGGACACCGTCACCGAAGCCATGATTCAGGAGGCGCTGGACCGCCTGTTGGCTCAGCGGACATCGGTGGTCATCGCCCACCGCCTGAGCACGATTCGCAACGCCGACAAGATATTCGTGCTGGACCACGGCGATGTCGCGGAGGAAGGCACCCACGATGAACTGTATGAGGTTGACGGCCTTTACCGCACCCTGTACGACATGCAGTTCCTGGACTATCAGGCGGAGTTGGGCATCCCGACCGAAACTCCCTCCGCAAACGGCCTATACCCGGCGGCCGCGGCCGCCGATCTTGGTACCCGCCAACCGCGGCGGACGTGAGAACCTGGCCGAACACCCTCAGGGACGAACCGGTGTTCCGTCGGGCCATCGAGTCTGTGTCCAGTCGATGACTCTGGTTTCACAAGGCCAACGGGCAGCGGCTTGCTCGTCAATGTCGATGCCCAGGCCAGGTCCGTCGTTCGGATACAGGTAACCGTTTCTGACTTCGGGGGTTCCGGGAAATACTTCGCGTGCCGCGTCACTGAACCGACACCACTCCTGAATGCCGAAGTTTGGCGCCCACAGGTCCAACTGCAGGTTTGCGGCATGGCCCACCGGAGATGTGTCGCCGGGACCGTGCCAGGCGGTCTTGATGTTGTAGGGCAGGGCCTGCAGGACCACCTGCCGTGCCGGCGTGATCCCGCCGATTTGGCTGACGTGCATGCGCAGGTAATCCACCTGCCTTCGCTCAATCAGCGGCGTCCACTCGAGCGGGTGGTTGAACAGTTCGCCCATGGCCACAGGCGTCGTGCTGTGCGCGCGCAACTGGTCGAACCACTCGATGTCTTCGGGAGCCAGGGCATCCTCCAGAAAAAACAAGCCGAACTCATCAACCCGGCGTGCAAACTCGACCGCATGCACCGGCTGCAGGCGTTCGTGGATGTCGTGCAGCAGTTCCACGCGGTCGCCCATCGCACCGCGCACATGGGCCAGCATGACCAACGTTTCGCGACAGTACTCCCTGGGGTCGTAGTAGGCGCCACCGGCCGCACCGGCCGGCTGGTGCAATGCGTGGCCCTTGCCACCGTAGCCACCTTGCTGGACGCGTATGTACCGGTAGCCCTGGTCCTCAAGATCAAGGGTGGCCTCGAGTACTGCCTCGGGGGTGTCCCCCGAGGCGTGAACGTACACACGCGCCGCTTCCCGGCAAGGACCACCCAACAGGTCCGCCACGCTCATTCCCGCCATCTTGCCCTTGATGTCCCACAGAGCCTGGTCCAGGCCGGAAATGGCATTGTTCTGAATGGGGCCGTTGCGCCAATAGCCATTGTGCATGGCCACCTGCCAAAAATCCTCGATGCGGTTGACCGACCTGCCGACAGCCAAGGGAGCCAAGTGACTTTCCAGGGCAGCCACGACCGCCTTCCAACGCTGTGTGAACGTGGCACAGCCAACCCCATACAAACCGGGTTCCGATGTAACCACCATGACGGTGACCAGTGGAGTGCCCTCCGGCTGGGTGGCAACAACCCGCACTTCCCTGACGGTGACTTCAGACGACATGGCAGTTCCTGCTAGATTCATTGGCTGCACACAATGTGCGTTCCCGGACATCAAACGGACCAGGACTACACGGATCATGCCTGCTGTGGCCAACCCGACAACCCCATCCATCAGGGAGCGGCTGCCTGCCGTGACCGTAGCCGACCTCGATTTCATTGCGCGGGAGACTGAAATCAGCCGCATGGCCGAGGTGTTTCTTGAGCAAGGGGCGATGGTGGTCCGCGGACTGATGAAACGCCACGTCGCCGCCGTCCGCCGGGACATCATGCAGACCACGGACGAAGCCATTGCCCAGTTGGATCGCGCCACAAGGTCCGATGTCGGCTGGCACACCCCGAACGGCTCCCTTTTCATCCCGTCGCCGGCCGGGTATGTGCGGCAACAGCAGATCATGGTCACCGGAACGAACTACAAGACGAGCGCGGCACTGCTGCAGTCGGCCCTAGAACCCGACCTGCTGGACATCGTGGAAGCCATCCTCGGTCCCAACATCGAGACTTTCAACCTGGGGCAGTGCCTGGTCAAGGAGCCGGCCGGAGGCCATCCCAAGCACCTCCATCAGGATTCAGCCTACTTCGAACACCGCTATCTGGGACCGGTCGGTGTGTTGGTGTACTGCGTCGACACCAATGTGGAACGGGGTGCCCTGCATGTCGTCCCGGGCACCCACAAACTTGGCCAACTGGACCATGTGGACACGTTTTCGCACCTGGGCCTTGATGATGGCGAATGGCCGTGGGAAGCGGCGCTGCCAATGGAAGGAAACGCCGGCGACGCGATCTTCTTCCATGTCAGGACGGTGCACGGATCCAAGCCGAACTTCACTGACATTCCAAGACCGGTGTTCATCCATCGCTACCGCAGACCTGACGACTACATTGTTGCCGGCGGCACCACAGTCGAGAATCGCAGTGCACGGGGCGAACACGACGCGAGCCAGACACAGGGCCTGATGGTCCGGGGTTTCCGCTCCCAGCACGATTGACGGACCGCGACATGGGTCAGGGGGGTGCAGGATTGCCGGTGATGTGCGCAACCAGGGAGAAGAAGGCCCTTTTGCGTTCACTGCCGATGCCCCAATCGACCGGAACGCTCTGGAATCCCTCCCTCCAGTCTTCGTGGCTGCGGCGATAGTCGAAGAATCCCCAACCCGCGTGTTCCGAGATAGCGGCAGTCATGTTGCAAAGCGGCGCGTCAAATCCGTAGTGGTCATCCTCGTTGAAGAGGATGGGCTGCCCCCGGTATGCCGGTGAACTCCGGGTCCGACGAACCATCTCTGCGATGCGCAGGGGATCGGACACGCCGTTGCCATGCAGAAGGACAAAGTCCAGCACCTCCAACAGCGCGTCCGACGGGACGGAGCCGCCCTTAAGGCTCGTACTGACGGGCAGAATCCATCCGTCTGTGAAACGGGCGGCAATGAGGTTCCGGACAGAATCCATCAGTTCCGGTGTGCGATGCGAGGATACGAGCGAGTCTCCGTAACCCCATGGATTGCGCACGATGTCCACTTCGTTGCCCAGTTCCAGGAGCACGTTGCGGTAACCGCTTTCAGCCAGCCACCCGATCGCTCCCGCCACCGCCGTGCGCACCGCGTCGTCCGACCGGCATCGGTGAAATTGACCAAAGTAGAACAACCCGACGATCACCGCCATGCCCAAGGCGTCCGCTTCGGCCAATACCCGACCCAGGCGCTGCATGTAGGGCGGGTCGAGACTGCCGTCCGCCCCAAAGGCGGAGTTGTGCCACGGCTGGTCCTGGGAGTATCCGAAGGGACTGCCGCCTTGCAGGTTGACCGTGATGCAGTTGAGGCCGGCGGCGCGCCAGTCGGCCATGGCCCGGACGCACGCGTCCGTATTGCGGTCCGGATCCCAGACGCCGGCCGGCCCGTCCCAAAGATGCCGGGTGGCCGGATTGAGGTCGTCGAAGGTGGCCTGCACCATGCGACTGTTCAGAAGCAGGCCCTCCGCTCTGTGCCCTTCCCAGACAGCGCCGGGGCAGGCTGGCAGGCCATTCACAACAAAGTCATCGCCTTGGATTCTGATTACGGTGGCGGACATGTGCGCTCCTAGGACAACAGTCGCCCGGCTGTTGGCAGGGCCGAAGCAAGGTACGTGGATGGAACCATGGCCAAGTCGGTTGACGGGGAACGCGCACAGGTGAACGTCCGGGTTGGACCTGTCCGGACCAGCCTAAACACAGTTTTCAGTCGTTGTCGGCGATCGAACCGAGACAATTCTGTTCTCAAGGATACTGCGGTCGGACCAATCGACGATGCGCATGGCCTCGGCATCCCCCTCGGCAAGTGCCGCACCGGGAATCAACCCGACCACTTCGGTATGGAATACGCCATTGCCAGCCTGCACGGCGAGATCCTCAATCCGGTCAAACAGCCGTCGCGGGCCCGTCTGTCGCCAGTCGAGGATGTTGCAACTGACGTGCACCCGCGACCCAATTGAAAAACCGCGGGCCTGGATCGCGGGCAGTCCTGAACGCCCGCGCACCGCACGAGCAATGCGGCGCGCCAGTGCTGTATCGGGTTCCGCCAGCACAAAGTTGATCGCTATCAGAACGGGCCGCGTACCCAGCACCACAGGTCCGCCACGGCTCGGGCGGGACGGGCCAAAGTCGGGTTCCCAGCGGGGATCCTTGCCGATTCCGGCATGCCAGGCCTCGAATTCCCCTCGCCGAATATTCGACAGACGGTGTCTGTCCGGCCGCAGCGCGGTCTGGCCATAGAGGTAGACGCAAATGCCCAGTTCCTCGCCGATCCGCTGCGCCAGCATGCGCACATCCTCAATGCATGCCTGGATGTCGTCGTGGTGCAACGGTACGAACGGAAACACGTCCACGGCTCCCAGACGGGGGTGGGCACCCGAATGTTTCGTCATGTCGATGTTGCTGGTCGCCGCCTCCACAAGACCCAGTGCGGCTGCCGCCAACTTCTCAAACTTGTCGGCGAACGTGAGCACGCAACGGTTGTAGTGGGCATCCACGTGAGTGTCCAGGAGCACGATTCCGGCCGCGGACACTGTGTGGCGAAGCATATCCACCGTCGCGCGGTCCCTGCCTGCACTGAAGTTCGGCACGCACTCCCGCAAGGGGGACAAAGGCATCCCACTCATGGCGTTCCCATCGCGTTGCTTGGCCGACTGCGGTTTGTCGAGGTGGTATTGATCAACCGGTCAAGTCGCGCAGTCGCGCCGCCGCCTGCTCGGGGGTCAAGTCGCGCTGGGGTTGCGCAAGCATTTCGTACCCGACCAGGAACTTCCGCACCGTAGCCGACCGCAGCAGCGGAGGGTAGTAGTGGGCGTGCAACTGCCAAGGCGACCCTTGATCGTGCGTGCCGTCACAAGGTGCGCCATGCCAACCCATCGAGTACGGCATTCCGGTATTGAAGAGGCGATTGTAGGCCGTCAGCAAGACTTGCAGGGCACCGGCCAGAGCAGCCTGTTGATCGCGCGTCAGGTCCTGCAGGCGCGCAACCTGGCGGCGGGGTAGAACCAGGGTTTCAAACGGCCACACGGCCCACCAGGGAACCAGCACAGCCCACTCTTCGTTGGTCCATACGAGTCGTTCGCCTGCCAACAGTTCCTGGTCAAGGTAGTCGATCAGCAGGG
>JAPPAJ010000079.1 GCA_026705565.1 Caldilineaceae bacterium | reverse complement strand
CAACATTCATGTGTCCATCCGCGCCCAAGAGGACAGGGATTGGGTCAAGCATGAACATGCCGACGTGCAGGAGGTGGCCGGGACCACCATGTGCCTAATCGGGGTCGGCAGCATCGGCAGCCGCGTGGCCCGCACGGCCCATGCCATGGGCATGACCGTCCTGGGGGTGCGCCGCCACAAGGGCCTGGACCTCCCCCAGGGCATTGCGGAGGTGTTTGGTCCGGATCAACTGGGAGAGGCGATGGGACGGGCCGACTGGGTGGTGTGCTGTGCACCACACACGCCGGGAACACATGAGCTCGTCCAGGAGGAGCATTTCCGCGCGATGCAGTCGCACGCCCACTTCATCAACATCGGCCGGGGCAAGGTGGTGGTCGAACCGGCCCTGGTCCGGGCCCTGCAGGAGGGCTGGATCAAGGGCGCGGGCCTGGACGTCACCTACGAAGAGCCACTGCCGGCGGATTCACCACTGTGGGACATGGGAAACGTGATTGTCACGAGCCACTACTCGGGCCAGTCCGAGTCCTACGGTGAACGGGCGACCGAGGTGTTGCTGGACAACCTTGTCCGCTTCAACGAGGGACGGCCACTGAACAACCTGGTGGACAAAAAACTGGGGTATTGACCCGAGCACCCCTTCATCTTGCCACCCTGTGCGATTGATGACGGACACGGTACGGGCACTCATTCGTTCATTCTCGTTGATTCGGATATCCGTTCACTGGCAACAGGACGGTGCCATTGTGCCCATCGCGTCCAGTGCCGACTGTATTGACGACATCCCGCACCGCGTACCCGTCGCTGCCTGTCCCAGCTGCGGCTCGTGTGCCTAGCGCTGCAACGGCACCTGTCCCCGGCACCTGACCCTCTTCGACCGGCTGCGAACCAGCGCTGGCAGTGCAAGGTCTACCGTGTCAGCACCGCGTCCCTGCCGCCCAACGAGACCACCCGCCACATACAAGCCTTCTGGCATCTGGTGGCCCAAGTGTATGTGTGCTGCATCAGCCACCACCAAGCCTTGGCCCAAGTGTTGGCTCTGCTGAGCCGGGGGAAGTGGGTGCCACCGCTCTATGACGGGATGTGCAGGCGGTAGCTCCGGCTCTAGCCCCGACCCGCGGGACCCCCTGCCCCAGGACCGTTTTGTCAAGTATGGATCGCCGTTGACAATTTTCCGTTTGCCAAGGAACCGGGTCCTGGCTCACCGCGTTCAGAACGGTGAGCAGTTTGCGCATGGCGATCACGGTGACCATGCAAAGGATCCGGTACACGGAGGCGCGGCCACCCTGGACGCGGCGTTGGCCGCGTAGCTGGGCCACGGTCCCGGTTCAGGGACGCCACAACGACCAAGGCAGGCCAGTTGGCGGCTGCCGAACTGCCCCAGCTCCGGCAGTTCGGCGACGAGTACGGCCGCCGCGACGGAACCCACGCCGGGCACGCTGCACAGCAGCTCAGTCCGGCCAGACCAAGTCGGATGATTCTGCAGCCAGTCCAGATGGGCCTGGATACGGGGCTGCATGGCAGCCGGTGTGGTGTCCTGGATCTCAACGAGGGACGAGGACTTCAGGCTGTCCATGAAGGGCTCTCCGCAGACTGGATTCGGAACCGCCCCTTGTAGCCACGCGGCAACGTACTCGGTGCCCTCCAATTTAGATGCGATAACCCTGCGTTTCACATTTGCATGTGATTTATTGTGATAAAATCACAATATTGGCTTCCCAGCTCACCGTGCCGTTCCTGTGCGTCTGGTCTGGTTCCGGGAAACAATGCCAACACCGTCCAAAGAGAGCAAAGAGAGGTTTACGATGGCGCCAGCAAATGAAACTATGGACACTCCGCAAGATTCGGTTGCCGAAACAGGGCAGTTGGATACTTCGGATTTGGAAGAGGTCGTCGGTGGCAACGACCCGGAACCGCCCATGGACGTGGGTTCGGAACCGCCAGTTGAGTCACCAGAGCCCGATCCCCGCGCAACTTAGGCGTGGATTTTGGCTTGAGTGCTTCTCAAACCAGCGAACGCCCGTCCATGACCAGCAGGTTTGACTGAACCGGTCACACACAGGCCTTGGCCCAAGTGCTGGCACTGCTGGGCTGGGGAAAGTGGGCGGTGGCGCCGGCTCTGATCCCCTGGTAGAAGTGGACAAGACTTGGCTGCCGATCAGCGGCGACCGCCGACCGGTGGATGTGGTCTTGGAACCGGACGGTGCCTGGAAGACTGGTTTGGCCGGTTCAAGCCCCGGGCGCGCTTGGCGCGGGGATTCGAGACGGGATTGGGAGTCCACAACTTCGTGCGCCTGAGGTCGGTGAACAGAACCTGTCTCATGCACTGAAGCCGATGGCAACCACACACCAAGAGCAACGGGTTTGGTTGGACCGGTCCGGCTTGGTGATTGAGGTCGTCCCGCAGCAGCATGCGTGAAAGCCCTTGCTTATTGGGCGTGCAAGCCGGTGCCTGACCCGGGATTGAATCCGCGGCACAGGGCTGTGGGTTCACGCCGGAACCCTCGTTGCTGGCGCAGTGCCGCGGTCGCGCGTCATGCGTACCCCAGCGTTGAAATTCCTTGTTGCACCGGGCACGGCGACGCGTGCGCCGCGCCCCTGCACTGAACGAGGCCAACAGCCCGGAGGGGCATGTCGTGTCCTCACGCAAACGCCTCTTTCGAGAGGAAGCCTTCGCGCGTCGAGGACGGACGGAACCCCTGGATGGGCTGTTGCGCGTCACCGCACCACATGAGTGGGTCCTATTGACGGGTTTGGCAGCGGCCCTCCTGGGAGTCGTCCTATGGGGGAGCTTTGGCAGTATTGAACGCAGCTTTTCCGCCCATTGCGTACTGGTCCTGTCCGGAGAACGCGAGCCCGTAGTATCGGGTGTCTCCGGCACGGTCCAGGAGGTCTTGGCAGGCCCCGGCGATACCGTCGCTGCCGGCCAGCCGGTGGCCCGCATTGGACTGTATGAACTGAACAACGATGCGGCCGTTGCTCGTGCGCGGGTGGCCGCCCTCGAATCCGTTGCGGGAACCGACCCTAACACCTTGGCCTCCGCGCGCGCGGAACTGCGCCAGCTTGAACTGCTCCAAGCCGAAGGCAAGTTCATCTTCAGTCCCGTTGCGGGGGAACTGGCAACATACTCGGTGGTGGCTGGACAGAGTGTTGTTACTGGAAGCCAAATAGCTTTGGTCCGGGTCGGCACCGGGAATGAGATGGAGGCCGTCACATTACTGGACGCGGAGAGTACCCGGCGTCTTGACAAGGGCATGACGGCCCGCATTACACCTGTCTTTGCCGACCGGAAGGCCGCCATTCCCCTCAAAGCCACCGTCGCTGAAATCACGGTCCGTGGGCCAGCCCCGCCCAAATGGCTTACCGACTTCGGTCTCCCGGCGCCGGCACAGAGCCATCTTGTTCGGCTTGCCCTGCAAGACAGGTCGCTCCACTTCACCAACGGGACTCCTTGCAGCCTGCAAGTCGTCCTCAGCCGCGAACCGCCTGTGCGGGTGCTCTTCCGGTCGGTCCCGTGGGAACGCGGATGAGAATGGAAACTCGCAACCTTCTGGTGCCAATGCGGACTATCCCCCTCCACAAGCCGCTGCGACCGGGCTTCTGCGTCATGGCCCGCACTTGCGGCTGTATCTACACAATCAACAATCCCCAGCGGCAAGGAAGCCCCATGGACTGGTATCACCTGCTGACTTGGATCGCGCAGGCCCTCGCCACCCTGGTGTTCGGGCAGACACTTCTTGTAGACAATCTGCTGCCCATGGATCCCCTTGGCACCTACATCGATTTCCTGTTCCTGGACCCGCCCAAGGCTGTCACGGCGGCCCTGAACTGGATGCAGGCGGCCGATCCCGCCCCCTTGGACCTGTCCCCGCTAGATTCGCCGTGAGTAGGAAGAACATATTGGGAGTCCGTCTGAAGCGATTCGCTGGAAGGCGTATCCGAACCCCCTTGTTTCCACAGATCGAGGCGGCCGAATGCGGCGCAGCCTGCCTGGGCGTTGTGCTGGCCCATTTTGGATGCTGGGTGCCCATCGAGGATCTGCGCCTGGCCTGCGGAGTAAGCCGAGACGGCACCAGTGCCGCCGACATTGTCAGGGCCGGCAAGCGCTACGGCCTGAACATTACCGGCTGGAGCAGGCAGATTGAAGAGCTTGGCGACATCTCGCTCCCGGCCATTGTTTTTTGGGACTTCAACCACTTCGTTGTCCTGGAAGGTTTCGGCCCCGACCGGTTTCACCTGAACGATCCCGCCAACGGCCGCCGCACCGTCAGTACCGAGACTTTCAGTAGGAGCTTTACCGGCATCGTGCTGCAGGCCGCAACGAATCCCAATTTCACCCCCGGTGGTGCGCCGCCCAATGTGTTGCGGACGCTCTGGCCGTGGCTCCGCGATACCCGCGGAGCCCTCGCCTATGCGATGGCCGCGGGCCTCCTGCTGGCGCTGCCCACCGTGGCGCTGCCGCTCCTGCTGAGCGTATTCGTGGACAGCGTCCTCGGCGGCGCCGAACACGCCTGGGGAGGTTTTCTGGTGGCCGCGGCCGTCACAGCAGGCGCGTTCGTGTACCTGCTGACGTGGCTGCAGCTTCGCATGTTGCGCAGGATTGCCGTCCGGCTGTCCATTGTGCATGCGGAGCGAATGCTGTGGCACCTCTTTCGCCTGCCCTCTCAGTATTTCGCCCTCCGCTTTGCCGGCGATCTGACCTCGAGGGTCCGGCTTGTCTACAACGTCGCAGTGGGGTCGTCCCGACGATTTGTCGGCATCATGATCGAGTTGATCATGAGTGCCCTGCTGCTGGCATTGATGTTGATCCTTGACCCGTTGCTTGCCGCCGTGGTCGCTGCCATCGGCATCGTCAATATGGCGGTGATGCGCCTGCTCAGCGGGATGCGCACCGACGAAAACCGCCAATTGAGACGTGAGCAGGCCCTGCTCTTCGACACCGGCGCCACCGGCCTGCGCAACATCGACTCGCTGCGCGCTACGGCCACGGAAGACGGTTTCTTCACGCGGTGGACCGGCTATCAGGCACGCGAGCTCACGGCCCGCCAGCGATTGGTGGAGATGGGCTATGTCATTGGTTCGCTGCCTCGTCTGTCCCTGCTGCTGGGGAGCATGGCCGTGCTCGGCATCGGCGGGTTGCGGGTCATGGAGGGTGGGATGACCATGGGCACCCTCATGGGTTTCTACATGTTGGCCGGCAGCTTTCTCGTCCCGATTGGCCGCTTTGTGCAGTTCGCCGACGCCATGCAAATTCTGGGAGCCGACCTGCAGCGCATCGCCGATGTCCTCGATGCCAAGGAAGATCCGACCCTGCAGGTCGAGGCCGACAATGCATCGGGGCGCGTCGCCACCGTGAATGGCCGTTTGCGCCTGGCCGGACGGGTGGAACTACGCCATGTCACCTTCGGCTACCAAGTCCACGGACGTCCGCTGGTGGACAACTTCAGTTTGACCCTTGAACCCGGCCAACGGGTTGCGTTGGTAGGCGCGACAGGATCGGGCAAGTCCACCCTGCTGCGATTGGTCAGTGGGGAGTACACCCCCTGGTCCGGCGAGATTCTGTTTGATGGTGTGCCGGCCGACCGGATTCCCCGGAACGTGTTCACCGGCTCGGTGGCCACTGTTGATCAGCAGATCTTCCTGTTTGCCGCCTCTGTGCGCGACAACCTGACCATGTGGAATCCCGTCGTCCCTGAACGACAGGTAGTGGGCGCCGCGCGGGATGCCCTGATCCATGACGAAATCATGAGCCGACCATCCGGCTATGACTCCCTGGTGGAGGAAGGCGGGAGCAACTTCAGCGGCGGACAGCGACAGCGGCTGGAAATCGCGCGTGCGCTGGTCAACAATCCCGCCATCCTTCTGCTTGACGAAGCGACCAGCACACTGGATGCCGTGACCGAGATGCGCATCGACGATGCCTTGCGGCGCCGTGGCTGCACCTGTCTCATCGTCGCCCACCGCCTCAGCACAATTCGGGACTGTGACCGCATCATCGTTCTGGAGCGCGGACAACCCGTCCAACAGGGGACCCACGAGGAACTCATGGCCGAAGAGCAGGGCGTCTACCACAGGCTTGTCCAGGCAAGCTGAAGCCATTTGAGGGCACTGCATCATGCCAGGGGGCACCCCGCTGCCAAGATTGTCGGAACGAGCGCGGGAGCTGGGCGCACCGGTCCCTGGGGCCGGCAACCGGCCCGTCCGCTTGGACGACCCTCGCGTTGGCTGGTACGTCGAGGAGGGCGCGCTTGACGTATTCCTCTTCGAATACCGGGAGGGGGACGTCACCGCAAGCCCCAGACACCTGCTGCGGGCCGGCCCCGGACGCCTGGTCTTTGGTATCGGGCCACATGGTGGGCAACTGGCAGCCGTAGCCAAGGGAACCCTGGGAACCAGTCTGCGCCGCTTGTCCCTGAACATTCTCCTCAAGCACGATGTGGACGACGAGTTGGCCGCCCAGGTCGATCAGTGGCTGGCGGATTTCTCGGCCGCCGTGGCCTCCCAAATCGAACCGCATCCCCAGCCGACACTCCTGATTGAGCCGGCGCGTCCCAAAGCATCCCTGGAAGCCCCAGCCGGCGGGGTGCTCTCTACCCGCCCCGGCGGGGTGATCTGGGTACGGGCAGCGGATACCGGAGGCGCCTATCTGGGAACCGAACAACCGCAACCCGACGGCACCGGCCTCGTCCCCGTTACCGCCGACACCTGGCTGCGCCTGTCGACCTCCGGTCGCGTAAGCGGTATCCGGTCGTCGGACCTGTACCGCGCAGGGACGTTGTTCCGGGCCCTGAACGAGTTCCACGGCTTGGCGCTCGGGGCCGAACAGCTCAACCGTTCCCTGTTGTTGGCCGATGAACTCAACGAACAGACCGCACGCGCCGCTTTCCGGCGGCGCGATGAGGAACTTGCCCGCGCCGGACTGTTCTCTGTGCTCAACCCCCGCCGACACACACCGGACGTGGCCGGTTCACCCCTGTTGGCGGCCCTGGAGGCCATTGGCGAACACGAAGGCATTGTGTTCCAGACCCCGTCGCGCATAGCCGGTTCCTCGGGGGAGCCGTCGCTCCAAGACGTACTCAGCGCATCCGGGGTACGTTCCCGCCGGGTCCGGCTGACACCGGAAGACCGCTGGTGGGTTGGCGACAGCGGCGCCATGCTTGGCTTCCTACGGGACGGGGGCCAGCCTGTGGCCCTGCTGCCCGGCCTCCGGGGACGCTACCGCGTGCTGGACCCGTCTTCGGGACGGTCGTCGCGCCTCAACGCCGTCCGTGCCCAAGACATCTCTCCCCACGCCCACCTGTTTTACGCGCCGCTGCCGGAAGACGAACCCATCGCGGCGAGACGATTGTTGAGGCTGGCTGCCATGGGTGTCCGGATGGACTTCAGCCGCTTCGCCGTCGCCGGACTGATGGCCAGCCTGGCATTGCAGGTCCCGGCCATCGCGGTGGGGATACTGGCCGACACCGTCCTACCGGCAGCTGCCCTGGGCATGCACATCCAGATCATCATTGGCCTTGGCGCCTTCGGCCTCGTCGGGGTATTGCTTCAGATACTCCAGGGTTCGGCGTTGATGCGCTTGGAAGGGCGGTCTGCGTCGCGCCTGGCAGCGGCGGCTTGGGACCGCCTGCTCGGCCTCCGTCCCGACTTTTTCCGAAACTTCACCGCGGGTGAACTGGCCGTGCGGATGATGGTGTTCCAGGCCATGCGGGATCAGTTCTCGGGCGTTGTGGCCAACGCCCTGCTGTCCCTTGTCTTCCTGTTGCCGACACTGGCCATTCTGTTCCTCTACGATACGACCCTGGCCCTCATCAGCCTGGGGATGGCCTTCGGCATGTTGTGCGTCACCGCAGTTTTCGGCCTCCTGCAACTGGCGCCACTGCGGCGTCGCTACGAGGTGTCGCGGCGTCTGGCGGGAGAGTTGTTGCAGTTCATCAACGGCATGAGCAAGCTCCGCTCCGCCGGCGCCGAGGCTTCAGCCTTTGCCGCCTGGGCCCGCGGGTACCGCGAGCAGCATCTCGCCGGCATTCAGGTCGCCCGCTACAACGAGCACCTGGTGGCCTTCGGCGCCGCCCTGCCCGCCCTGGTGGGCGCGGCCCTGTTCGCCGCGGCCCTGACCGGCGGCCCCGACCGCATCGACATCGGCGACTTCCTGGTCGTGTACGCCCTCTCCATGACATTCTACGCCGCCGTCACGAGCCTCAGCCGCTCCTTTGAAGCCATCGCGGCGATCCTCCCGGGCTACGAGCAGGTGAAGCCGATCCTGGCTGCCCTGCCCGAGCGCCACCTGGCCGCGGCCGATCCCGGTGAGCTGGGCGGCGACATCCGTTTCGACCACGTCAGCTTCCGCTATGTCGAAGATGGCCCTCTGATCCTGGAGGACGTGTCCTTCCGTGCCGGCCCCGGCGAATTCATCGCCATCGTCGGCGAATCGGGGTCCGGCAAAAGCACCCTGATGCGGCTGGCCCTGGGCTTGGAGGACCCCGTCTCGGGCAGCGTCTATTACGACGGCCGGGAACTTGCCCTCCTGAATCGGCACCTGGTCCGACGCAGAATCGGTGTCGTCATGCAGGAGGGCGCCCTGCAGCCGGGGAGCATCCTCGACAACATCATCGGCATGGGAAATGACTTGACGATCGAGGACGCCTACCAAGCCGCCCGCCTGGCCGATGTTGACAAGGACATCGACGACATGCCGATGGGGCTGTTCACCATGGTCAACAACAATGCCTCCACCTTCTCCGGGGGCCAGGTCCAGCGCATCCGGATTGCCTCCGCCCTGGTGCGCAATCCGCGGATCGTCTTTCTGGACGAGGCCACCGGCTGGCTGGACGCCGCCTGTCAAGCCCGGGTCATGGCTGGTATCGAGAGCCTCGCCGCCACGCGCATTGTGATCGCCCACCGACTTTCCACCATCCGCCGGGCCGACCGCATCTACGTCCTCTCCGCCGGACGGTTCGTGCAGCAGGGCACCTTCGAAGAGCTCAGTTCCGCAGAGGGCATCTTTCGCCGGTTGGTCCAGCGTCAACTGGCGTAGACCCCGCGAATTGCCGCCGTCTGCAAGCTCGTCACGGCTGAACACCGGGCCGTTTCAAGGCGGTGATACACTCCGGTCTGGCCGGATGGCGGCCATCCCGAACCCAATCGAAGAACAAAGTAAGGAGTGCCCAATGGCCTTCAGACGCATACGGGGCCTGCCCCCCTTGATTGTGACTGTCTTGTTTGTACTGCTCTTGGCGGGTTGCGGAGATGCAGCCCCGGCGGAAGAAGCGGAGGCACCGGAGCCGGCCCCCATGGAGGACGCGATGCCGGAGTCCCGCTACAACCAGTCCCCCATGCTGAACCAACGGGTCATGGACGGCACGCTGCCTCCGGTGGACGAGCGCCTGCCGCTCAACCCCGTGGTGATCACACCGCGGGCCGACCTGGGCGAGGCCATCGGGAAGTACGGCGGGACGCTGGCGGTCATGGCGATCGACCCCAACTATGACGCCTTCGGTGCGGAATGGGGCGACGGCGGCGGCTACGTCAACGAGTCGCTGGCAACGTTTGATCTGGCAGACCGCGTCTTCACCGAAAACATCGCCGAGGCCTGGTCGGTCAACGACGATCTGACCGAACTCACCGTCAACCTCAGGGAAGGGGTCCGCTGGTCGGACGGCAACGCGCTGACCACGGACGATATCGCCTTCTGGTGGAACGACATCATGCTGAACGAGACCCTGACCCCCTCCATTCCGGCCTACTTCAAGTCGGCGGACGGGGAGCCGATGGTCCTCAACGTAATCGACGACTACACGTTCAGCCTGCAGTACAGCAGCCGCTACGCCGCCATCGCGGACCGTCTGTCCAGCCTGCAGCCCTGGGCGCCCAAGGCCTACCTGACCACCTGGCATCCGGATTACAGCGACAACGCCGCGGCGGTCGCCACGGACGAAGGCTTCGCCGAGTGGTACGAGGCGTTCCTGGCCCACTACGCCGGCCGCGCCTTCATCATCTACGGCCCGGACCGCCCGATCCTGGGCCCATACATCGTCGGGCCCCTGGACTCGGTGGGCACCCGCCTTTCCGAGCGCAACCCCTTCTACTGGAAGGTGGACTCGGACGGCAACCAGCTGCCCTACATCGACTACTACGAACGCGTTCTGGTTGGCAGCCGGGAAATCCTGGAGGCCAAGGCCATCACCGGCGACTACAACTTCGGCGGAGCCTGGGCGGATTTGGCGAACTATCCCCTGCTCCAGGAAAACGCCGAGGCGGCCGGATACACGGTCCGCCTCTACCCCGGACAGAACTGGGGCGGCAGCGTGAGCTGGGCCTGGAACTACACCAGCAAGGATCCGTTCCTGAAGGAGCTGTTCAACGACCTGCGTTGGCGCCGCGCCATGTCGCTGGCGCTCGACCGGGAGGCCTACAACCAAGTGTTCAACCTGGGCCTGACCGAACCCCGGCAGGCGGTGCCGCCGCCCGACTGGTCCTTCCGCGAGGAAACGATGGGCTATACGGACGTCGAGTACGACCCGGATACGGCCAACGCGCTCCTGGACGAACTGGGCCTGGCCTGGGACGCCAACGAGGAATGGCGGACGCGCCCGGACACCGGTGAGCAGTTCATCCTGTTCACGGAGATCGGCAGCGAAGGCCACCGGGCCGGAGAGTGGGACTTCATCATCAGCCAATGGCGCGATGTCGGCATCGAAGTCAAGTACAAGCAGGTGGACCATGCCCTGTACGCCCAGCACCTGCTGGCCAACGACCTGGATATCGGCACCTGGGGCGCGGGCGGTCCGTCCGAGGCGGTCAGCCACGCGGTCTTCCCCATCCGGCTGGTACCACCCTGGCACTGGCGAACCTGCTGTGCGCTGGCCGGCATTGCCTGGTACGACTGGTGGGAATCCGGCGGAGAAGCCGGCGAGGAGCCGCCGGAAGTGATCCAGGAACTGTACGGCATGCTCGACGAGTGGCAGGACGAACCCATTGGCACCGCCCGGTACAAGGAACTGGGCCAGGCGATGGTGGCGCTCAACGAGGAGAACCACTGGTGGAACGTCATGACCAGTCCTTCGCCCGGCATCAGCCATGCCATCGCGGCCTCCGCGGTCGACAACAGTGTCAAGAACCTGCGCCTGCCTGAAAAGGACGGCGGCTGGTGGCTGATTGAACTGCTCTATATCGACGAATAGCCGCTGACCGCTTAGTTGTTCGCGGGTCCCGGTCGCCGGTTCTTTGGCAACCGGGACCCGCGCCGTCCGCCCGGCCGAGCAGGCTGCAAGGGGTCATGCACCCGGTACGGGGAATCCACCGGCGCGAGGCGAGTTTGGATGGACGTCGACCAACCCCTGTTGGAAATCCGGGACCTCAAGACTCATTTCCATGTCCGGCAGGGCACAGTCCGGGCTGTCGACGGGGTGTCGCTGTCCGTGTTCCCTGGCCAGACCCTGGCCATCGTGGGCGAAAGCGGCTGCGGCAAGAGCATCACGGCACAGTCGATACTGCGCATTCTCCCGCGGGCCGGACGCATCGAGCATGGCCACATCCATTTGCAGTTGTCCGGGGAGAATCCCGACCGCGGGGAGATCGTTGATCTGGCCGGCCTCAATCCGAAGGGCAGCGCCATGCGGGCGATCCGCGGCGGCGAGATCGGCATGATCTTCCAGGAGCCGATGTCGACCTTCAGCCCGGTCTACACCATCGGCCACCAAATTGCGGAGGCAGCCCGCCTGCACCGGACCGCAGACGACATCGAGCCCCGGGAGCTCGTCCTGGACATGCTGGCCCACGTGGGGTTTGCCCATCCGGACCGCACCTGGAGCCAATATCCCCATGAACTCAGCGGGGGCATGCGCCAGCGGGCCATGATTGCCATGGCCCTGATCGGCCGGCCGCGCATTTTGATCGCGGACGAGCCCACGACCGCCCTGGACGTAACCACGGAGGCACAAATCCTGCGGCTCATGAAGGGGCTTCAGGGGGAATTCGGCATGGCCATCATCTTCATCACCCACGATTTGGGCGTGGTGGCCCGGATGGCCGACCAGGTGGCGGTCATGTACCTGGGCAACATCGTCGAACAGGGGGATGTCGACACGGTGTTCCATGCCCCCAGGCATCCCTACCTGAAGGCCCTGCTGCGCTCCGTGCCCCGTCTGGATCCGGCCGAAAACATCGGCCTCGACCCCATTTCCGGCATGGTCCCCGATCCCTTCAGCCGACCCGCGGGCTGTCCCTTCCATCCACGCTGTCCAGAGTTCATGCCGGGCACCTGTGATACCGCCGTGCCGGAACTTCTGCCCGCGGTCGCCGAGGCGGGCCGGAACCGGGCCGCCTGCCATCTGTACACATGACCGCGCAGACGAACGCCGAGGCGGACACCACGATTCTGCGCGTGCGCGATCTGCGCATGCACTTTCCCATCCAGAAGGGATTCCTACGCCGCACCGTCGGCTGGATTAAGGCCGTGGACGGGGTGGACCTGGAACTGAATCGGGGCCAAACACTGGGCCTGGTGGGCGAATCGGGATGCGGCAAGACCACCACATCGCGCTGCATCCTGGGCGGCTACGAAGTGACCGGCGGTGAAATCCTCTTCAACGACCCCGAACTGGGCTGGGTGGACATTGCCAACATCTCCAAGGACGAGATGTTCTCGGTGCGGCGCAACGCGCAAATCATCCTCCAGGATCCCTACGGTTCCCTGAACCCCCGCATGACGGTCCTCGACATTGTGGGCGAACCACTGCTCATCAATGGGATCCGAGGCTCGGAACGGGAGCAGCGCGTGGCCGAACTGCTGTCCCTGGTGGGGCTCAGGCCCGAATACATGTCGCGGTACCCGCACGCCTTCTCCGGCGGCCAACGACAGCGCATCGGCATCGCGCGGGCCCTGGCCCTGCAGCCGCAGATGGTGATCTGCGACGAGCCGGTCTCGGCCCTGGACGTTTCGATCCAGGCGCAAATCCTCAACCTGCTCGAGGAACTGCAGGACCGGTTCGGGCTTGCCTACCTGTTTGTCGCCCACCAACTCAACGTGGTGTCGCACATCTGCGACCGCGTGGCCGTGATGTATGTCGGGAAGGTGGTCGAATCCGCCCCGACCGGCCAGCTGTACGACCGGCCGCGGCATCCCTACACGGAAGCCCTCCTGTCCTCCGTGCCGCGGCCGGATCCCCGCAACCAGGCGGACGAGATCGTGCTGGAAGGGGAAGTGGCCGATCCGGCCAATCCCCCGTCGGGATGCCTCTTCCACCCCCGCTGCCGCTATGCCGTGGAACAGTGCCGCCTGGAGGAACCCGAACTCCGCCCTGCGGGGACGGACCACTTCGTCCGTTGCCACCTGGCCGACGAACTGGACCTCATGGGCGTTTCCGCCCCCACCGCCTGATGGACCGGGACCGGCGATTCCCCTGGCTGGGCCAGGTGGGTGCGGTGGCCTTGTGGCTTCTGCTCAGCGGACTGCTGCTGGTGCTGTTCGTGCAGCTCTACGAACTGACGCGGGCCGTCAGCCACTGGCTGATCCCGGCCAACTTCGAACAGGAGGTGGCCTCGCGGGCCCGGCCCATGCTGATATCCAACAGCGTGCTGGTCCTGGGCGCAATCGGATGGTTGGGGGCAGTGGTGCTGACCATGGGCCGCCTCCTGGCCCTGGGCCGCGATCCCGACCTCGGCCTGAAGCGGTTCTGCCTCCGTTGGTTCGGTGCGGCGGCCGGTTCGCTGGCCCTGCTGTGGCTGGTCGACCGCTGGCTGCCGCCGCCCTCCTGATTCGTCACCTGGTCGTCGCCCCATGTCCCAATACATCGTTAAGCGCATCCTGCTCTTCATCCCCATGCTGTTCGTGATCAGCATGTTGGTATTCGTCCTGATCCAACTGCCGCCGGGGGACTACCTGACCACCGTCCTGATGCGCATGGCGGAGAGCGGAGAGGAGGTGGACCAGGCCCTGATCGAGGGCCTCACGCGGCAGTACGGCCTGGACCGGCCGCTCTACCGGCAATACCTGCTCTGGATTTCCAACATCGTGTTCCGGGGCAACTTCGGGCGTTCCTTCGAGTGGGGGATGCCGGTGGCCGACATCATCTGGGAGCGGCTGGCCTGGACCGTGGTCCTGTCGCTGGGCAGCATTGTCTTCATCTGGATTGTCTCGTTTCCGATCGGCGTCTACTCGGCCACCCACCAGTACTCCTTTTTCGACTACCTGGTCACGCTGTTCGGTTTTCTGGGCAAGGCGACGCCCAACTTCCTGCTGGCCCTGATCCTGATGTGGGCCGGCTGGTCCTGGTTCGGCTGGACGATGGGCGGCCTGTTCTCGCCCGAATACCAACGGGAAGCGTGGAGCTGGGCCAAGTTCGTGGACCTGCTCAAGCACCTGTGGGTGCCCCTGGCGGTCCCGGCCGTGCCCAGCACCACCAGGGGCACCCACAGGTGCTTGA
>JAPPAJ010000232.1 GCA_026705565.1 Caldilineaceae bacterium | reverse complement strand
CACGGGCCGTGCCGCTGATCGCCGGCGCACCCGTGGCCGCACTGTTGGTCGCCGCCACCGCCGCAGTCGCGGCACTGGTCAGCGTCTCCCCGAAACCCGCATCGTCGGTGAACGTCACCCGCACCTTCACGGCCTTGCCCACGTCGGCGGTCACCAGGGTGTACGTCGATCCCGTCGCCCCCGAGATGGCGGCGTCGTCCGCCAGCCACTGGTAGCCGAACGTCGCATTGGTCAGCCCATTGCCGTCCGCGATGCCCGACGTCCCCGCCGTCAGCGTCTCGCCCACACGGGCCGTGCCGCTGATCGCCGGCGCACCCGTGGCCGCACTGTTGGTCGCCGCGGATTGCTGCTCTGCCGACCGCGCTCGCGCGGCCACAACCGGTTCGGTCGGCGCGCTGTACCGCATGTATACGCGGTAAGGCCAGCGGATGGAGTACCCTCCCACCTTTATGGATTTGCCCACGTCGTCGTCGGTCAGGGTATAGCTGGAGCTGTTTGCACCCTCAATCTCCGTATCGTCAGCGTTGTCGCTGCTTCTGAACCAACGGTAGTGGAAGGTTGTCGCGTCCCTGTCCGAATTCGTTATGAGGGACATATCAGCCGTCAGCGTTTGCCCCACTTGGGCAGTTCCGGTGATGACCGGCACCTCGTCGTCATCGAAGGCTCGATTGAGCACCACCACTGTAACCTGCCGCGAAGCCTCGTTTTGCCCATCGGAGACATGGATTCGCACTCTGTATAGATTGTCCGCATCCGCGTCCGTGGGGGCTTCGTAGTTGGGCGGGGATGCGAATCTCAAAGTTCCCACGTTGCTGATTACAAAGTCGTCACTATCAGCACCGGACAGCGACCATGTAACCACCCCGTTCGCCCCCGACACCCTGTACTGGCCTAGATAGGACCAGTTCTGGGTGGACGCCTTGCTTTCATCGTACCGTAGCGAGGCGTTGGCTTCCCACAGGGTGAAGGAAGACGAGGGGCCCGCCACCTTGTGGTTCGGGTCGGCGGCTACAGCGTCGTGGCTCAGGTCTGCAGAGTTGAAGCTGCCCATTGTATCCACTATTCGCCCTCCGTTCCTCACCAGCAGCTTGTTGGCGCTTATCGAAATTCCGTCTTCATCGGAGTCGCCAGCCTGCACGTTGTAGGCAAAGACCACGGCGGGCCCCTTGCGCCTCTGGTAGTCGGCTGTTTTCGCCTCGCCGCCAATGTCCAACTCAAGCCGGGGGCGACGGGTGACGCCTGATGAGGTTGTTACGTTCTCACTGAAGGTAACCGTAACTTCGATCTCGTCGCCGGTGCCATAGGTGTTGTCCGCTCCTGGGTCCGAGGTGATGGCTATGGAGGAAATGGTAGGTGCCAACGCATCAACCCTGTTTCCGTAGGCGGCACCTATCGCCGAATGGGTCAGATCGGAAACACGATTGCCTGCTCCGTCCCGGAAGTAGCCCGTGTTGAGGTCTACTGAGTTGGCGGCGATTTTTATGCCGTCAAGGTCTGAGTCCCCTTCCTGTGTCCAGTAGGAAAAATAGGCCCCAATCGCGTGGTTGGACCGCCATGTGGCTACCTTCTCCACGCCGTCAAAGTCCAGCCTCAACTGAGGTGCCGGGCCCGTGGTGAAGGAAACCGAATCCGGGCCGAAATTGCTGGCGAATACCTTCTCGCTGAATTCGGCAAAGATAATCACTTCTGCGTCGGGCCCGAAAACATCGTTGGCGTTCCAGGAACTGGCTGCTATTTCGAGCCGCTGCAGGCGCGGGCGAATACCATCCACCCGATGACTGGACTGACGAGCTATCGCATCGTGGGACAAGCTTGCGTTGTTGTCGGCTGCATCCTTAATGCTTCCGCCGTTCAAAGTCAGTTTGTTGGCAGCGACAGCTATGCCGTTGGTGGCGGAGTCTCCCTCCGCCACCGTGTAGCCGAACGTCACCGAACGTCCATCCACGCTTTCGTAATCCGCCAATCTTGTCCTGGAGCCAAGGTCCAGTTCCACGCGCGGCGTGCCAGTAACAACGACTTCCTCACTGAACGTCACAGTTATCCGGACGGTATCGTCAATGCCATAGACGCCTCTTGCATTTAGGTTCACCGGGAAGGGGCCATTCGTGTCTCCTCTCGACAGGCCAATGCGAAGGTTCCTGGAAACGTCGTCGTCAGGATCGCTGGTGATGGCAATCGACGAGATGGTGGGGTTTGTCGTGTCGGACTGGGCATGAACCGGCGTGGTTCCGGCCCAGATTAAGGCCAGGAATACGGAGGCAAGCAGGGCGCCATTGCGGACACGCTGCGGAATGCGGTTTCTGTCAAAAAATTGAGGGGGGGGGCGAACAGAAATTCATGATTTGGCATGCTGAGTGTGTGATACGTGGTCCCGGAACCAACTTCGGCGCACGGCGTAGTACGGTGAGCTGGGAAGCTAGATTCGCGAGTTTATCACAATAAATCACTATGACTCACATAAGAAGTGAGTGGGGACACGGTTTCAATTCCGTTGATTTTGGCTTCGGGCCCTGCATCGACATGTCCTCTTGTCTAAGCCCCCGCTCCCGTCCGGACCCCCCCGCGCCAGCCGTACCTGCGGCTTGAACCGCGCCTCGAGGACACCCACCAGCCCTCTAGGCAATGAGTGCTGGCTGTGAGAATCGGATCCCGCGGTTACGTACAGGTCATGCCAGCGTTCCATCAGGCGCCAGAGAAGCTGGGGATGAGAAGTGGCGCGCTGAAGGACAGGTTTCAGCAACTGAATTCGACCTACGATTCCGCATCAGACTCCGACGCTGTCATCGCCCAGGAAAAGTGGTGCTGGCCACCATGATGATGCCCCGGCAGGTCACGCTGATCCCCACGTTCATCCTGTTCACGCGGCTGGAAGGACACGTTCTATCCCCTGATCGTGCCGTCCTTCTTCACCGTGCCCTTCTTCGTGTTCCTGTTGCGCCAGTTCTATATGACACTGCCCTTCGAACTGGACGATGCCGCCACCATCGATGGCTGTTCCAAGTTCGGGGTATTCCTACGCATCCTTCTGCCCCTGTCCAAGCCGGCCCTGGCCGCGGTGGCGATCTTCTCGTTTCAACTCCACTGGAACGACTTCTTCTACCCACGCATCTACCTCTTTGACAAGGCAAGTTCACGCTGGCGCTGGACGTCCAGTTCTTCTAGGGCAACAATGGCACCGACTGGCGCTAATCTTATGGCTGTGTCGCTGGTGATGCTGCTGCCGGTGATCCTGGTCTACTTCTTTGCCCAGCGTATCTCTATTCAAGGGGTCGTTTACCAGGAATTCAAGTGAGCAATGCATACTCGCGGAAAGAATCAGGCCGGCTGCAGCCGGAAGAGCCGGAGTTCCGCGGATGCACCGGGGTCGCCTCGTCCCACAGGTCGTCCGAACGCGCGCGGATTCAGGCGAATCTGGGCCCAGTCTGCCCGTACACACCATGAGACCTCTGCGCGCGGGGCAACAATGGACGCATGAACGTCTTTCCGATCGTCACTCCCACCATCGACCATGATGAACATGCCTGCCGTGTCGCACAGGTCGCCGGTGTCGAACAGGTGATTCTGTTCGGCTCCTGAGCGCGCAGCGACCACCGGTCTTGATCTGCTGGTGGTTTACGAGTCGTGCAGGTCGAGCAACGACATCGTCCATCCCTGTCGCCAAGCGGCGAAACGTGCCAGTGAAGGCGCATACGATCACCATGTCAGCATCGACATCGTGCCGCTGGCAGCCGATCATTTTGCTTTAATGCCACATGGTATCAACCATGTGGCCGCCCATGCGGCAAGGGAGGGGATCACGCCGATGGGCTACCGATACCGATCGCCGTCCGAACCCGGTGAACCGAGCCTTCCGGAACACCGCCGTCGAGAATCCATGGAGCGGGTTCTCCATGCCAGGCGACATCTCACCACATTGGAAATTCTGTACAACACAAATTCGGATCACTACTCCCAGCCCGAGGAATGGGAGGTCAGCGTGGGTGAATATGCCCATGGAGCGTTGGAACATGGCCTTAAGGCCGTGATCGCGGCCTTTGGTCACCGATACCCGCACATGCACCCATTGGGCAAACTTCTTGAAGAGGCACAGCAGTACGTATCCGACCTCTCGCTCCGCTCCAATTTGGACGCGCTTTCAGCCTTTGTCGGCGGGGAGGTTTATGGAACGCCAGGCTTGGAGGTAGGGGCGGATGAACTGTTGGAAAGTGTGCGACAGGATGTAGGAACCTTGTTCAGTCTCTGCGCCGCGCAAGCCGACTTCGATCCTTGGACGGTCGGCAAGTCCGATTTCCAGCGCGGGGCCCAAGCGATGCGTTGAGATGGGTCGATCTTGGCGAAGGGTCTACGTGACAGTTGTCTGAACGACTGTCCCTGTGGCTACTGCCTCAGCGACGAGCCCAACTGCGACAATCTGTTGGCTGTGGTCCATACCGGCTGATCGGTTCATCGGTATGGGTAGGATGGCAGTCTTGGCAGGCGAGTTTGACCATGGCGATGACCACGAACGTTCGGACGGATACGCAGGCTCCGTCCAGCGATGGTCGCGTTGAACCGCAACAGGAGCCCTGGGACTGGCATGTAGCGGCCCGCCGCGGCGACACCGATGCGGTTACGGCGCTGGCCGCGCGCGCCCGGCGGATTGCTTGGCGGCTGGCCCATCCGGATGCCTGGCGTGCCGAACTGGAGAGGTGTGCCCACTACGATCCCGCGTATGTCTACGACGAGGTCCACGAGTACGATTTCGACTGGACCACCGATCCCGACTACCCGTTCGACGTACACCACAACGCATACGACCAGGACGGCTTTGTGTGTCCAGAACACGAATGGCATCTCTTTCTGCTGGCTCGCATGTTTTCGGCACTATGCGATCTGTTCAACGACATTGAGGTCGTTCGCGTACTGAACAAGCCGGATTTGTACATTCCCGAAGCACTGGGGAAGGCCTTGGGTCTGCGTACTGCCGGGGGCCGCTCCAAGGAGATGGTGCGGCCCGATGTGCTGGTGTTGCCGACGGGGGCGCGTCTGCCGCAGACCCGTGTGTTGCGGATTGCGCAAGGCGATCCCGTACCGGAGTTGGCAGTCGAGATCGTGTCGCCAACGTCTCGGGATCAGGACTTCGACGACAAGCTGCGGCTGTACGCGGCGCTGGGCATCCGGGAGTACCTGGTATGCAATGCGGGTTCCCGGCCCAAGGGAGACGATCTCGGGTGGGCACCGGATCTGCGGCTCTTCCGGCAGCCGCGGGATGGTATGTACGAGCAGATGGATGCACCGGATCTGGTGCGGACGGACGATGGAGACTTCCTGACGATCACCGTGCGGAGCGAAGTGTGTGGGACGGAATTGCGCCTGCATCAGGCGAACCCGCGCACGCTGTCGCAGTTCCAGTGGTGGGACCAAGGGCAGGACCGTTGGCGGGATCCCGAGACCGATGCACGCATGGAAGAACGGACGGACACGGCCATTGCCATGCTGCACAGGGTTCTGCCCGACGATGCCGAACCTGCGCTGCGGGAACGAATCGCGGAGCGTTGGCGGGCCGAAGGCCCCCCGGAGGATGTGATCGACCGCCTATTGGATGTGCAGTTGGCACCGCGCGAGTGGCGTTCCCTGTTGGATGTCCCGCTGGATGGCGAGTCCAACCACAACGACCAAGGGCCCGGTCGTACACATTGAAAACTCTCTGGCCGTGCTTGAGGAGGACGGGGCTTGCCGACTGGCGACTACGTCACTACATCTGAAGGCATTACCGGCCGCGGTGCTGACTACCCTCCGCCGTGGGTACTGCCAATTGGACTCCCCTGAACTTCGGCTCGAAGTTCAGGGGAGTCGGTGGAGAGCCTGAGATGTACTGCAACAAGAAATTATCTTACAGTTCTCACGGTCTGCTCCATGTTCAGGTAACTATTCAGGTACTGGTGCCGGGGGTGCACCAGGTGCTCGAGCTGGCAGAGGGGTAGGGCATCCGTGCATCAGGGATTCCTCCGTTGCCAAGTGGACCTATTCTAACCGGCCGCGTGTTTTGACAGGTTGCCATATGGAGCAAATTCTGCAATGCATTGCATATAATCTAATTTGTCGGTTCAGAACCGTAAACAGTGGGCAACACAAGTACCGCACGGGAGGTGCATTTCGATGAACATTTTGATTGATTTCGTGAACGGAGTATTGGTCCAAATTTATTTCTTGTCCGACCACTGGACCGTTTTCGTTTGTCTGCTCGCTGGCATCCTGCACATGCGCGCTGTGCCCGGAGAGAGTCGTGTTCAGTTTGGCATCTTTGCCCTTCTGACGACGTTGGCGGCGATCATAGTCCAGATTGTCGATTCGATTCCTCTGATGCCTCTGTCCTACATTTTAGCTGGTCTGTCTCTGCTAGTGTTGCTGTTCGTGGCTGTGGAGCGTGATGCGTCGGAAACGCTTCGCTATCGCGCTGTGGCTGAGGTGGCAATCTATGCAGGGATCGTGTTGCTCTTTGTCGGCTTCGACTTCGTGATACTGCATGAGTTGGGTGTGGCAGCCTGGACCGGAGCCATATTGGGCAACGACGAGTTTGTTCAAGAAGTTAATATTATTCGACATATGTTGCTTACGCAGGCAGTCTGGGGTTTGTGGACCATATTGCCAGGCAGGATTGTGTGGATGCTGTTGCAGAAGGTCGTGATACACAGACCAGACAACCTGAAAGTTGCGCTTGATGGCCAGATCGGATCTTGATGGAGGCCCGCACGGCACTCAAGGCAAATGCAACAGAGCTTGATGCACGTCTGGGGTGTGGCAGTAAATGTGTCTCTGGTTCTACTGTTCCATAAAGTTTCCCAACAACGTCTGCCATGCCGTGAGGATCAGCGCAGTCAAGTCCGCCACTGTTCCAGTCACGAGAGCAGGATCACGTGGCCCACGTGGAGGCTGAGCGGGCCAAGGTCCGTTTCGACGGCCCAATGGCTCAGTTCCAGGTTTGAGGACGACGTGAACCGGGACGCGCCCCTTGTGGTCCGCCGCTTCCGCAGGATCCACGATCACGGTGTAGACGTAATGTTGGCAGTGGTACCTTCGGGATGGTCACAGTCTGGTCCCCTCCAGCTTTCTTCGGGGTAGATCACTGTCTGTTGGACCATGTCCTCCCAGTGCCAAGTGTCAGGACTGGATAGGTGTAGGTGAACGGTTTGTTACGTAACGACACCATGGTCACTATCGGGGTCCGGTATAGGTTGTGGAGGGGTGCACCTTATCGCCGGGCCACTTTGCGCACCACCACACTAAATTCCACGCTTATTGCAACAGCCCCCCGAATCAATCCGGAGTTTCCTATGCTAGGATCGATGCTTGGTCTGCCCTCCCTGCTGGTGACAACAAGACATGCACCCATGGCAGACATCAAACCCAATAGGAGGCCTCTATGAAGGCGGTACAAGTGTCCCGAAGGGATTTTCTCAAGGTGTCGGGCATGGCCGGAGCCGGTTTGGCCCTGGCGTCCTGTACGGCGGTAGTCCCCGAAACTGGAACGGAAGCTGCTCCCCAGGAAGTCACTGTCTTCTTCTGGGACGGTCCGCCCCTGATTGGAATTCGGGAAGAAGCCCTGGCTCCCTTCGACGAAGCCTATCCGGGCTGCGAGCTCAACTTCACCTCCGTGCCCGGGGGCTGGAATGCCGGCTACAGTGAAAAGCTCTACGCTGGACTGGCCGCCAATGATCCGCCGGATCTCTTCATCATTCGCATCGCCGACCTGCCGGAGTTCCTCAGCAAGGATCTGTTGCTGGACCTGAAGCCCTATGTGGATCGCGACTCCTACGATCTCAACGAATTCCCAGCCCTGGCCATTGAGTCGTATACCCACGACGGGGGTATCTACGGCATGCCGGACAACGTGGCCTCCGTGGCCATGTTCTGCAACCAGGACATGATTGAGGAAGCTGGTGCGCAGGTGCCCACAAACCAGTGGGACGATCCCGGTTGGACCGTGGACGACTTCTTCAACATGTGTGAGGCCGTCACCCAACGCGATGCCAACGGCGATACCACCCAGTACGCCTATCAGGTGACGAGTTGGAGTGTCATCTGGCAAATCTGGGTACGCATTTTCGGCGGCCAGCTTGTGGACGATCCGTTCTATCCCACCGAGTGCACCCTGAATGAACCGGGTGCCGTGGAAGGCCTGCAGTTTTATGCCGATCTAATCCACAAGTACGGATTCGCGCCGCGCTTCGATGTCATGCAGGACCTGGGTGCCGTCGAACTGATGCACACCGGCCGCCTGGCCATCATCAACAACGGTAGCTGGTCCTTCCCCAACTTCCACGATGTCGACTACGAGGTCACGCTGGGCCACTATCCCAGCGGTCCCGGCGGGCGGGCCAACTATGTCTACTACTTTCCCCTGGTGATCCCCAAGACCACCCAGGTCCCGGACTGCGCCTGGAACCTGTTGAAGTACTTCAATGGCCCCGCCATGGAAAAGATCATCCAGGACGGCGGTCTGCAGGGCACGACCCTGTCCGCACAGCAGGCGTACTTCCTGACCGACACTCGTCCGCCCCAGAACAAGCAGGTGATGGTGGACTCGGTGCGCAACTTTGTGGCTCCGGATCCGGTGCTCACCAACTACAACGAGGTGTCGCGTACCATGCAGGCTGAGGTTGATCTGCTGCTCAATGGTGAGGAGCGGGATGCCAAGGTTGTGGCGGATCGGATCAAGGCAGCGGTTGACCCGCTAATCCAGGAAGGCCAGTGGCGGTAGTCCCTACAGCCTTCTGTCCTCGACATGACACGCCTCCAGCGCTGCTACGGCCTGGAGGCGTGTCGTCCCGGCGGTGCGCCGGGAACACCACAGCATCCCATCCCGACTGACAGGGTAAATTCTCTTCAGTCATGTTGAGCGGCCTGACCTTTCGGCGCCGGGAAGCCATATTGGGCTGGGTCATGGCCTCGCCCTGGCTGCTCGGCTTCCTGGCTTTCACCCTGGGGCCGATGATCGCGTCCCTCATCCTGTCGCTGTACGACTGGGATCTCATCTCGCCTGCCCTCCTGGTTGGCTGGGGCAACTACCGCGAGTTCTTTGTGGATGATCCCCTGTCCCTGCATTCGCTGCGCATCACCCTCTTCTACTCACTGATGGCGATCCCACTGCACCTGGTGCTGGGAGTGATCCTGGCCATGCTGCTGAACGCCAACATTCGGGGCCAGTCGGTGATCCGCACCGTCTACTACCTGCCCGCCGTCCTGGCGGGGGTCGCAGTGGCCATGCTGTGGCGCTGGATCTTCTCGCCGGATTTCGGGCTGCTGAATCTCTTCCTCTCCTACTTCAACATCGAAGGGCCAAACTGGCTGGGTAACCGTACCTGGGTCCTACCCTCCTTTGTCATCATGAGCCTTTGGGGTGTCGGCGGCGGCATGGTCATCTATCTCGCCGGCCTGCAGGGCATCCCCACCGATCTGTACGAGGCGGTTGAGATAGACGGTGCCACGGCCTTCCGCCGGATCTGGCACATCACCCTTCCCATGCTGAGCCCGGTCATCTTCTTCCAGCTCATCATGGGTGTCATTTCCTCGATGCAGATTTTCACCCAGGCCTTCATCATGACCGATGGCGGTCCGGCCAATGCATCCCTGTTCTACATGCTGTACCTGTACCGCCAGGCGTTCGAATACCGCAACATGGGGTACGCCTCGGTGCTGGCCTGGATCCTGTTCCTGTGCATCCTGGCCCTGACCCTGCTCCTCTTCCGTACGGCTTCGGCCTGGGTGTACTACGAGGCCGAGACGCAGCGAACATGAACACGGCGGACAGCATGGCCGTGGCGCCCCCTGCATCCACAGGCTTGGGCAAGCGACGCACCCAACTGATTCACCGCATCGTGGCCTACGGCGTGCTGGGCACCGGCAGTGTGTTCATTCTGGCGCCGCTGGTGTGGATGCTGTCCACATCCCTGAAGACCCGTTCGCAGGTGTTCCGCTTCCCTCCCGAATGGATTCCGGAACAGTTTCTCTGGCAAAACTATGTGGAAGCGCTGACCCTGCTGCCCTTTGAGATCTTCCTGCTCAACACGGTGATCATCACCGGTCTGTCGGTGGCTGGTGAACTGGTATCGTCGGCCGTGGTGGCCTATGCCTTCGCGCGCCTGCGCTGGGCCGCTCGCAACACCCTCTTCATTGTGGTGTTGGCCACCATGATGCTGCCCCGGCAGGTCACGCTGATTCCCACCTTCATCCTTTTCACGCGGGTGTTCGGCTGGAAAGACACGTTCTATCCGTTGATCGTGCCGTCCTTCTTTGCCGTGCCCTTCTTCGTGTTTCTGCTGCGCCAGTTCTACATGACGCTGCCCTTCGAACTGGACGATGCCGCCACCATCGATGGCTGTTCCAAGTTCGGGGTGTTCCTCCGCATCCTTCTACCTCTGTCCAAACCGGCCTTGGCCGCGGTGGCGATCTTCTCGTTTCAGTTCCACTGGAACGACTTCTTCTATCCGCTCATCTACCTCTTTGACAAGGACAAGTTCACGCTGGCACTGGGTCTCCGGTTCTTCCAGGGCAACTACGGCACCGACTGGCACTACCTCATGGCTGCATCGCTGGTGGTGATGCTGCCGGTGATCCTGGTCTTCTTCTTTGCCCAGCGCATCTTTATTCAGGGGGTCGTCTACCAGGGATTCAAGTGATCCCCGGCACCAGCAACCCTTTACTCGCCTGTTCCTGTCCTGTCCATCCTTTCACCCGGTCCAATGGAACATTCCGGCATGCACGACAGTCTCCGTCTCAGGTTTCATCCCTTGTCCACCGGACAGGCCCAATGGCGCGAAGGCTTCTGGGGCGAACGTTTCGCGCTCTGCCGCGACAGTGCCCTCCAAGCCATGGAGGAGATTCTAAACACCACGCCCCACGGTGCCTCCCTGCACAATTTCCCCAAGGCGGCAGGGCAGCAGACCGGTGCACACGAGGGTACCAAGTGGAGTGACGGCGACTGCTACAAGTGGTTGGAAGCCCTCACCCACGTCTACGCCTTTACCCGGGATGAGCAGACCCGCGCCACACTGGAAACCCACATCGCGAACATCGCCGCGGCACAGGAGGAGGACGGGTATATCAGCACCCAAATCCAGTTGACCGACAAGGAACGCTGGACGGACCTGCATGACCACGAGCTCTACAACATGGGGCACCTGCTGACCGCCGCCGTGACACATCACCGCGTCACGGGCTCCGAAACGTTTCTGACGGTGGCCCGCAAGCTGGGCGACTACCTGTACGAGTTGTTTGTTCCGCGTCCTCCGGCGTTGGCCCATTTTGGGTTCAATCCCTCGCAAATCATGGGCTGTGTTGATCTCTACCGCGCCACCGGCGACACCCGGTATCTGGAGCTAGCCGGGGTGTTCGTGGACATGCGCGGATCGCAGGAGGGCGGCTCCGATGTCAATCAGAGCTACATGCCCCTGCGGCAGGAAACCACGGCGGTGGGCCATGCCGTGACCTCCGCGTACCTGTACAGCGGGGCCACCGATGTACTGGCGGAACGTTCCGATCCGGCCCTGCAGGACGCACTGACCCGAATCTGGCGCAACGTCGTGGACACCAAGAGCTACGTGACCGGTGGCACGGCGGCCCTGCACCACGGCACCTCCCAGCGCCCCGAACTCTTTCATGCCCGCGGATCCGCCAATGGCCAACTGGCCACGCCTGTCCCCCGCCGGAGTGATGTGCACGAAGCCTACGGCTTGGAATACCACCTGCCTAACGCCACTGCCTACAACGAAACCTGTGCCAACATTGCCCAAGCCATGTGGTCCCTGCGCATGCTGCGCCTGACGGGTGAAGTCCAGTATGCGGACAACATGGAACTGGTGCTGTACAACAGCATGCTATCCGGCATGAGCCTGGACGGTCTGCGCTTCTGCTACACCAATCCCCTGCGCTGGTACGGGGAAGAACACGTGCTGCTGAGCCAGGACTACACGGAGCGCTGGGCCGACTTCCACTGCTACTGCTGTCCCCCCAACGTGCTGCGTACCCTGGTCTCGCTGCATGAATGGGCCTACGGCAGGGCGGCCGGGGAATTGTGGGTAAACCTCTACGGTGCCAGTGAAGTCAGCACGGATCTGGGCGATGGCCGGCCGGTCGCCCTGCGTCAGGACACCCAATATCCCTGGGACGGGACGGTTGAGCTTACGGTGACGGAGGCACCCGGGTCACCCTTCTCCCTGCTTCTGCGTATTCCGGCCTGGGCCCGCGGTGCCACGGTCACCGTCAATGGTGCACCGGGTCCGCAGGTGGAGCCCGGTACCTACTGTCGCATCGAGCGTCAGTGGCAGGAAGGGGATCGCGTCGCACTTCAGCTACCTCTGCGGGTACGCTGCCTCCAGGCTCACCCCAAGGTGGAGGAGGCCCGCAATCAGGTGGCATTTGTTCGGGGTCCCATAGTGTACTGTGCGGAGACAGCCGATTTGACCGGCATCGATGACATCACCGATCTGTACGTGCCACGGACCACCGACTTCACCCCACACCGAGAACAGGGTCCTTTGGGGGACACGGTTGTCCTGCAGGGACAAGGGCTGAATATGCCGGCGGTTACCGGTCCTCTTTACACTGAGGCGGAGGATGTGGACCCGTTGCCCATACCGCTTACCTTGATCCCCTACTTTACGTGGAACAATCGGGACCCTGGGCAGATGAGTGTGTGGCTGCCTCTGTATGCTTGATGCAGTCATCGGCTCGGAAGTGCCACATGTGTGGCGTATCAGCGGTCACCAGCCGTACGTGCATCAGGAACAACAGCTGTCGGCTGCCTCAAATTCAGCTTAGGTCTCTTCATTGGACGGGTTGAGGCCCACCAGGATACGGTTCTCACTTACCACCAGGCCCTTGTTCCTAGGCCTTGCAAAACTATCCGTGCCAGATTTTTTCGATACCGACTGGTCGCGGCCAACGCTTGGAACTGGAACCGGATAGTTCCGATTCACCGCTACCCTGCGACTTTGCGTTTCCCCTTGTGTCTGTCGGAGACAGCGGCAGATGTGGAACCGCAGGCCTTTCGCGCAGACAATCCCTTCATGAAGTTGTGTTCATCAATATGAACTTGATGCCCAGGAGGGCAGGAAAATTGATCATGGACATGGATGGACGACAATTGTTTGAGACATGGGACCGGGACCGTCAGGCGTTCGAGAATGCCTATGTGGAATCCCAGTGGTTCGTGTGGGGGCAGCATAACCTGAATTCCAAACCCGAGCCGGAACTGGTGGAGACCTGGCAGACGGAAGCCCGCGTGTTGTTCCCGAAACCCGCAGACTGGATTCGGACGCAGGTCATAGACCGCTTCGCCGAGTGTGTGTTCTGGAGCAACGAATATTCGAGTTACCGCTTCCACCTTGGTGTTCCGAGGCCGTCGAAGCCGGATACCCGTACCCGGCGTTCTTGGCTGCCGCGCTGGCTGTGGCGACTGGTATCGGTGACGGTGCATGTGCACCCCGAATGAGCTGTTCCGTCCGAGTGACGCAAAAGCGGAAAACTGGACAGGTAGTCTCGGCTTCTCAGCCCTGTAGTTGGACACGGGGACTGTGGAAGACCGCGTGCACGTAGGTTCGAGGCATCTACGATCATCCAGATTCAGGTATTGGAGAACTACCATACTTTGGCACCGGGCTTCGCCGGTCGCGGTTACCTTGGATTTGTGTCGGAGACATCCATGTCATCACTGCTTTGCCCAATCTGGAATCCCATTCGCTACTTCCAGGAAGTCGGACCGTTCCAACCAGTTTGTCACTCGCCGCGCGCAGGTGGGTTCTTCAAGGTGATGGCGGACGCCATTCCCCTACTTCACCAGTTGTCGGACCAACAGAAAGTGAACCTGAGTTACTGGATTTTCGATTACAACCGCCGTTGTCAGCACTTTGGTGGTCTGCCGGATCCTGAGAGGATTCCTGACCTAGACGTGTCATGGGTGGAGACACATCGGGATCAGGCTCCCTCCTCCTCGGATCGGCTACTCTCATTTCTGCGTGAACTGATCCGTCAGTATGACGCGCGAGAGGCCACCGATTGGGACAAGTTGCTGGCCGCCGGCGGTTGCAAAAGCGATGAGGAGATGAATGAGTTATGGATGCATGCCCATAACCAGGGATGGATTCATACGAACCGCACCATGGGCTCCAGAGGATGGCACCTTATGTCTGTGGATTTCTCGGCCCGTATGCACATCGATACTCAGGAAAGGACTGAAGGCCAAGGTCGGCAAGGGTTTGTGGCTATGTGGTTTGACACCAGCATGGAAGAAGCGTATGACCAAGGGTTCATGCCCGCGATCGAGGCGGCAGGTTACGAACCCTACCGGGTTGATAGGGAGCATTTCCTGGGCAAGGTGGATGACCGTATCATCGACGCGATACGCCAATCACGTTTTGTGGTAGCTGACTTCACTTGTGGTTCTGATGGTGCACGGGGCGGGGTCTATTTCGAAGCAGGTTTTGCACATGGTCTGGGTATTCAGGTGGTT
>JAPPAJ010000046.1 GCA_026705565.1 Caldilineaceae bacterium | reverse complement strand
GGCCCGCTACCTGGTCGGCGATGGCAAGAGCGTGTCCGGCATGACCCGACCCTTCATCGAGGAACGGCCGTGGGATGACGGCACCATGGGCAAGGTGGATGTGGACGATGCCTTCGCCGCGCTTTTGGAGTTCGAGAACGGTGCCTTGGGTACCGTGGAAGCCACGAGGTTCGCCGGGGGCCGCAAAAACGGCCAGCGCATTGAGATCAATGCCGAAAAGGGTTCTGTGGCCTTCGACCTGGAGCGTCTCAACGAGTTTCAAATTTTTTGGAACGACAAGGACCCGAATACCAGCGGCTTCACCAACGTGCTTGTGTCCGAGCCCACCCATCCCTGGTGGGAGAACTGGTGGCCGCAAGGGCACATCATCGGGTGGGAGCACACGTTCGTGCACGAAATCACCCATCTGCTGGACTGCATTGTGAACGACCGGGATGTGGCTCCGATCGGGGCCGACTTCGAGGACGGCTACCGGAATGCGGTCATCTGCGATGCCATCCTGAAGTCGGCCGAGACCCGGCGACAGGTGGACTGCGCCTATTAGGCTGCCCGGTGGGGCGGCCGGTAAGGGTCGCCTGTTGCTTAGCCAGGACGGCCAGGCTTCGGCCTGGCCGGCTTATTGAAGGAGACATACAACCCAACATGAGCAACCAGTACATGCCCCGGGCGGAGGACAAGTTCACTTTTGGATTGTGGACTGTGGGCAACATCGGCCGCGATCCGTTCGGCGATCCGGTCCGCGGGGTGGTGACACCGGTCGAAATCGTCCATATGCTGGCCGAGGTTGGTGCCTGGGGCGTCAACTTCCACGACAATGACCTGGTGCCCATCGATGCCACCGCTGCCGAACGGGATCGCATCGTGCGGGACTTCCGCAAGGCCATGGACGAAACCGGGATTGTGGTGCCCATGGCAACCACCAATCTGTTTACCCATCCGGTGTTTCGGGACGGCGCCTTTACCAGCAGCGATCCCGAAGTGCGCGCCTATGCGCTGCAAAAGACCATGGCGGCCATCGATCTTGGTGTCGAATTGGGTGCGGAAACCTACGTGTTCTGGGGCGGTCGCGAAGGAACGGAAACCGATGTGGGCAAGTGCGCGGTTGATTCGGGACGGCACTTCCGCTATGCCATCAACTATCTGTGCGACTACGTGCTCGACCAGGGATACAACCTGCGCTTTGCGCTGGAACCCAAGCCGAACGAGCCGCGCGGCGACATCTACCTGCCCACGGTGGGATCAATGCTCGGGTTCATCGCAACCCTGGACCATCCGGAGATGGTCGGAGTCAACCCGGAAATGGCCCACGAACAGATGGCGGGGCTCAATTTCATGCATGCCATCGCACAGGCCTGGGAAGCCGACAAGCTGTTCCACATTGATCTGAATGATCAGAACATGGACCGGTACGACCAGGACTTCAGATTTGGCTCCCACAGCATCAAGCAGGCGTTCAGTGTGGTCCATTTCCTTGAGTCCGTCGGGTACGACAACCCTCGCCACTTCGATGCCCACGCCTATCGATCCAGCGATCTCGCCGACGTCAAGGAGTTCGCCCGGGGCTGCATGCGGACCTACTTGATTCTGAAGGACAAAAGCCGCCAGTTCGCGGCGGACAGCGAGATTCAGGCATTGATTGCGGAGTGCACGGCGGACGATGGATCCATGTCCGTGTGGCTTGAGGGTGGATACGACGCCGGCCGCAACAACGAACTCCGCCGACACTCCTTTGACCGGGATGCGTTGGGGGCCCGCGGCAAGCCGTACGAACGGCTGGACCAGTTGTTGATTGATCTGCTGCTCGGCGTTCGTTGAACGGAGTCACAGTCGGGACGGCAATACCAGGCAACCTCTAGGGATCACTCCCCCATGGATGTGTCCGCTGCCGCGCACCCGCGTGGCAAATCCACAGGCTTGGACCAGGCCCGCTGCAATCGGCGGGCCTGTTTTTTGTACGGAAATATTGCGTTTGGAGGGCGGCTTTGGTATACCTCCCGCTCTGTTGCGCGGCGGGACACCCGTTCCCCGCAGGTTTGGGAGCCTGGTTGGCAGGATTGACGATGTCGGTTACTTCAGTTGGAGTTGGCGGAGCCGGAGCCCAAAGGCTGCTGCGCGCCAACGACTTTGACCTCAAGCAGACGGCGCACTCCCATCGCGTCGTAGCCTTGTGGCGCTTGATCACGGGATATCGACTCGCGTACGGAATCGCGATCCTGAGTTTGGGCTTGGCAGCCTTGGCCAGGGCTGCCAGCCAGTTTCTGTTGCGGGACTTCGTGGACCACGGCCTGATGGGCAATGGAAGCTGGCCGCTTCCTGCCTATGCAGCCGGGTTCGTGTTGTTGGGGGTGGTGACCGGTGCCTGCAGTTTCGGCGCGGGTCGCTTGGCGGCGCAGGCCGCAGAGGGTGCCTGTTTCCGCATTCGCAGCTACCTCTACGACCACATGCAGGCCCTGCCATTCCTGTTCCACGACAACAACGCGACCGGGGATCTGCTCCAACGGGCCACGTCCGACGTGGAGGCGGTACGCAAGCTGTTTGCCAACACCCTGTTGGGCATCGGGCGTGCCGGCCTTTTGATTGTCGTGTTCATGAACGGAATGATTCTGCTGGATATGCGCCTGGCCCTGTGGTCCACCCTCACCGTCCCGTTTATCCTGGCGGCTTCGTTCCGGTTTTTCCCTTTGATCAGCAGCAGGTACGACCTGGCACAGCAGCAGGAGGCCCGTCTCTCGACCCGCCTGCAGGAAAACCTCAGTGGTATTCGGGTCGTGCGCGCCTTTGTGCGTCAGGCCTACGAAATCCGAATGACCGAACGGGACAATCGCGGGCTCAAGGACCAAGGTCTGAAGCTCAACAACCTGCATGCGGTGTTCTGGTCCGGGACCGACCTGCTGGTGGCCGCCCAGATGGTGTTGTCGGTGTATCTGGGCGCGCGGGCCGTGCTGGCCGGGGACTTGACGCTTGGTTCCTATCTTGCGATCGTTGCCATGCTGGGCCAGTTCATGTGGCCTGTGCGCAACCTGGGGCAGGTGATTACCAGGGTGTCCACCGGTTGGGTGTCCTATACCCGCATCATGGCCGTGGTGCGCCAGGAACGCGAGGCGGCCGGTGAACGAACCAGCCTCCCGCCGCAGCGCATGGAGGGAGAGGTCCGTTTCGAGCACGTGGGGTTTGCCTACCAAGCAACAGGCGGGGTCGACGACCTGGGGACCGCCACAATCGCCCGGTCTCCCGCGGTGCTCGAAGATGTATCGTTCATTGCCCGGCCCGGCCAGGTCGTCGCGCTGCTGGGACCCACGGGTTCCGGCAAGTCCACGCTCGTATCCCTGATTCCGCGGTTCTATGAATTCACACAGGGCTGCATCACGATCGACGAGCACGACCTGAAAACACTGCCGCGCGATTGGCTGCGGAGGCACATCGGCATCGTCCAACAGGATCCCTTTCTCTTCTCCACTACCATTCGCCGCAACATGCTCATGGGCGTCCAGGGTGAAATCGATGATGAAACCCTTTACGCCGCGGCTCGTGTTGCGCACATCCACGATGTGGTCCAGGCGTTTCCGGACGGGTACGAAACCCTCGTGGGGGAGAAGGGCGTCACCCTGTCGGGCGGCCAGAAGCAGCGTGTGACGATCGCCCGCACGCTGCTCAAGAATCCGCGCATCCTGATCCTGGACGATGCCCTTTCATCGGTGGATGTGTCGACGGAGGGGCACATCAGGGCAGCCCTGAAGGCGTTGATGAAGGATCGGACCACCTTCATCATCGGCCATCGCATCCAGTCGATCATGCATGCGGATCAGATCCTGGTGCTGGACAAGGGCCGCATTGTCCAGCACGGGCGCCATCATGAGCTCAAGGACCGGGATGGTCTGTACCGGGATGTGTTCCGCATCCAGTCTGATATTGAAAGCGAGTTGCAGGACGAGTTGTGGAAGGCGACTGTCGCTTCCGAATCGCTTCCGCACGCCGGGATAAACGGGGTCGGCATGTGCGACCCTGTCAGTAGCAATGGTCGAACGATATGACCGAACAGTACTTCGAGGAAGAGGAATTCGAAACCGCGTTCGACGGCCGGACGCTGGTCCAGCTACTGCGGCTCCAACTCCGCCATAAGCGGTGGGTGGCGGTCTACCTGGCGTCCACTCTGGCGATTGCGGTGCAGGAGGCCTATCTCACCTTCCTCACCAAACGGATTGTGGACGAAGGGCTGATGGCAGGAGATTGGCCGCATGTCACGGGGTTGATTGTCCAATACGGAGTGGTGTTTGCTTCGTTCAGCATCCCGGTTGTGGGATTCATTCTGGGAGCAGGGTACCTCGGGGAGCTGATCCGCTACGACCTTTGTCGAGACATGTTCGACAGACTGCAGCAGTTGTCGCTGTCCTACTTCGACAGGACCCCCGTAGGGTGGCTCATGGCTCGCTTGACGTCCGATTCCAAGCGCATCGGCGAAATGATCTCGTGGGGCTTCATGGATCTGTTTTGGGGCCTGTCCAGCATTTTCGTATCCCTGGGCTTCATGGTGGCCATCAGCTGGAAGCTGGGCCTGATCATGGCCGCGGTCATTCCGATACTGTTCTTCGTCGCGCTGCGGTTTCAGACGCGCATCATACGGGCGTACCGGCATGTCCGAAGTACCAATAGTCGCCTGACCGGCGAGTACAACGAGATGCTGACGGGAGTCAGGGTGGTCAAGTCCCTGGCGCGCGAACGACTGAATTCGGAGCGGTTCAACGAACTCAACCTGAAGATGTTCGGATCCAGTTACCGGGCCGCGTTCCTGTCCGCTCTGTTCCTGCCTTCCGTCCAGCTTGTGGCAGCCCTGGCCGTTGGTACCATCATCGGATACGGTGGATGGCAGTTTCAACTCGGCGACATCACGATCGGCGGGATTCAGGCCTTCGTTTCCTATATCGCGTTCATGCTGATGCCGATCGAAGAGATGTCAAGGGTGTTCGCCGAAATGCAGCAGGCCATGGCTTGTGGCGAACGGGTCTTCAGTTTGCTTGGGGCCAAGCCGGAAATCGTCGACGCGCCGGATGCCGTCAACGCAACATCGATGCAGGGAGACATTGAGTTCAGTCACGTGGATTTCGCCTACGACAGCGATGTACCGGTGTTCACCGACCTGTGCCTGACCATCGGAAATGGCGAAACGGTGGCTCTGGTGGGACCGACCGGGGCCGGCAAGTCGACACTGGTCAACCTGATTTGCCGCTTCTATGAGCCACAGCGCGGCCGGATTTCGATCGGAAGCCGGGACGTGGCCACGCTGACACAGCGCTCGGTCCAGTCCCGTGTCGGGATGGTGCTTCAGGTACCGCACTTGTTCTCTGGAACGATTCAGGAGAACATCCGGTACGGTCGATTGGAAGCATCGGACGACGAAGTTCTGGCTGCATCGCATTTGGCCGGCTCCCACGCCTTCATTGCGAACCTCCCGGACGGCTATCGGAGCATTGTGGGAGAGGAAGGGGTCAAGCTCAGTGTCGGCCAACGGCAGCTGGTAAGCATTGCCCGGGCCATCCTTGCGCAGCCGGACATCTTCATCATGGATGAAGCGACAAGCTCGGTCGACACCCTGACCGAGGCGCTAATTCAACAAGGCATGAACGAAGTCCTGCGCGACCGCACCAGCCTGGTGATAGCACACCGACTGTCCACGATCCGCCAGGCGGATCGGATTCTGGTGGTACGTGGTGGTGGGATTGAGGAGATGGGCACGCACAGTGAGTTGCTGGCGGCCGGGGGCTACTACCACCATTTGTACACAAGCCAGTTCCGGGAGGAAAAGGGGCGGGCCCTCGATCCCTTCCACAACCGTCGGTCGGTGGTGGCTTCGGCATGAGGGTGTGTCCCAATGTTCAACTGCGGACCGGACCGATTGTTACGTCGGTGGCGGGTCTTCCGTTAGGATTACCCGTGCAAGTTGGTGAACTGGAGCTTGAACAAGCCGCCTGTTGCGTTGCCCCTTGTGGCAACCTGATGATGAAGAGGAGGGCCAATGCCATCAAGGGGTTCGCTGTGAACCCACCGTCACAGCATGCGCGGCTTGGATGTGCCAAGCCGGTAGCGGATGTTCCGCTACTATCACACGGCAGGAAGGTTTCCTGCCGCGGGCACATGACCTTGACCATGCTCATGCATCGCAATCGATCGAACGACGGACGCACGGTCGCGGGTCGTCAGGTTCGCCGGTTAACCGCAAGGGGAGCGCAAGGCATGGGGTAGTCTGTTGCCGGTTTCGACCCGGCCGCGGTGGGGACTGCTCCACCCGGACTCGAGTTGCAAGGGACTGCAAACCCTTATCAACCGAGAGCGAATTACCTGAAAACCAACAAGTTTTAAGGAACAGTCAGTGCATGTATCGATCGCTCAATCCCAACATGCTTGGGCACCGCCTTGGTTTCGCGGAATCCTGTGCCGCGGCCCGGAAACATGGTTTTGAAGGTGTGGACATCGCAGGCTCCGAACTGAAGGAACTAGGTGCGTCCCAGGTGCAGGACATCCTCGAGAGCCACAATCTGGTGCCCGGCATCGTCATGTTGTCGATCCGGTATACCGGCCCCGAGGCGGTTCTGGCAGGGGACTTGACTGGGGGTTTCGCGGACACGGCCGATGCGGCCTACGCTGCCGGCTACACCCGCACGACGACGGTGGTCATGCCGGGCAGCAACGACAGGGACTTCAAAACCAACTGGGACTTTCACGTGGTCCGGCTCGGTTCGGTTGCCGCAGCCCTGGAGTTCCACGGACTGAGACTGGGCTTGGAATTCATAGGTCCCCGCACCCTGAGGGATACGTTCCGCCATCCGTTCCTGCACACCATGGACTCGGTGCTGGGACTGGCGGCAGCCCTCGACTGTTCGAATGTGGGTTTGCTGGTGGACCTGTTTCACCTGTACACGTCGCACACGCAGCTGGAGGACGTGGGCGGTCTTACAAGCCGGGACATCGTTCTCGTGCACCTGAACGATGGGCAGGCCGGCCTGGGGCCGGATGAACAACTGGATCTGGTCAGGGATTTGCCGGGCGCGAACGGAGTTACCGACTGTGCCGGATTGCTGAGGCAGCTGAAGTCGATAGACTACGACGGCCCCTGCTCGGTGGAGCCGTTCCTGCAACGCCTGCGGGACGCGACGGCCGACGAAGCCATTGCCGAGACAAGCACGGCCTTGGGAGCCTGCTGGACGGAAGCGGGACTTTAAAGGGCTCGGTCCACCGAGACGGTCCCGAGTGTCGCTGATCCCGTTGATGCCGGACGCCGGTCTTCATGCAGGCAATCCGGGAATCAAAAAGGTGGGGATACACCCCACCTTTTTTCGATGTCCGGATTGGGTTCAGCTTTGATTGTCGAGGTAGTTCACGACATCGCCCACTGACTGCAACGCCTGCGCCTCTTCGTCGCTGATCTCGCTTTCGAACTCTTCCTCGAAAGCCATGATTAGTTCGACCAGGTCCAGGCTGTCGGCATTCAGGTCGTCCCTGAAGTTGGAATCCATCTGAATCTCATCGGAATCGACATCCAGATGATCAACGATGATTTCCTTGACCCGGTCAAGTGTAGAGCTCATCGGTCAGTCTCCCGGCTTCAGCGGCGTTGTAGGGCATCCTTGGGCCCGACCGGGTCCAAGGGGCAAGGGCAAAGCATGCGGGATGCCTGACTTCAGGTCCCTGCACAGTGCCGAATCCTATAGGAGTGCCGGAGCCGGAGTCAACAATAACCGAGGGCTTTGTGCTCCTATGGACGGGGTTGGTCAATGCACGCGGCAACACCGCTGGCCGGGCCCTGCAACCGTTCGTCCGGCTTGGATTGCCGATGGACAAACCCGATGAGTTCCCAGAACCGGAAAGACGATCACATTCGCATCAACCTCGCCGAGGACGTGGAATCGGAACGGGTGCACAACGGATTCGAACGGTATCGGATTCGACACTGTCCCTTGCCGGAAGGCGATCTCGAACGTGTGGACACCGGGATCCGGTTCCTGGGCCGGCGTTTGACACTGCCATTGTTGATCAGTTCCATGACCGGCGGCACGGACACTGCCAGTCGGGTAAACCGGAACTTGGCCGAGGCGGCGCAGCACCGGCGCGTTGCGATGGGGGTTGGCAGCCAGCGCATCATGGTGGAAGAACGCCAAGCCGCTCGCAACTGGCGGGAATTGCGGCGCGTGGCGCCGGATGTGCCACTGCTGGCCAATCTGGGTTTGGTGCAGTTGAACAAGGGGTTCGGGCTCGCGGAATGCATGCAGGCGGTGGAGGTGATCGAGGCCGAGGCTCTGATCCTGCACCTCAACGTCCTGCAGGAGTGCGTGCAGCCCGAAGGCGACACCGACTGGACGGGCCTGCTGGCGAAACTCGAGCAGGTATGTCGGGAGTTGCCGGTGCCCGTGATAGTGAAGGAAGTCGGGTGGGGCATCGATGGCCGAACCGCCCAACGCCTGCTCGAGGCAGGGGTTGCCGGCATTGATGTGGCCGGGGCCGGCGGTACGTCCTGGAGCGAGGTTGAAATGCACCGTGCCGGGACGCGGCGGCAACAAAGGATTGCGGCCGCATTCCGGCATTGGGGCACTCCGACTGCCGAATGTCTGCAGGAGGTCGGTGCCGTTGTCGGTGACCGTTCCGCAGGATTGGACAGGCCGATTGTGATTGCGTCCGGCGGAGTGCGTTCGCCGCTGGATATTCTGAAGGCCTTGGCCTTGGGTGCGGATCTGGCGGGAGTGGCCGGGCCGCTCCTGCGCAAGGCGGTGGAGTCCGCGGAGGCTGTTGTCGAGGAACTGGAGACATGGGGCTCGGTGCTGCGCATAGCCATGTTCTGCAGTGGATGCTTTGCCGTGTCGGACGTGGACCGGCGGATGGTGGTTCCCGCCGAACCGCCACCATAGGGATAGTGGATTTGGCCCTTGGCGGTCTGTCGATCCTGGCTGGCGAAAGACCCGGTCCCATCGGAGTTCCAGGTGCGACATTGACGATACTCGGTGGCCGCGGTTCCAGAAGCACAGGCGGCAGTCTCTGTTCAACGCCCGATGCCATCCCCTGCCGGAGCCTGGGCGGCGACAAGAAACTGCTCCCTATCGGCGCGGCCACCGAGGGGAGAAATCCCGAACATCGGCAGCCTTGCCATGGACACCAAAGTACGCAAAGGGACGAACATGGAAGACACCACTCTCGAAGCATGGCTTGCGGACTGGCGCAGCATTGTGGAAACCTCGTTGCAGGAGCACCTCGCGAGCCCGGAACCCATCCTGGATCCGTACATGGGCATGATGCATTACCACATGGGTTGGGTGGACAGGGAGTTCAGGCCGATTGCCCGTTCCGTGGGCTAGCGTTCACGGCCCTTGCTTCTTCTGTTGGCGTGCCGGACCCTGGGACTTGACGCGGAGAAGGCCCTGCCGGCAGCGGTCAGTGTCGAACTCCTCCACGCCTATTCCTTATTGCACGACGACATCGAGGACGGTGACGAATACAGAAGGCACTCCCCGACCGTCTGGAAGATTTGGGGAATTCCCCAGGCCATCAATGTGGGCGATGGACTGTTTGGCTGTACATTCCGAGCCATGGCCGGGTTGCATGGCACCGGGTTCGGGTCGGACACCGTGGCGGTTGCCATGTCCATGTTGATTGACACCAGCATTGCCCTGACGGAGGGCCAGTTCCTGGACATTGACTTCGAACAGCGTACCCGCCTGTCGCTGGACGACTATACCCGCATGGTTCAGGGCAAGACCGCAGCCCTCTTTGGAACCTGTCTGGCATGCGGCGCGCACCTAAGCACCAACGATGGACCCATGCGCGAGCGTTTCAGGCGATTGGGCGAGCAAACCGGAATCGCATATCAAATGCTTGATGACATAAATGGTATCTGGGCCGATGCGGACGACACTGGCAAGGCACCGCATCAGGATATCCGACGCCGCAAGAAGTCGTTTCCCATCGCGCTTGCATTCGCCGATCGGGAAATCGGCGAACGCATGCTCGCGTTGTACAGCCGGGACATGAAATCCGATAACGTGGAGGCAACCCTAGAGCTGCTGGCCGCGGCCGACATCAAGGAACGGTGTCTGCACTTGTATGGTCGCCAACAGGATGCGATCCGACGGACTCGGGAAGAGATTGACCGCGCACTTCACTTGGAAGGCAGGTCCGTTGACCTGCTGGAGGAATTCATCGACAGGCTGTTGTCCGTGCCCGACTTGAGGTGAGGGTGTGCCGGTACGGGCCAAGCACCCGGGTTGTTGAGGCCGCCGGGTGGGCTCAGGGGTGTCTTGACCTGCGCCCGGTTTTGGTGGTTGTTCGCTTGGTTCTCCCTGCACCTGCTCAGGCTTGGCACACATCCGGAACCCGGATCCATCCCGGCAGTCGCCCAAGCGGGATTTCAGCGATAGCCACACGGCCACAAGCCGGCTCGCCGGATGCAAGTTGGCCGAGCAACAAAAAGGGCTGGCATTGCCAGCCCTTTGGACTTGGTTGACGGGCGTCGGGGTTCAGCGCACGCCGGCCATTTCCTGGAGCATGCGCCAGTTGGCGAGCCGGTCGGCCTGGGAATCCATCAACGTTTCCGACGGGTTTCCCTCGCGGTCGAACTGCTTGGCGAATCGACCCTCCGAACGGGCGAAGGTAATGAAGTCAATCGTCTCACCGGTCTTCGGAATGGTGTACCAGTCCTCTTTGGCTGCGGGGTTGCCCTGCAGGCTCAACCGCTCCTTGATGGTATCGCCCTTACGCGGGTCGTAGACGAATACGGGGAATGCCCGGCTGTCAACCGCCAGCTTGGCTTGGTGGCGAGCCATGTCGTCGGCCACACCGTGTTCCGGCTGACACGTGGTGAAGGTGTTCACGATGGCTGGACCGTCAAAGGATGCCGCGTCCAGAATGCACTTGTAGAAGTGGTTGGGGATGGAGGCGACTGTCTGCGACACATAGGTGTTGGGATGCATCATGGCGATGCGGCCAATCTCCTTGCGCATTTCCGTTTTGCCGGGCTTTTCCTTGCCGTAGGAGTACATCTTGGAGTCCTGGCCCGTGAAGGACCCGGTGCTGGTCTGACCTCCGGTGTTGGAGTAGACCTGCGTGTCCAGGATCAGGACCTTGATGTTCATGCCGCTGGACAGCATCCGGCTCAGCGACTGGAAGCCGATGTCCAGCATGGCCCCGTCGCCGCCCATGACCCAGAGCTGCTTGTCCTCCCACCCCTGCTGATCCCACTTCATGCGAATGCCCATGGCAAAGGCGGGACCGTTTTCGAAGAGCGAATTGCTCCACGGAACGATGTAGGGGTTGTAGGGATAGGTGCTGCCATAGACCGTGTTGCAGCCGGTACTGGCGGCGATGCCGATGTTGTCGGCACCGTACACGTACCCCAGGGCCGCCAGCCACATCCGGATGACGGTGGCCTCGCCACAGCCGGCACAGGATCCGGCACCGCCCACGTAGAGCATGCTCTGCTCCGCCAGCATCATGTCGACGGCAATGCGGTCGTTGATGAATTCGTCCGGCGTCGCGGGCAGCGAGCGGAAGAAGTTGATGCTCTTCTCGTAGATCGGGACCGTCTTGTCTTCCTTCTGGATCATCTTCAGGGCGTTGTAGCCCAGATCCGCGCAGGCTTCGACGCATTCGGCGCAGCCCTTGCACTTGGTGGGATCGATGAAGATGCCGAACTTGCCCGGCTCCTTCTTGCGCTTCTTGGGAACGTTGAAGAACTTGTTGGTTTCGGCAAACTGGTTGGCCATGAAGCCGCGTTCGGCCTCGTCGGTCAATGCAGCCAGGGCATTGTCCAGGACGTCCACCTTCACAACCTTGCCGAGGATGGCCGTGTCGGGACACTGGTTGACACAGCTCATGCAGCCGGTGCAACTGCTTTCGATGTACTCCGGAATCTCGGGGGCGATGTAGCTGAAGTCGCGGGCTGCGCCGGTGCCGGCCGGGATCACGGATCGCGCCACGCCCACATCCGCCGGGAGATGCAGTTCCCCGGAGCCGTCGTTGTACCCCTGGACGATACGGTCGAAGAAATCGTTGACGTCCACAATCGTGGCGTCGAGGCCTTCGCCGGAACCGTTCTTGGTCTTGCTAATGGAGGCAACGTCGATTTCGTTAGTGGTTACCATGAAAACTCCCTGACGCTGGGCGCCGGGTGGCAGTGGCGGCAGTCTGTCAACAGCAGCCTAGACGAACAATTCAATTTGGGCAGAGGGATCGAACTTGGGTGCCGTGACCTCAAGGGCCTTGGTCTCCGCAGACAGTTCGATAACCGAGTCGTAGCCGCGCTTGACGGCCTTGAGGTTGGCCTGCACAACCGCTTCACCCCGCTTGCCGAAGTATTTGCGCAATGCGCTCTCGGCCCTCTCCATCACCTGCGGGTAGGTCAGATCGGCTTCCTCGGAGAATGGAGTCACCTTCAGGAAAATGCCCAGCAGCACGATGCCCTGCATGCGCACGGACAAGTCCGGAATGGGCGCTTCTTCGCGGGCAATCAAGGCCGCGTCCGCCGCGAATACACGAATGTCCAAGTCGCGTATCTTGGCCTGCGAATCAGGGGGAATGTCCGCCCAAATCTCAACCGGGTCCGTCTTCGAGGTCTGGACAAAGATGGCCCCGCCCTTCAGGATGCCACTCAGCGGATTGCCGGACACGAAGGCGTTGATGTCGTTCATGGGAACGAAATCGACATGGTTGAGTTCGCAATGCGTCAGGATCTGATCGTTTGCCACCGTCAGGTAGTAGGTAGTGGGCAGGCCCTTCTTCTCGGAACCGTACTTCGGATAGGCCTGCACCTTCTTGTTGAAGACGTCGCCGGCGATGGTGGCAATCACCTTGTTGGTGGTCACGGAGCCGAAGCCGCCGACGGAGTGGCCGCGCATCGAAAAGGCTCCCGGGGGCCGCAAGTCCGGATCGTGTTCCGGTGGCAAGGTCAGGTCGTGGTCCACACCCAGGACAAAGAAGCGCTGGTGTCCTTCAAGCATGTTGCGGACGGTGGCCGCAAAGTCGGCCGGCCGCACATCGCGGCTGCCCAGGCCCGCGATCCCGCAGAAAATCTGTGGGATCCGCGAGATCTGCGGAAAGTCGGGATGTCCCATCATGGCATCGCTGAACGCCGCCTTGATGTCGTTGGCCAGCGGATTGTTGGGGGCCAACGCGTCGTCCATGCGTTCAATGATGCTGAAGGCCTTGAGGCCAGCCAGGGCCTCGACCAGTTGACGGCCGGGGAACGGCCGGTAGCAGGTGACGTGCACGATGCCCAGTTTGATGCCGAATGTCTCGCGCAGGTAGTCGATGCTGGCACGGGCGGTCTCGATGTAGCAGCCGATGCCCACGATGGCATAGTCGGCATCTTCCATCCGGTATTGTTCGATCACGTCGTATGGCCGACCGGTGAGTTCGGAGTACTCCGCGAACACGTCGTCGATGATGCCGGGCAGACGGTCGTAGTAGTTGCGCTGGGCCACGATGCCCTTCATGTAGCTGTCCTGGTTCTGGACAACCCCGGTCATGATGGGGTTCATGGGATCGAAAAGGTTGGGTATCTTGTCCCCCGGAGGCCCCACAAACTCCTCCAGCAGTTCGGACTCGGGCAACAGCACGTCTTCCACCGTGTGGGTGGTCAGGAAGCCGTCCTGCACGTTCATGATGGGGGTAAAGCCGTCTTCGGCGATACGACGGCTCATGACTGCCAAGTCGCCGGCATCCTGTGCGTTTTTGGCAAAGAGGATGCCCCAGCCGCAGTCCGCCACGCACATCACATCGTCATGCCCGGCATGCACGTTCAGGCCCTGGCGTGTGATGGCCCGCGAACCGATGTGGAACACCACGGGCAGGCGCTTGCCGCTGATGGTGTAGAGCACTTCCTTCATCAGGACCAGGCCCTGGCCCGACGTGAAGTTGCTGACGCGCCCGCCCGCCACGGCAAAGCCCTCACAAGCGGTGGCTGCGCTGTGTTCGGATTCGGGCTCCAGAAACTTGAGCGGCTGGCCCCACAGGTTGCAGACACCGTTGGCCACGGATGCACCGTAGCCGCCGCCCATGGTCGTGGTTGGGGTAATCGGATAGGCGCAGGCTCCCTGAGTGATTTGGGTTTCAACCCACGTGATCGTCCCGGAACCATCGGAAGTGGTCTGAATGCCGGGGAAACGCGGTGTGGGCACCGCACCGTTCAGGTTTCCGCTGTCATGGGATCGCCCGTTGGCCGACAGATGGCCGTTGCTGGAAATCTTTCGCATAGCCATTGCTGCGTTTACCCCTTAGTTACTACTCCGGCACCAAATGCGCGTAGGCACACGGATGCACGTTGCGGAGCCAACCCGACCCAATGCAACCCTTGAATCCAGGCTGCTCAGCCATGTTGGATGATAACACAGCAATCGGTGCCGCCTTGGGCAAAATCCGTGTTCGAATCAGCGGCAAGGGACCCTGTTTGGGAAAGGACTGCCATTACGTTCCATGCCCGTTGCACAAGGCGGTGCTGGACAAGGTCGGCCATCCATTTGCGGCTGGCTCTCCTG
>JAPPAJ010000386.1 GCA_026705565.1 Caldilineaceae bacterium | reverse complement strand
GGTCGTAGGGGTAGTTGGGGTCGTAGTGGTCGAGCGCCTTGATGTGGTCCCACCAAGCATTGGAGGCCCTACCGTCATTGGGTACCGCTGCCGGGGAACAAGGTGTAGTGGAATTGGGCTCCAAGGTGGTTGCCAGACCGTTGTCCCGCGCGGGCACGGACACTTTGGTGTTCGGATTTGTGTTCATGTTGTTCAACCACCATCATCCGCGGAACGACAACCCACCGAACACAGTGTAGCAAGCACTTCGATGCACCGATGCACCGGGTAACCGGGTGTTCCGGCGCGTCGAACACCCGGTGTAAGGATGGATGTTTCCGATAGCCGTCCGGGCTGGCTCCACGGCGCGTTGGCGAACGTCGGGGAGCATCCAGTCAAGCCATTTTGGGTGTGTTTGACTTTCCAATCGGCTTGGCGGCCGGGGATGCCAGACAGGACTTGCCCCAGTGCGAATCATTGCTTAAGGCAGAAACTGAATCTTCACTGCCTGCTTCGATCGCAACAGATCAATGCCTTCCAGATAGTCGGCCAGCGGCAACTGGTGGGTTGCCAGCGGCTTCAGGTCCAGATGTCCAACCTCCACCAAGGACAAGGCGGTTTCCGCGGCCTCCCTGGTATGGCGGTCGTATCCGATTAGGGCCAGTCCCTTGCGATATTCGGGCAGACCGAACTGGACAGGGTCTCTCAGGACCCCGAACACATGCACAAACCTGGAACATAGATCCATCAGATGCTATACGGCCTGTGCAGTCGATGCCGGTGGCCCACGGATCTCCCGGAGTACAGCTCTGCCTCGTACCACACTTTACGACCCGGATGTGGCGACGTCTGGCATTCATCCGGTCAGGAACGCTCATCTGCTGTTGCAGGCACTCTCCCCGCGACACCCACGGGACCACGTTTTCCCGGAACTACATCGACCGGTGTAGGAATCAGCCACTCGGCTCCGGCTTTGGTCGCGCCCCGCACTCGACCATCGCGGGCTAGTTGACGCACCCTGCGCTCCGAGATGCCCAGGCGCATGGCCGCCTCTCGTACCGTGATGTTGTCCACATCATCGGCAGGTGCCTCGGAGGCCAGCTCGAACTCAATGGGTCTGGGCTCCTTCAGCGTGCTCATCTCGTGGATCAGAAACCCGATGACCTCGCCGTCGTCGTCCAGCCGCTTGAGGATGCGTTCGTCGTCGGTGGGCGTGAAATAACCTTCCCTGGCCGCCCATAACACTTCCAGCATGTCTCCTTCGTGGTCGTACGAGACAAACACCTTCCTGCCGTTCACGCTCACTCTCCTTTGATTCTTCGGGTGAGATAGGCGGTGACGATGAAGGAGTAGCTGCTCTCCCTCTTCAACACAATGCACACATAGCGGTTCCTGCCCCGTAGATCCGGATAGAGCCGATAGTAGAGTTGGACCATCGGGCTGGACCTGGAGGGACTCACCGCATCCGGGCTGGCGAGGGTTTCGGCAAACCGGTGCAGTTGGAAGGCCATTTCAGGGTGCCTTCTCAGGATGTGCCGAAGTCGTTCATCGGTGAGTCGGACTTCATCTCCGCGCTCATCGTTGAAACGCCGCACGTTGTCCGCTTTCCCCTGTTACCATACCGAAAAGTATACCGTTTTCGGTATATAACGCGGCAAGAAATTACGCATGCACGAAACGAAAACAGTGCCAATGCAGGTGCGGGTTGCCTGCCTGGTGTGGTGACGCCAAAGCCGCTCTCTGTCCACCCATGGAGAGTCAAAACGCCGTACTCCGCCAGTGCACCCATGTGCATGGCATTGCAACAGGTTGCGAAGCCAGGACACGGGCAAGGTCTCGCCCCAACTTCACTTGTCCGTCAGGGCAGAAACTGAATCTTCACTGCCTGCTTTGAGCGCAACAGGTCAATCCCTTCCAAGTAGTCCCCCAACGGCAATTTGTGAGTTGCCAGCGGTTTCAGATCCAGGCGACCCGTCGCCACCAAGGACAAGGCTGTCTCCGCCGCCTTCCTGGTGTGCCGGTCGTAGCCGATCAGGGCCAGGCCCTTGCGGTACTCGGGCAGGCCGAACTGGACAGGGTCTCTCAGGACCCCAAACACATGCACAAACCTGGAACACAGGGCCATCAGATGCTGCAAGGCCGGTGCGAGCCCCGTGCAGTCGATGCCGGTAGTCCAGAGATCTCCCCGATCAAGCAGGCCGAGTATTTCCGGATCATCCGGGGCAAACACCTTTGCCACACCCAGATTTGCAGCCATGTCGCGGCGGGTCGGCAACGGGTCGAGCGCCATCACGTCGGAGGCACCGTGCACTTGCGCCAACTGGACGGCAATCAGGCCGGCCGGCCCCAGGCCGCAGACGATCACGCGGCAATCCCGTACCGCGCCAAACCCGTTCATCTGGTCGAACGAAGCCTGAACACACATCGCAAGTTCCAGGGAGACGCACTCCCGCGGTTCCAGTTCGTCCGGCAGCACAATCAGATGGGCCTCTTCGAACGGCACGTACTGGGCGTAGCACCCTTGGCGGACCTTGCCCGGATCGCGCCACGCGGCAACCTTCATGCCGGTTTCGAACCCCTCGACACCGGGACCGGTGGCCGCGACTACGCCGGCCATCTCATGCCCCGGCTGACCAATCGGATACGGATACTCGATGGTGCTGCCGGGAAACATCGGTTCGTTGCCCAGGATGTGTAGGTCCCACTGCGGACAGGTGTTGACCGCATCCACCCTGACCAGGACTTCCCCTGCGTCCGGGGTGGGTATCGGTGTCTCAATGAGAGCCGCCTCGCCGGGTCCCGTGATTTGGATGGCTTGCATTGTGTTGGCCATAGGGGGCTCCTTCGGTTTGGCTGTCCCATCGCGGAACGGACTCAGGCCGCGGTGTCGATCAGTTCCTCGTGCACCAGCCACTGCTGGACCCCGGCCCAGTCGTAGGTCACACCGAGCCCCGGTCCCTGCGGCACCGGAACGCAGCCGTCAGCATCGATGGTCTCGAGTTCGTCCTCGTAGTCGCAGGCATAGACCGGCGGACACGCAATGTTGGTCAGCTTGGGATGTACCAGCCCCATTTCATAGAAGTTGGAGTTGCGCATGGCCGCCATGCAATGCCGCTGTGCCGGTCCCGCGATGTGCAGTTCCACATCCATGCCGTAGCCTTCCGCGGAATGCGCGATCTTCATGACGCCCGTGATACCGCCGTCGTACTCCGGGTCGGCCCGCCAGAAGTCCGTGGCGTCGGCGGCTGCCATGTCGGCGTGAGCCTCCACGAGATGGACGTGCTCACCCTGCAATAGGGGTGTCTTGATCATGGACCGCAGCTTTCGGTGGGCATGAAGGGATACCCCACCATCGCGCATCGGATCCTCGTACCAGTAGAAACCCTCCTCGTCGCAAGCCCGCCCCACGGCAAGCGTGTCCGCGAACGTGTCATAGACGCAGCAGGGGTCCAGCATCAAGGCCATGCGGCCGCCCACTCGGCGGCCTACTGCCTTGACCGTCGCGATTTCGCGGTCGATGTCGGGATCGCCCCAGGGATGGATCTTGAACCCCTTGTAGCCTAGTTCGAGGCACTGCTCGGCGAAGTCGGCAAAGGCCTCCGGGCTGCTCAGGCCGTCCGGTTGGCGATCGGCGTGGTACGTGCTGGCGTAGCAGGGCAGTCTTTCCCGGTAGCCGCCCAGCAATTGGTAGATGGGAGCGCCGTGGAACTTGCCCGCCAGATCCCACAAGGTGATGTCGATCGGTCCCATGCCCATGCGGTCGTTCTTGCGCAACAGTGACTTGGCTTGGCCGTAGAACCGCTCGCGCTGCAGGGCCGGCTTGCCAATGAGGTACTCCACGAACATCAGGGCCTGCTCGAACGTGGCCGGCGCAATGCTCATGTACTCGCCGGTGATCCCAAGATCGGTATGGATGCGCACTCCCAGTACCATGCGGTGACCGGTGCTGTCCGGTTCGTAGAAGTGCCCCATGGCGAAGCCGTGGTCCCGGCCCACGTTGGGGAATGGGATTCGGTATCGGGACAGCTGAACTGCCGTAATGGTCGGTGTGTCGTTCATGTCCTGCGTCCTTTGGTGATGTCCCCGGCCTTCGGTTTTTGCTCAACCGGACACGGTCCAGTCCAGGATGACCCCAAGTACCGGTTCGCGTTTGGTCCGGATCAGGTCCCAGGCCTCTGCAGCCCGATCCACGGAAAAGCGATGAGTGATGAGTGGGAGGGTTTGCAACTGGCCCGTGGAAATCAGATGCCGGGTCCTATCCATGCGTGGCCGAGTCCATCCGGAGACGGAGTGCAGGGACAGTTCCCCGTTCCGGAGGTCCTGGAGCGAAAGGAGGTCGTCGGTGCCGTGGAAACCGGCGGAGACAATCCGGCCGTCCCGGTTCATGCGGGGCAGGATGGCCTGGATGTGTTCGATCGAACCAACGGTATCAACCAGAACATCCACGCCGTCGGGCAGAAAACCGACGAGTGTCTCCTGCCAATCGCCGTTCCTTTCATTGCAACGGAGGTGCAAGTCGGTTTCCAGGAAGCGCTGCAAGCGATCCTCGTGACGGCCTAGCAATAGGATGCGCGCCCCGCGCAGGGCCAGTGTCTGGGCAGCCCACAGGCCGACCATGCCGTCGCCCACCACCACCGCCGCCTCTCCGGGCGCAACCGGGGCGCGGCTGCCGCAGTTGTAGCCGACCTGGGTCAGAACCATGCCTGCAAAGGCTAGCGGATCTGGTTGCGGTGGAAGCTTCCAGACACCTTCCCGGGGGGTAACCGATGGGGACAACTGTCCTCCAGAGGGATGGAACATCCCATTGACTTTGCCGCTGGCTGCAAAGACCGTTTCACCCGGTGCCAAGTCCGTCACATGGCTGCCAACCTCCCGTACGATGCCCACTTTCTGGTAGCCGGCCACCACAGGGAAGGGGTTCGGTGAGCCGGGCCGCCAGGCCGTGTCCCCCGCGATGCGCTCGCCCCTCAGATAGGAGCCCTCGGTGCCATTGCTGATCCACGAATGGGTCACGTCGACCACCACGTCGCGGGGTCCGGGTTCCGGACAGTCAACTTCCCGAACCTCCACGGTGTTGGCGGCGGGAAAGACGACGGCTGTGGCTTTCATCGCGGGCCTCCCGCCGTGGTCACGACGTACTCCGTTTCCTGTCGGTTAGCGGCAGCGGAACAGTCTCTCCAACTCGGGTATCGCGGCTGGCCAATCGGTCCCGACCGATTGGCACATTGTTTGCGTTTCAGGGCTTCGAAGTGTCTCCGGTCCGATGTAGGCATCCCCAATTCCCTACGGTTCCGACTACTGAGATCCACCATGGCCGTGCTGCCTTCAGGGTTGGTCGGCGCGTTGCATTGACCTTGCTGGTTGGGCGGGGTAGTCCTCGCGCCTCCCTGTATCCCCAGTCTGAATGACGAAGTCGCGTCGGTCGCGATAGAGGCGCGCTCGGTTCAGCACATAGTCCTGTCTGTCATCGAGATCGATCGCATCCCAGTGGGTCATGAGCCAGTACTTGCAGTCGCCGATGAACAAGTAGGTGTTCGGTCTGCCAAAGAAGGTGCCGGCAACGCCCTCCCCGGCGCGGAAGCGTGCACAGACTAGCTCGATCAGTTCTCCCTGACCGTCCTTGCGGCTAAGGACATACTCATGGGGCCACGTTGCCCGGAAGGTGACGGCTTCCCGCCACGGTGCGCGCCCGATCAACTCGGTGATCTTCAGGTTTTCGAGCATCCTCATCGTCCTTTCGCTGACAAGAACTTGCCGTGGAAGCCTTGCGCTTGGTGTGTACAGGTTCTAACGGTAGAGAGCCGGTTTCTCGAACTCGGGTATCGAAACCGGTTGTCCGGACTTGATCGACCGGATGCAAGCCTCGACCACCACCATGGCCATGTATCCGTCCCAGGCAGAAGGACCGGTTGGTTTTTTCGCTTTCAGGCTCGCCGCCCAAGCGTTCAGTTCGTCCTGGTAGGCCGCGCCGAACCGACCAGTGTACTCTGGGGCAATCGCCTGTCTGAGGGTTTCCCTGGTGCGGACAACGGGAGTGCCCACGGTGTGGCTGGTGATCACACCGTCCTCGCAACTGATCTCAACATCGACTTCATAACCGTAGCCGGCTTTGGTATTGAACTCGAGCAGTCCCAGTGCCCCATTCCGGAACCTCACCTGAAGCAGGCACAGCTGCGCCGTGCCCGGATCCTGGCCTGCATCCGGAACGGTTTGGCCGTACACCTCCACGATTTCGTCCTCCATCATCCAGCGCGCCGAATGGATGTCGTGCACCATGGAGTTGGTGACGACATCCTCGATGGTGCGTGCATCGGGATGGTGGGCGTTGCGATGGACGTTGCGGAAGAGCAGACGCCGACCATGGTGCCCGGTGTCCACCTCCGCCTTGACTTCCACGTGGGCACGGTCGAACTCCCGCATGAAGCCTACCTGGATCATGCGGTGTCCGATTCCGGTTTCCAGTTCGACGACTCGTTCGGCATCCGGAACAGTGGTGGCCAGCGGCTTCTCAAGAAACACGGGCTTGCCGGCCTCCAGACATTCGATTGCCAGCTTGGCATGGAGTCCGTCCGGAGCCGCGACGAGCAGGGCATCCACCTCGGGGTGGCCGATGATGGCTCGGGTTTGGTCAAACTGCAGGTTGACTCCGTGCCGGCGAGCCACTGTTGTGCGCAGTTCCCCGTCAAGATCCATTACTGCTTGCAGGACCGCGCCCGACACCTGACTGCCGCCGAGGTTGCCGGCGTGATGGCCCCCCATGGTGCCCACGCCAATTACGCCAACCCTGATGGGCGCATCCATATGTCAATCCTTTGCTTGCCGGGTGTTCACAGTCAACCCAAGGGTTGTTTCTAACCTTACCAACCGGAACCGAGTTGCCAAACCCGGTAAGAGACCGCAACCCGTGTGTCAGGGATCGCCTGCGTTGGTCCGGTGGCAGTACGGTTCTTGGTCCAGTCCAGCCGGAGATGGATGGGCTTCGGCCGGTAAGGTTACTGCGTATCCAGCGGGAAGATGGGACGCGGGAGGTTCCGATACTCAAACCTCTGGAGGTTGGCCGTGGACAGGCCGGCCGTATCCATCTCGACGATCCGGGTGGCGATGGGCAGGTATGCGGCCCGATAGGCCACCGCCGCCTTAACGGCAATCATCTTTTGTTCCTCGGGCACGACACCCATGCCGCGCAGCTGGACCAGATCGAACGGAGGCGTCTTGCGGCTGTTAAGGACGATGTTCACGCCGCCCGACCTGAGCAGGGCAGAGTTGCCCATTTCAAGCATGTCGCCGTAGAACGCGGCGAAGTGGTTCTGTTTGCGCTCACAAGGGTAGCGTCCGTCCGAAAGTGTCCTGACGGTGCCTGTAACGGTGATCGGGGAGCCGTGGAAATCATCGGTCTTGCCGCCAATGGGAATGGTGACGCTGGCTCCCAGACCTGCCTGCCAGCATTCCCGCACTGCCTCCGCATCGACGATGACCACCGTGCCTTCCTGCACGTCGGCGGCCAGCATGGCTTTCAGGGCATCGGTGCCGTCTCCCGGGGTTCCTCCTCCGATGTTGTCGGCCGAGTCGACCAGAATCACCGGACCATCGGGCGTTCGCAATGCTTCGCGTACCGCTTCATCCGGCGGAAGGGCCTGGAACACGGCGGCCGACCTGTGGTCCATGAGGGTTTCTTCGAGTTCGGCTGCCAAGTCCCGGGCGAGGTCCGGGGCATCGTTGGTGTGTACAAACACCGAGGCACCGGTCCATGGAGTGTCCGCGTAGGCAAACCCGCCGAAGACACTTATGGCGATGACCCGGTCGTTGGCCTTCATGGCGCGGACCTTGTCATGCACGGCGCGCAAGGGCAGGTCGGATGTGTCGGTCACCTGCGGTGCCAACAGGCAGGGAATGTTGCGGACTGCCGTTGTCGGCCGCAGCCGACCGGCCAACAGGCCTTCCAGGACGGCTACGGCTTCCATGCCCTTGGCGCGGAGATCCATGTGCGGAGTGGTGTCGTAACCCAGCAGGATGTCGGCCTGTTCCGTCAGGGCGGGACTGATGTTGCCGTGCATGTCCAGTTCCACAATCATCGGAACGTCCGGCCCCACGATGGATCGGACGGCCTCGGCAATGTCCGTCTCCGCATCCAGGGTTGTCTCGGACACCATGGCACCGTGCAGGTGAAGCAAGACGCCGTCCAGTGGCATAGCAGCTCGGGTACGGGCGCACATTTCGGTCTTGAGGGCCTCGTAGGCGGATGCCGTCACGGTTCCGGCGGGCATGGCTGCTGCATAGAAGGTGGGAATGGGTGTCCAACCTCTGTCCTCCGAGCCGTCGATCATCCCACCGACTCCGGTTTGGGTTCCCCGCAGGCTGGAGAGCAGGCCGGATCCGGTATGCCACGTGGTCCGGAAATCCTCCAAGGTGGTGGGTGTGGGGGCGAAAGTGTGGGTTTCGTGCAACAGTCCGCCGACTGCGATACGGTAGGCCATCTTGGAATCTCCCGTGGTTCAGCCGGCCGATGCCGGTTCAAGTTCGTAACGGGGGCTCACGCCACAGCCATCGGCAAGGCACCGCCTGCGGTAAGCCCCGACGTGCTCTCGGCTCTGTAGGGGAACTCGTCCGAACCGGTGTCCGGCGATGCATCCAATCACCGAATCTACTCGGATTACCTACAATTGATTCCAGTCACCGGTGGACTAGGCCGAGGTGGGCCGCTGCCCGATGGACACTGGAACAGAGTGTTGGATTCTACGCTACAGGAACTTCGCCAAGGCCTTGGAACGGCTCCGTCAGGCGTGTGACCTCGATCCCTATTCGGATCTGGAGCGAGCGGGGCTAATACAGACGTTTGCCTTCATCTTCGAAATGGCGTGGAAGACGCTGAAGGACCTCCTGTATGCGGATGGCCTGACGGAGAACAGTCCCAGAGGCGCGCTCTGACAAAGTCTGCAACAGGCGTACCTGAGGATGATGCCTGTGAAGTCTTGCTGGAGGCATTGGACAACCGCAACTTGATGGCACATACGTACAGTGTAGGATGCGGCCCTGCTGGCCGAGGATCTGATCAAGACGAAGTACTGTCCAGCCTTGGAAGGCTCGAAGAATCATTGAAGGCCAGGCTCGATCCATGAACGATGGTTTGAAAAAGCGGTACAGGATGAAGATCAGGCAGGTTCTGGCTTCCCATCCGGGAGTTGAACGGGCCGTGCTGTTCGGGTCGCGGGCCACAGGGAACTACAGACCGGGTTCCGATGTGGACCTGGCTCTCGTGGGAAACAGCTTGACCCAAAGCCATCTCGGCGCTATTGGAGCGGGCATGGAGGCTACAACTGTGCCGCAAATGGTGGACTTGGTGCTTTGGAGTTCCATCGACAACCGGGTCTTGGCTGATCACATCAGGAACTGCGGGGTTGAGTTCTACGTGCGCAGGTGGTGAGCGCGTTCATGGTGTTCATTCGCAAGGAGACGCCACGGCCCAACTGGCATGCGGTTGTGTTTTCAACCCCATGCCCTGAGAGCGTCCGGGAGCCTGCCAGGTTCCCCGTGTCAGGTTAGGTGGTCCCTTCCGGCTCCGACAGCGTTCTGCTGGACCGCGATGGAAGACCTGCAAGGACGCGATGCGGCCTCCGATGGCACTGTAATGGCTAATCCCTGCAGTCCGTGATCCATCACGGATTGAGAGCCCGATCCGGGTTTGTGTCCGTCTCCTAATCCACATCGACTGGGCTCATGACATCACCGGCGAATTTGAGTTGGGGTGAGTACTTGCCCCATGGTGGACGCTGTGGGGCTTTCCAGGGAACAAACCTCCCGATTGGCTTGCCGCGTTTGGTGATGATGATGTCTTCACCCGTGGCGGCGACTTCGTCCATAAGCCTCAGGCACTTCGTCTTGAACTCGGAGGCTGTGATTATTCGAGGCTGATGAGTTGTCATGTTGGAAGCCAGTCATTGAAGAGTCGCTGAAACCGGTAGTCCGTCACTCCAAAATTTAGCACGGAACAACAAAGTGACCATGTTGATGGTCATGGTTGTGTGCCGCCAGCAGCCGTCACTGTTCAGCAACCGGGTTGCATGTCAAGCCTCTTTGGTTGTAGACAGAGTCCTTCTGCCGAGGAACCCGATCCCGGATGACCGTGTTCAGAACGAGGCGCGCCCGCCGAACGGCGTGTTCCGCGCCCCCTCGCGGGTGCATGATGTTCAGTTGTGTGGTAACGCTGTTCGCTACCACGACGGGGCATCATGTGTGATCGTGTGTTGGCAGTCCTGCCGGAGGGGATGAACTCCCGCGGACTACGAGATCAAGCACAGCGCGAGGAAGAGGACCGCGCTGAGCATTTTGAGCTGAAATCGAGACGCCGACGCAGCGGTTGGCTGCTGGGATGTTTGGTCGCCCTGGTCCTTGGGGCAATGGTGCTGGGTGGTGTTGTGTCGGTTTTCGACGATGAATCCGGCCCGGTTGCGACGATACCGAGTCCGACCCCGTATGCCACGTCGACTCCCACTCCGTCCGCACGCTGCGAGACCGACGAGGTGGTGCAGTACGTGACGGAGATACAGCCGCACCTGGACGATTTGATCATTGCCCTGGCCGTGATCGGAGTGCTGTGGGAAGAAGCCGTCCACGATCCGGATCTGCTTCTGGATGAGACCTGGCAGGACTCCGTCGCCTTGCAGATGGTCACGATGGGATGGCTCATGGCCCACATCGAGGATCAGATGCCTCCGCCGATCCTGGCCGGCTCACACAATCTGCTGCTGATGGCCTTTGACGAATATCACCTGTTCGTGCAGACGTACATCCGGGCCATTAACGGGAGGCTGGGGTCAGGCCCATTGTAGGGGGCGCGTCAACCCGGATGCATTGGAGAATGATTTACATAATACTGCGCGAAACGGAACGGTTCCGGCCATGCCGGGCGGAGCTCCACCGTGGGGGACTTCATGGTTTTTGATCCTCTGGTGGGAGTGCTGGACCCGCAAGGCTTGGACACGGATTGGATTTGGGATTGACGTGGTCCGGCGGGGGGACCTGCTCATGCGATACGGGACAATGAGGTTCCGCCGCATTCTGCTGGCAACCTGCGGCCTGCCCTTCGCTGATCTGGCGCGGGCTTGGTTGTGCATGAAAACAGGGAGACAGGGAAGCACCAACCAGTCCACACACACAAGCATGCAAACACATGAATGCTTAACTGCTTGTGCGCAGGGATGTCTAACCTAATCTTGCCCCTGCTGTAAATCGCAGTACATGACATCCAGGCCCGGCACGGCGTGCAGGCCCAGCGCGGCCAGGCCGGCCTGGGCGGCACTGTGGTCAGAGTCCACCTGCACGCGAATGCGGCCCTTCCGGTGTGCGACCAGACAGGCGAGGGCGGCGAGCATGGTGGGCTCATGCTCGCCGTACAGTTCGGAGCGCGCCCACCAGACCACCCGGTGCCGGCGTAGCCAAGGGTTGGAGCGCAGCACCATGGCCGCGGCCAAGCGGTTCGCGTCCAGTCGGACACCGTACCGCGTAACAGACGCGATGCCCAAGGTCTTCCCCAGCCACTCCCCGGTGCGCCGCGGCCAGCGCGTAACGAAGTCGGCGCGGCGAAGGGGGTAGTACCAATCCTCGTGCTGCACCGCGGCCAGGTCGAAAATGGCCGGGCCGTCATCACTGGTCAGCGGGACGGCGGAGTGCTCTGCCGGCGGAGGCGGGAGCAACGGACACCGGCCCCGCATCTCCACCAGACCGACCAGCCGCCGGAATCCCAACTTGGCGTACAGGTTGCGCGCTGCCACATTGTCGCTTCGGACCCGCAGCACGGCCTGCCGGGCTCCGCACTCGCACAGGGCCTGTTGGGCGGCCTGCATCAGCCGGAGGCCGATCCCACGACGGCGCTGGGACGGCGCCACCACCACGTTTGAGATTTGCCACGTGCAACGGTCGAGCCTCTGCATGGACACGTTGCCCACCATTCGGCACCAGTCCACGCATGCCACCCGGCCGTGGGCTTGCCAAGTCCGCAGGAAGCGTGCCAGTCTCGCTGGATTCAGGGCACGGCGCAGACGGGATCCAGGGCCTGCGCCGTGATGGGGTTTGGGTATCCCAAATACCTGTTCCTTACGGAGCAGCCACAACATCTGAATCAGATCCGTGTGCAGACGGAAGGGGCGAATCTTCATTTTCAATGCCACAATCACTTGAACCCGTAATGCTCGAAGCGTCCACAATAATCCCCGCCTCCGCCCAAATCCTTTTGTTGTTTGGGCGCACCGTGGTGGTTGGCCACTCCTACTGGTCTGTGCACGATCCCGGACCTCATCCAGGCCCTGGCACCCCAACAACCAAGCCGCCCGACCTGCAGGAGAATGCCGGGTGGTCGCTTCTGTCGGCCAATCACAGAGGCCCGCGTTTCCAATTGTTAAAATTGGGCTTGTTGCCGCCTATTTTGCGACCAGGCCTGCGGCCCCTTCGCAGTCCCGGATACCTCCGGACCTCGCGCCAAAGTATGCGGCACTCCTCCCAATCTTGAAGTGCGTCAGCCCTGCGACGGCATCGCATCATAGTGAGAGTTATAAGTCAAGGGGCGCAACCATATCACCATGCTAATCAAGCAGGATGGGAATCTGGAACTTCAACCGTCGTGCTGGTTGGCATGGCCGGGTCCTCCGGCGGCCCGATAACCGCCACTTCGGCCGTCGTCACGGTCGCCAACCCAGAACGAGTAGAGGCTGCCCTGGCGTAGCAGAAACCTGAACTGCACCCGCAGCCCTGCCACGGCAGATAGGCCTGGGCCGTCTCTCCAGACCACTTCAGCCTTGGTGCTGTTCCTCATGATGGGACGACACAGACTGGCAGTGAATGGCTGAATCGCCTCCCCGTGCTCGTCAACGACCTCAACCCTCAGTTCACCTGTCGGACAATCAACGTTGACGAAAAGGCGGTTGCCTGAGAAGCGAACCGGTCGGGTGGACAAGGTCCCTTGCTCCGGCCCCGCATCCAGGGACGCAAAACCGTCCCTACGCAGCGTGGCCAGGCCGGTGGCACCGCCAGCATACATGGCGTTGTCCTGTTCGAACCCGCCGGTTTCGCCGGTCTTCAGGATCGACCCTTGACCCGAGAACGCGCCGAAGTAGAACCAAAGCTCGTCGCCCATCACCAGGCAGAGGCCGCCTGCCGCGTGGATGTAGCCATAGTTCCAATCGCCCCAGCATCGGCTGGATGCAATGAAGGCCTCGCGGTGGGGTCGGTGCCAATGGAAACCGTCTCGGCTGTAGGCCAGTTGGATGTCGTTGATTTTGGGCCTGCCCAGACGTGCGGCGTCCGGATTTTCAGGTCCGTGGAAGATGGCAAAAGCCCCCAGGAGGATGCTTTCGTAGGCCACCGCGTTGACGTCGTAGAGCTGGGGCTTCAGGCCCAGGAACCGATCAGGCCGATCCAACCGGTCCGTGCGCGCCCAGCGAACCTGTGCCCCGTCCTGCCAACGGGACGCCGTCACGAAGTCCTCGTGTTCGTGGTAGGACCGCGCCCGCTGGTTCCAACTCTCCCGGATGCTGAACACCCACCGGCCGCGGAAGGGGTTGTGGAAGAAGCTGGAGTTGTCCCCGCACTGCGAAGTGGCACCCAGGTCTTGCCAGTGGACCCCGTCCGGTGATCGATAGATGTGGCCGGCCTGCCCGCCCGGCCAGCGCCAGTAGATGAACATTTTGTAGCGGGAGTCGGGTTCGGCATTGGCATCCAGCCAGACCAAGGCTCCGTCCCGGCGATGGGTTGCCGGGTGGTGGATGACGGCATTGGTTCCCGGAACCACGTCCAAGTCGGGTCGGTGCCAGTCCAGACCGTCCTCGCTGACGGCCAGGGCTGTCCCGTCAAACCAGCCGGCCTGGTACCACAACTTGAACAGGCGATCCTTCGGGTCGTACCACGCACCGTCGTTGAACGGGGCCGCCACCGGACAGTGGCCGTTGTTCAGTTCCAGGGCGGTTTGGGGCCACAGCACCGGCGAAGCCGGATGGAGGCGGGCTGCATGATATGTGCGGCGAAGGGTGGAGTGCTCGATGAGGAAGTCGTCGACGAACAGCTGCCTGCCGGTGTCAATGGGAAATACCGCCGGCGGATTGGCAAGATACGGGACCGGTAGGGGATCGGATCCCGGGCCTATGGTTCGGGGCGGCCAGGGGTTTGGCAGTCCGATTCCGTTGGGGAGCTTTGAGACCATGACTTCCTGCCTCTTTGATCTTGGTGACTACGGGTACTTTGTTTTCAGTGGATGGGGATGTTGCGGCCGGTCTCTGCCACTCGAGTCCGGGTGGTGCCGCCCCCTCTGCCTGTGTTCGTTCCGTGAGCAGGGCTACGTCTCACAGCGGGGCATCTGCAATGTGTCTCCGCGTCGTGGCGCTGGGTACGGATGTTACAGGTGGCATAGGCATTCGCGTCCAACACAATTCCGTTCCCGCAGCAAAACCCGCCCCATTGACCATGGCCCTGCAACAGGGCTGTCCGGGAGGCTCCTGTGCGGTGTGTTAACATGACACGTCCACTACTTCGATTACACGTGTACGTGTCGAAAGG
>JAPPAJ010000025.1 GCA_026705565.1 Caldilineaceae bacterium | reverse complement strand
ACGGCCTACAATCTGGTGCGCCTGGCCAAGCTCCTGGACGAACCGGAGACCGCGGCCGTCCCGTCCGCATGACTCGTCGAGGGCTCTGCGCGCCCACCAAGGGTGCCAGAGGGCCTGTGGGGCCCCCAAAGCCCGCGCCTGGGGACCGCGCCGGTGGTTTCAGGGGCCCTCAACACCGATTCCGCGCACCCGCGTGGTGGCCGAAGGCATCCCAAACCCATTCTTCCGCAGCCTGCTAGACCGGAAGTGCTGATTCCGGTATCTGTGGACCTTGCAGATTTTGCTATACGACTCCCTTGAATTAACCCGTGCCCTGCGTTGCTCCACCACCCATTTGCCCCAAAGGACGCTTTTCCGGCCACCTGCCGACCGCAGTGTCCAAATACAACTGCCGGAGAAGAGTTCTGTAGAACACATCAGGTTCGGTTGGTAGGTGGAAGGCGTATGCAGATCTCGCCGGTCCATCGGGTTGAAAGCCTTGTCGTGTTCCACACAGCAAAGAGGGTGTGCGAATGCGACCTTGACACTGACAAGGCTTAGCACCCTCTTCAGCAGTTGCAATCGCATCCCACCCCTCCGCTTGAGAACCAATACACTCTGCCTGCACGAGACAAGGGCTTCATCCAAGACCTGGAGATGGCATGGGCCTGGATGGCGACTTCCGTGCAGTGGGGGCTGTAGCAGCCCCCACTGGCTTTCTTCCGGAGCCTGTCCAAATCCTTGAGGGCGGCCACTGCTCTCCGGTTCATGCGATCAAGTCACTGTTTTCGTTGAGACGGTTCACGGCGGTGTTTCCAAAGGATGAGTATATGGTGCGCCGCGGCCATCCTCTGCATCCGTTCCGCACCTTCGGTCAAGAGTGCGTTGCCGTGCCTGCCACCTTCAGGCACGGGACGGCGAGTCACAGCCAGGGCGAGTATGTTCGCGGCGAAGTCCACACCAACAGCATCGAATCGGTCCGGGTCGTGCCCAAGCGTGCCGTCCACAGTAGGTGGCACCACGTCTCGCTGAAGCATCCGGCCCGGTACATCAACGAAGCCACCTTCCGGATCAACGAGGGCAAACTGCAAGGTGGACACCATCGTCTGCATGAGCGAGTTCGCATGCTGTATCGGTGGTCGATGCCTGTCCCACACCACCCCCTGCTGAAGACTCTGGCGAAGCTGCGACGCATCAACCAAGCCATCGCCTACTCCCGCAAGGTGCACGGCACACACCAGGCCTCCCACTGTCGGGAAGCCCTGTATGTCCGGTGGCGACGGCAGTACCGCCCATGTCACCCATCTACGCAACGACCACCACCACCGAACCACCTCGGCGATCGCCAAGCGTGACGGCACGGTGAAGGTGGAGACCCTGAACCGCGCGGGGATGCAGCACAACCGGAAACGACTTATATCACAGGTAGAAAATTGCCCATGGAAAAGGCAATAATCACCTTCTGGTATACTAGATAGGAGGTATACTGGGAGGCGACTATGACCTATTCCACAGAACATTCTCCAATTGCAATATATACCGAAGAAGAGCAGGTTGCCGGCCTTACCGGTCGGCGGCGGAAGCAGTTGATGTTGCTCCATCGGGCGTTCCACGAACCGTTCGATGCGCCGCGGGCCGCATCGGTGCTCGACCTCGATATCAAACGCACACGTCGCCTTCTTGCCGCGCTCGCCGACAGCGGGTGGCTTGCGCGTGTGCGACGGGGCTGGTACATAGGTGTGCCCATTGAGGCATCTGCGCCAGGACAGTGGCGAGAAGACCCATGGGTGGTTGCTGCCACGCTCTTCTCTCCAGGCTACATCGGCGGGTGGAGTGCTGTTGAGCACTGGGGACTTACCGACCAGATATTCAACGTGATCTACGTGGTCGCGGGGCGGAAGGTTGCCCCAACCCGACAGTCGATTCAAGGGACCGACTTCTTGATCCGAACCGTCCCCGAACGAACCCTGTTCGGCACGCGTCGCGTCTGGCGCCGGAGTGTGCCGGTCCATGTGTCAGACCCTCATCGGACTGTGATTGACATCCTGGATGTCCCGGCCTCGGCAGGTGGAGTGCTGCACGCCGCCGAAGTCCTTCAGACGTACCTTGAAGGCGAACATGCCGACCAGGCGAAACTCCTTGCGTACGGTGACCGGCTCGGCCGGGGCACTGTGTTCAAGAGGCTGGGATACCTGACGGAACGGATGGATCTCGCTGACCTGGATTTTCTGGAGGCATGCCGTAGCCGCATCACGAAGGGCGTGAGCCGACTCGATCCAGGAGGACCGGTGAAGGGACGGATAGTAAGCAGGTGGAACATGCGCGTTAACACCTGGCGACTCGCCTCTGACGAAGAGGATGGATTGTGATCGTCCGTGCCGACATCGACGATCGCGTTCGCCTCTGGGGGCTTCGTGAAGATGTGGTTGAGAAGGATTACGTTCTCGGGTGGGTTCTGTGGGGCATAGGCGCAGACCCACTACTGCACCGAACCTGGGTGTTCAAAGGAGGAACGTGTCTCAAGAAGTGCCATATCGAGACTTACCGCTTCTCAGAAGACCTTGACTTCACGGTGCTGGAAGATGGGCCAATTGAGCGCGATGAAGTGATCGAGGCAATCTCCCATGTTCTGGACCGGGTCAACCAAGAGTCGGGCATCGACTTCACACTAAGGCCGCCCTTTTACCGGGGCCATTCATCCGGTCGATCCGCCGAGATGCGCGTCTACTATCGCGGACCGCGAAACACTCCCGGTCCCGCACGCATCAAGTTCGACCTGACGAAGGACGAGATCATCGCTCGTCCGCCGGTCCTGAGGCCGATCAGCCACGACTACCCCGATACTCTGCCTGAGCCGGTAGAGGTCCGTTGCTACAGCTTCGAGGAGGTCTTCGCGGAGAAGCTGCGGGCTATGGCAGAGCGTTCTCGACCGCGCGATCTGTATGACATAGTCAACCTCTTCCGCAGGCCCGACTCTAGGCCCCACGCCGATCTCGTGCTCGACGCCTTCGTGCAGAAGTGCGAGTACAAGGGCGTACCCATGCCCTCAGCCGAGGCTATTCGCGAGTCTCCGATGTTCGAGGAACTGAAGGGTGAGTGGGGGAACATGCTCGCGCACCAGCTGAGAGCCCTGCCGGCATTCGACCACTTCTGGGCCGAGGTGCCTCGCATCTTCGAGTGGCTCAATGGAGCCGAAGTAGACGAGGAGATCGAACCGTGGCCTCTTGCAGAGGACGAAGAGTTCTGGACGCCACCTACAACATTCTGGACAGGCATGGGAAGTCGCCTGGAGCCCGTACGATTCGCTGCCGTAAACCGTCTGCTTGTCAATCTCGGCTACCGTGGGCAACACCGGCTGATTGAGCCGTATTCCCTAAGGCGGACAAGGGATGGCCACATCCTCCTACACGCCATTCGTGCAGACAGGGGAGAGAATCGGGCATACAGAGTTGACCGAATTCAGTCCGTTGACGTGACCAATCACCCCTTCACACCGAGGTACCTGATCGAATTTCCTGCATCGGGAATGGTCCCTGCGCCCCCCACGCAGCGGCGAGGAGTCACGCGTAGCCTCAGCGTGAGACGTGGCTAATACTACAGTTGTAGATGATTGTGGCATACGCCTAAAGTGGAATTACAGAGCCACAGTGAATGTCTGGACGTCAATCCCGGCCCGACGGCGGAGCAGGAGCCTGGGGCATGGCTGGTCATTGGTGTTGTTCCGGTACAGCGATGGGTTTGGGCCTTCCAACACGCCGAACCTGCCCACAAGCGATACGGCCCCAATTTGAATGCGATTGCCCTGGATCCAGTCCCAGGCGTATCGGCGGCACACCCGCGCCGGATCCGCCTGTCACGCCTTCAGGATCGGTTCCGGAGCGTCCATTTGGGCCTGCAGCGCGGGATACACCCGTCCCTCAATGGCCCCCCGGAACGCCTCGGGGCCATCCTCCACTGCACCGCCTGAACACAACCGGGATGCGGCCGTGATCCCCGCATCCCCAAGTCCGCTGCCCGCCCGGACGGGCAGGATCGCTTTGTACACAGTCCCGCCAAGGCTGCAACACGGTTCCGCAACCGACGGTTCCAAACCCGCTACTTGAGCACCGTGAATTGGGTGACAATCAACGTGCCGGTGTTGACTGCAGTAGTGTTCAGGTAGTCCTGGAATACGGTCGTGGCGGAAAGGGTGACCATCCTGTTGAGCAGATGCAGTTTGAGCGTTGCCACCGGACTGATGACTTCGTCGTCTTCGTTGACGGCCCAGGCCGTGATTGTGTAGGTTTCGTCACTCTGCAACGTATCAGCCGGGAAATCGCGATGCTCATCCGGCGGATGGGCAAACAGTTGACCCGGGTCGCGGTATTCCGATTCGCCATCGCCCGTCGTGCCGACCTTGACAATCGATATCGAAGCCGGAGTCACCTTTCTGGGTGCCTCCCGATCAAGAACGTTCTCAGGGAGGTCGTGTGCCCCCACGTTGATCCTGAAACCGTCCACGACGCGCATGTTGGTCAGGGTAATGCCACTGTCCCAGTGAGTGCCTGCCACAAATACAAAATTCGTTGCGTAATCCAGGGCGGATCCGTCCGCGTTCCTGATGATCGTGCCCGTGGCGGAGAAGGTTGGATAGTTCGGAAACTGCATGTCATGAACGAACAGCTTGTTTAGCGTCTCTTGCGTGGTGTCGCTCTGGCTGTTGCGTCCCAACCCGTAGTTTGTCTCCATCGTCGCCATGTCGTCGCCTTCAGGCACCACATCGCCATCGGCATCGGCAATGCGAATGATGTAGGCATCGAAGTCAATGTCATCACGCCCGCCATCGGTCTCGTTGGCGGAGTGGGCCAGACCAATTCTCAGCCGCGGGGTCGCAGGTCTGTGGGTGTATACGGCTGTCCCCTTCCGGTAGTTCGCATTGCGCAGCCAATGGCAAGCCGCGGCGAACAGGACAAAGCCCAGATAGCTGGCCGCGGTCTTCTCATAGCGCGTGGCAATGCGGCGGCTCTGCTTCAGCCAGCCGATGGACCGTTCCACGATGTTGCGCTCCCGGTACAGTATCCGGTCGTAGTCGATCGGTACCGTGCGGTTGCGTCGCCCCGGAATCACCGATTCGGCCTCCTGGGCCACGATGTACCGTCGCAGCTCGTCGTCGTAGCTCCGGTCCGCCAGCACGTAGTCGGGACAGACACCCTCCAGCAGGCCCCCTGGGCATCGATCAGGACATGCAGGTTGGTGCCGAAGCCGCCCCGGCTGCGACCCTGGGCCTGCGCGTCCTGGCCGCCCTGGTCCCGCCAGGCGCCGGCAGAGACCGGGTGGGAACGCACGTGGGTGGTGTCCAGGTGCACGCGGCACGGTTGCGCCCGTTCCTCGGCACAGGCCGCTGCCAGCCGTTCCCAGACCCCGGCGCCGGTAACGGCAAAAGAGGCTGTTCCAATGTCCGAAGCGGCGCGGCAGATCCCGCCACGGGATCCCCGTGCGCAGGAGGTAGTGGACCCCGTGCAGGAAGCGACGGAGATCCCGGTGCGACCCCACGCGCACCGCCGGATCCTGTTACAGCAGACGGAGAAGGACCTTGAATTCGTGGGTGCGCAGTGCGTGACGGGCCATGGCAGAGGAGCTGTGAAGGGGAGTGCGACGTGGGAAGGATGATAGTCTCACGACCAACGACCTTATTCATGCCTTATGTCCACACACTTGGTCAAATGCGCGACACCAGAGGAGCTTTCAGTTGTACAACGTTCGCTTGCCCCAACAGGAAAGATTGCCATTGGATCCAACGGCGCAGTTATCGTTCGGGCCAGCAGAAATCGTCGCAAATACTCCTGCAGGGATCGTTCCTTCAAAACCATCGGGATCGCCCCAACACTCGATTTTGCCATCCAGGCGTACCCCACAGGTATGAACCGACCCCGTGCTTACCGCGAGAAACCGGCCGGCCGGTGCGGTGGTCTGACCGGAACGATTGGAGCCCCAACACCGCACAGTTCCAGCAGCCGTAATCCCGCAGCTGTGGCCCCCTCCCGCGTCTATCGCCTGGAACTTTCCCGTCGGAGGATCGTGTCTTGCGTCGCTGGTGGCGGGCCAGCAGTGGACTGCGTCGTTTAGGTCCAAGGCACAAGCATGACGAAAGCCGGTAGACACAGTGCGAAACTTGCCTGCCGGTGCATCCAGTTGGCCTAGGTTTCCCAAGCCCCAGCACCGGAGGGAACCATCGGTGACCACTCCACAGTTGAAGTCCCGACCGGCGTCCACAACACTGAACTTGCTGGCCGGCGCATCCGACTGGCCAAACTCGTTCGCGCCCCAACAGTCGACGGACCCATCGTAGGCCAAACCACAGGAGTGACCGCTGCCTGTCGTTACGCTTCGGAATGCGCCATACGGGGCGTTCGCCTGTCCTTCAACGTATCGGCCCCAGCAGACAATCGCATTGTCTGTCGTCAAGCCACAGATATGGCCACCGCCGACAGACACTTGGCGAAACTGGCCGGCTGGCGGAATGGACTCTTCAAAGTGGCCCAAGCCCCAGCATCGAATGTATCCGTCAAGACGTATCCCACAGGACTTGACTCTATCGACAGCCAAAGCGCTGAACTGGCCGAGCGGTGCATCCAATTGGCCTTGGTCGTTTTTGCCCCAACACTGAACGGTGCCATCCGTGCGCACGCCACAGGAATGGTCATCGTAGGTTGAGACTGTGCGAAAACGGCTACCCGGTGGTGGCCTTTCCTCCCCAAGAATATGGCCCCAACACTGGACTGTATCATCCGTACGCACACCGCAGGCGTGGAAAGGGGCCCCGGTAATCGACCTGAACGCCCCTTCCGGAAGTGGCCTTGTCCAGTATTCCCGCGATCCCCAACAGGCTAGTGAGCCGTTGGTGCGTACACCACATGAAAACCGTTTTCCCGCGGCTATATCTTGGAACTGGCCTGAAGGCGCACCAGCTTGGCCCGAACGGTTGCTGCCCCAACAGATGACCTTGCCATCGGGTCGCAAGCCACAGGAGTGATACTCACCCACGACCACGGAATGGAATGGGCCGGCCGGGGCATCCTCCGCACCTTCGTTTTTCCCCCAGCAACCAACTGTGCCATCAGTTCGTAAACCACAAATGTGATATCTACCGACGGCGACATCCTGGAAAGAACCTATGGGTACCTCCATCAGTCCGTAGCGGTTGGTGCCCCAGCACCTGATCGAACCATTTTCGCGTACCGCACAGAAGTTGGGCCCAGCGGAAATCGCCGTGGATCTGATGGTGTCAGTGGCCAACACTCCGGTGGAAACCTCCCATGGTGGTCTGTCACGTATGAATACGTGTCGCCGATTCCGAGGCGGGGGGGTAGTCACTGGTTGGGGAGCCAAGATTACGGGTATTGCATCCACCAGGGGCCTTGGCGCCGGGTACCAGCGAATCCACAAGGTAGCCAGATGAGACCGTTCGTAATATTCCAAACGCACGTTGTGCGAACCGGCCTCCATCGGCAGGTCCACCTCATAGGTAGTGGCAGGTTGATCGTGCCAGGCCTCCAGCACGAGAGTGTTGTCGACAAACAACCGCATGCCGTCATCAACAGTTACCACAAATCGATACTCACTCTCTTCGAAAGTGAAATGGCCCTCGAGCAGGGCACTGAAAGTGTCGGATTGGACCCCAGGACCAGGTGAACCCGAACCCCAGTCATGACGGGTACCGGGCGGTTCGGTCCGTGAGTAAGCAGGTGCCCCGGTCAAGTTCAGGTTGTTAAAGAACTTGACAGTGAAGGCTTCGGTAACCATGCCAGGCGACTCAGGGGCAGAGGATGTTACGGGAATCTTCAGTAGCTGGCCAGGCCACAATTTGGACGGGTCCGAGATGCCGTTGGCTGTTTGGAGGGCATCGACTGACACCCCGTGGGCCAAGGCGATCGCGAAGAGAGTATCCCTTCCCTTGACCTCATAGGTTGGGCCGGAGCGGACGGGCTGGGTGACATTCGGAGTCGGTGGCGTAGCCACGGGTGCTGCCGTGCCGGGGATTTGGAGCACCTGACCAACATAAATGACAGTGGTGCCCAAGCTGTTCCGCTCCAGCAAGGCATCCACGGAAACCCCAAAACGGGCGGCGATGGAGGCCAAGGAGTCGCCCGTTCTCACGATATAAGTATTTGGAGCGTTCTGCGCATTCAGAACATGGGTCGGCCAGGCTAGCCATCCAGCCAGCCAGACCAGGCAGAAGACTACGAGGATTGCGCGCTTGGCATCCAGGAAGGTGAGCATGCAAGGTGTCCTTGAAAACAGGTTAATGGTTCCCGCTCTTCGCGTGTTAAACGACGGAGCTGTCCACTCGACACCCCTGTCCTGCTCTGCATCAACCCGCAGCGCCAGCCCTACACGAACGTGGCCTGATTCCTGTGACGCTGGCAAATCGAGGCCGCGTTCCAAGCCGTGCGCACCCACCGGGGTGGGAAGACGCAGCACCGGTAGTCGATCCCGGCCATCGCCCGCACCACGCCCTCCCTGCTGGAACTCTTCAGTGGGGGTCGCCGTGACCGCACACATGCTACGGCGGGCGGGCACCCGCCCGCCGCGCCGAACCGCCTGGTACGGAACCCTACGCACCCATGTCCACGGATGCCCTGGCCCTCGTGCGGGCCACCTTCTGGACCGGCCAACCCCCTTGTACGTGATCCTGACCACTCCCGACATGTCAAAATCCCCGCCGCTGTTTCCGGAGCGCTTCCGGGCCATCCTCCACGGCACCGCCTGAACACTACCGCAACCGGGATGCGGCCGCGATCCCCGCATCCCCAAGTCCGCTGCCGCCCGGACGGACAGGATCGCCTTGTGCACAGCCCCGCCAAGGCTGCGACACGGTTTCGCAACCGACGGTTCCCAACCTACTGCTTGAGCACCGTGAATTGGGTGACAATCAACGTGCCGCTGTTGACGGCCGCGGTGTTCAGGTAGTCCTGGAATACGGTCGCGGCGGAAAGGGCAACCGTCCTGTTGAGCAGATGCAGTTTGAGCGTGGCCACCGGACTGATGACTTCGTCGTCTCCGTTGACGGCCCAGACCGTGAGGGTGTAGGTCTCATCACTCTGCAACGTGTCCACCGGGAAATCGCGATGCTCGTCCGGCGGATTCGCGAACAGCTGGCCCGGGTCGCGGTATTCCGATTCGCCGTCGCCCGTCGTGCTGACCTTGACAATCGAAATCGAAGCCGGATTCACATTCCTGGGTTCTTCCCGATCAAGAACGCTCTCGGGGAGATCGTGGGCCGCCACGTTGATCCGGAAACCGTCCACGACGCGCATGTTGGTCAGGGTGATGCCGGTGTCCCAGTGAGTGCCTGCCACAAACACAAAATCCGTTGTGTAGTCCAGGACGGATCCGTCCGCGTTCCTGATGATCGTGCCCGTGGGGGAGAAGATGGGGTAGTTCGGAAACTGCATGTCGTGAATGAACAGCTTGTTTGGCGTCTCTTCCGTGGTATCACCCTGGCTGTTGCGCCCCAACCCGTAGTTTGTTTCCATCGTCGCCATGTCGTCAGCTTCAGGCACCACATCGCCGTCGGCATCGGCAATGCGAATGATGTAGGCATCGAAGTCAACGTCATCACGCTCGCCATCAGTCTCGTTGGCGGAGTGGGCCAGACCAATCCTCAGCCGCTGGGTCGCGGGCCTGTGCGCGTAGACGGCCGTCCCCTTCCGGTAGTTCGCGAAGTTCTCGTTGTAGCCGACGTAGTACATCATGCCGTCGGCGATCCGTCTGGTGTCGTACTGATGCCCGGCGGTATTTGGGTCGATGTCGTTCGTGGTGTCATTCGATCCCGGTGTGCCCTCAACGAGTTGATGCCACCGGCCGCCGAAGGAAGGTTCCGTCAGGCTCTGGTTGACGCTCGTCTCCAGAATGTCGCTGACGACGTAGTCGCCGTCCGCAGTGACCACCACGATCGCCAGCTGCACCGTCACCGCGGTACCGGTTTTGACCTGGTCGAAGGTGACCTTCCTTGAACCGGGCGACAGCGTTTCGGCCACGGGGGTACCGTGGTTGTCATCGAGGATCGCCACGAGGCGCGCGCTGTAGGTGTTGGGACCCAGACCCCAGGTCGCGGGATTGGTGACCGCCCACGCGACGTTGACCTCGTCCGACTCGTCGGAGGCGCGGGCTATTGTCAAGTCTGTAATCTGGCCGTCCCGCAAACGGGTGCCGACGGGGCAGTCCGAGTAGTCGGCATCGAACAGATCGCCACCTGCCCAGCTGCCGCTGCTGATCACGGCCAATGCCAGAAGCGCCAGCAAGGCGCTCCCGAGCAAGCGGGATCCTTTGGTCACGGTTGTGTCCCCTTGTATTGCAGTTCACGCAGACGCCTTTCGACGCCTCTATTCGAAAAGGTAGCGCGTCTGCGCCTCACTGCCAACTGAATCGGCGGGAGGGGATGGACTGGTCAAGCGTCGAAGTTCCTCTTCACACTTCCCCGTGACGGAATGGAACCGGCCGAACCTGCGCGATGCCGCGACCGGGACGATTACTGTCGAACTGGTCAAGAATCATGTGGACCGAGCCTCCGACGTTTCCGGGACCGTGAACCGGGATTGGGGGTGGTTCAAGACGCGCCGCAGCCTTGCCATTGACGTGGGGAAGCGGATGCGGGGACAGGCGGCTCCGGACGGGGACCGGTCCCAGGCGTGGCAAGTTCGGAGGTGACGAAGAAGGATAGGTATCGGGATGCGGGGATCCGCTGCCGGGGTTCCGGGATGCCAACGGATGCCAGTACCCCGTCAAGGGCCGCGCGGGACTCCCGGTCACTCGGGAACCTGGTCCACCGGATCCCGGGCATGGCTTACCGAGAGAATGGAGGCGGCATATCGTTCCGGTGGGGTGGTGAACTACACCATCAATTCACTCCTGCAGTGCACGGCCCTCAATCCCCTTCGCCAGATGGCTGCCATCAGGGGTGGCATGACCGACCATCCGATGCACACTGGCGGAATGAAATGGAAACTGACTGCCAGAGGGCCTGGCCTTGTTGGAATACGACTGGCCCAGGTGTTGGGGGTTGTCTTGAGTCCGATCCGGTATGCGGTTGAAGACCGGGAAGCGGTCAGGCTTGGGGGCCATCTGCGAGCAGCAGGGACCGGATATGGACCGGTGGGAGGGCCCACCACTGATGGACAGACCTCGCAGGAGGCAAGTACGAGGGATGTCGAGGGTTGTCGGGAAGGATGATGACGACACCGCCAGGAACGGGCGGCGGGTGTAAGTGCAGGTGGTGACAGGACGGGCGAAAGGCAACGAACATGGCGAGGAAGAGGTACGGAGCACCGGAATTGCCGATGCGACGGAAGTGGTCACTGGATGCAAAGTCGCGAGCGGGGGCCGACGCGGAGAGGGTGTGCATAAACTCTTGGAGGGCTGGCAGACCGGGTTCCTGGAGGTGGATAGGGGAAGTTCCAGGACGAGGCTGCCGCGGTCTTCACTATGGATGAATTGGTGGAGCAGGTTCCGGTCCCAAAAAGCCGACTTTCACTGTGACGAACCGGCTTTCTGCACGGACGAAGTTTGGCAGAGGTCTGGAAACCTGAGGGATGTGGGAAGCCTGGTGGTGGGAGGCCAGAGTTCGCGCCGGCGGAGACGATGCGAACAGCGGAAGAGGCCAACGGAATGGCAGGTACGAGGTTCACCAAGCGGCACGGGTACAGTAATAGTTAAGGAATGTGTCTGGTGGCGGAATGCTCCAGGCGGAACCCAAGGTCGGCACGAGGTACAAGAGTGTCGTCAGAGGCGGTCTCAAAGGGTTTACAGGGGCTGTTTGGAGGGACCGCGGCAGCCCGCGAAGGAGCTTCGAAAGACGCCCCAAATCGACCAGGATCCGAGTGCGATTCGACGCACGTCAGATAGCAGTCCGAATTAGGTCTGAAACCCTCGGTCTCAGGGCAGGAATCAGCCGTCGGCCGACGGGATTCGGCAAGTTGCCTGTGATAGAGTTAATCTCATGCGGGTCACATGACCCCAGCGCGTCGTTATCGTGCTTGGCGACCACAATCGCCGCCTAAATCGGAGAATCGCCATGGGAGGCTGTGTGATATGAAGGGATTGAGAGGATTGTTCAGGCTGGGCACGTTGACGCTCTTGGCCCTGACGCTGATGGTAGCCATGGCGCTGCCTTCCGCCGCGGCCGGTGAGTGCAGTTCCAGCCAGATGCTGGATGAAGTCGAGATCGTCAGTGTTGCGGCCAAGGAAGCTCCGGCTAGCTGGGGTGCCTCGGATCTGGTGAACTTCGACTATGACGGCGACATTGAGAACGGGCTCCTGGAGGTCCAGTTCAAGGACATCCCGACCGACTTCGAGTTCGATGGCTACATCATTGAGGCCGTGCCCGGCGACGATGATCCCGGCCACTCCGACGAGTTGGGTGTTGACGACTACAGGTCGCCTTCGCTGATCGCCCGGCCCTCAGTCGTTGGTTCGACAGTGACAGAGGTTCTGAACCTTGAGCCTGGCACAAAGTATTACGTGACGATCTACGCCGTGAATCACAACACAGTGCAGATCAGCCCGGATCAGCGTGCGCAGGACAGCAGTTCAGCCACGACGCTGCTGAGTGCTCCGTTCCTGGGCGCACTCGATTGGGATATCGCAGTAACAGCGACTGGGGTGAGTTGCACACTCGCCGACATCACTGGTGGCACCCCTCCCGGGGGATGTGCAGTCACCGCCCCCGTTGCTCCCTCTACTACATATACGTACACTGGTTCATGGCTCAGCCCCCGACTGCATGATCCCGATTACAAGGGAGCCCACTTCGCCATCTACGGTGCCACGGGCGAAGCTGGTCAGCACTATTTCCGATGGCTGAACCCTGCCATCTACGGTCCCTTCGACCACGTTCCTAACAGTGATGGTGAAAAGGTGGACATGTTGTCATTCGACGACGATGGCGATGTGGAGGATGCCTGCACCGATCTCGGCGGTGACTGTGGTCACACGCACTACCAGTTCAAGGCTGTGGACGATAACGGCAGATCCGTGGCCAGCGAACTGGTGGAGACGGGGGGTAGCTTTACGACGGACGCTCCGCTGGCAGATATTGCTGGTGGTACTGCCGGCACTGTTGAACAGAACGAGCTTGATGCCGTGAATGTTGCCGAGGATTTCTTCCAGACAGTGTTTACCGCTGAGAGTGGCGACCTGACCCTGTCTGTCTCCTTGGGACGTATGGTTGACGGCAAGTACAAGGCCATGAGCGATACTGCTTCCGTGCAGTTCACAGCTCCGGGCGACCTGCGGTCCCTTGACCAGACGTTCGATGAGTACCGTACGGTCAATGACGATATCGCCGGCGATGTCACCGAAGCGGATGATGTCGAAGCGTACTTGGATTCGCTCTTTGGTCCCCACTCCGAGTACGAGGACCTGACAGACAACCAAGCGAAGGTGCTGGCCTTTATCAACAACCAGTTGAAGTAAAACTTCCCTGAAAATTCCCAATTAGGAGACTAGCAACCATGCGCACTTGGACAAAGCCCGTATTGGTGAAGTTGGACATCGCCGAGACCCTGAGGGGTTCTGGCCCGTGTCCTGATGGTGACGGTGGCTCCGAAGCCATGTAGCCATGACTATTTGACTTGTACCCTCCGGGAGACGGTCAAGCTGAAACAGCCCCGGCCAATTGGCCGGGGCTGTTTGATTCACGGGGTGTCGCCGGGTATTTGCTCACACTCTTAAATCTTGAACGCTTGTCGAAACTAGAACTTCGTGCAGGTTCCCTCTAGAAGCCCAATCGAAAAGGGAACTATAGCTCCTGTTACCCTGCGGGCATCGGCCGGAGGAAGATCCGATGTCCATGCCCTTGACCCTGCCCCAACTGTTCGACCGCTTCCCCGACGATGCCGCGGCAGAAGGTTGGTTGGTCGGGAAGCGCTGGCCGGACGGAGTGCGATGTCCAAGTTGCGACGCGGATGATGTCCAGGCGCGCCCGACACGCAAGCCCCAGCCCTACCGCGGCCGCGTCTGGGTCATCGCCCTGTACCTGCTGACATCCCGGCCCAAGGGCGTGTCCAGCCGCCAGTTGCACCGGGACCTGGGCATTTCCTACAAAGCCGCCTGGTATCTGTCACATCGCATCCGCGAGGCCTACCGCACGGCCCCGGTGCGGTGCCAAGGGCCGGCCGACACCGATGAGGCCGCCGCCTACCGGGGCCTGTCCGCCTACCGCCACGCCAGCGTCCATCACGGAGGCGGCGAGTACGGACGCGGTCCGGTACACACCAACCGCATCGAGTCATTCTGGGCCCTGTTCAAGCGTGGCTTTCGGGGCACCTACCACTCGGTGAGCCCCAAGCACCTGCACCGCTACGCGCGGGAGTTTGAAGGCCGCCACAACCACAAGGCCGACGGTGCCTTGCAGCACATGGCCTGCCTCGTGCAGGGCATGGAGGGCAGCGGCTGACCTACTGGGAACTGACGTCATCCCCGTCGTCGGAGGACTCTGCCTCTCGGTAGCGCGCGCCGCGCCCGGCGATCCGCGGACTGTCGTCCAGGCACCCAACCCCTGCGGCCCGACCTGGTTCCGTGGGGGTTGTCCGGCCGCCGACCTCGCCCCTTTGCGGACTGGAACCGGGGGCTCCGGACGGCGAGTAGAATAGGTTTGCCACCGCAGGACGCGTCCCCATGACCCGCAAGGAACCCCAACTGCACACCACGCCGGAGGCCTTGGCGCGGGCCGTGGTCTGGACCCGTCCCCACCGGGGGCCGGAACGCGTCAAGGTGTTCGCGCAGGAAGCGGCGGCCAGGCACAAGGCCCGTGACCTGGCCCGGACCTTTCCACAGGTGGCGGTGGTGCCCTGCGGCACCGGATACGTCGTCCTGGCCGACGGCTGTCCCTACCTCACCAATGGCCGGGTCGCCCTCCGGCCGATGCCCGCAGGGTAACAGGAGCT
>JAPPAJ010000137.1 GCA_026705565.1 Caldilineaceae bacterium | reverse complement strand
CACTCCCGGAGATGACGGGCGGAACCTTCAGCATCACCAACCTGGGCATGTTCGGCGTGGAGCAGTTCAAGGCCATCGTCAATCCGCCGGAGGCCGCGATCCTGGCGATTGGCGCCATCCGCGACGCGGTGGTGGCCGTCCAGGGCGAGCCGGCGGTGCGGCCCGTCTTCAACCTGACGCTGGCCTGCGACCATCGGGCCGTGGACGGCGCGCTGGCCGCGCGGTTCCTGGCCACGCTGCACGACCGCATGGAAACGCCCATGCTCCTGCTGGACTGAATACGCGAGCGGTCCAGGACGCTCAGGGCGCACTCGGCCAAGTTGAACCAGCTGCCGTGGAGCGAGGTGTAGTGCCACTCCAGCTTGGCCGCCAGGCGGTCGGCCTTCTGGTCGAAGGCCTTGTAGGGGACTTGGCGGTGTACGTGTTGAGGTTGTCGCAGACCAGGCAGCTCTTCTCGGTCTTGGGGCAGGGCCCGTCGACCAGTTCCTTGAGCACATGGGCGCAGTCCACGGCCATGCACCGGTCGCGCACCTTAGCTTCTTTACTTCGCGCCAGCCCAGGAAGGGCACGGAGAGTGGGAAGAGAGAGCAGATGCCCCTGCAGTCGTACTCGTAGTCGTAGCGGGCCACGCGTCTGGGGCGGGCCGGCGTGGGCGACCGGTGGTGATGAAGCATGCACTGGGCGGTCCCGGTTGACACCAGGACTGTTGGATTGCGCGGATGGTCCATGGGACCGTCTGCAGCCCCGTCATTCCCAGGTGCTTCCACACCTGCCACGCCCGATAGACGGTCTGGGCACTGCACTCCAACCGGTCCGCCGCGTCCGGGTCCGTGTCCCCCGCGCCCTCCGGACCTTGGTCCACCCACAGCCAGATCTGGACCCGGTGCCGGGTAAAGACCTTCTGGGTACCCGTGCGCACCACCCTCGCCAGCTCGCTGCGTTGGACGGTGGTCAGCTCAACCCGATACTGTTTGACCGGCATCACGCGGGCCTCCCATGGCCGAGTATCAAGCCGCCATCAAACCCTACAGCCTAACCCGTCTTGTGCACTAAGTTCCTGCGCGTCCAGCCATGAAAATGGATCGCCTTGCGGGAATTTCTTCCTTGACTCGCACCAATTCAATCAACAGGGGTTCGCCGCGGGTGTTGAGTACAGCAACTTGAATCACCTGAGCGTTGGCGTCAAACCGGAAGTGTCCGTGTCAACAATCACGATGTCGCGCCAGTCCAGCAACTCTCCAAACATCGTTCTCTGCGAGTGGTCAACATGGTCACGACCCAATCCCTGGACGGGTCGCGCGTTTTTGCGCACTGTTGGTGCAACCGTCAAAGACCAATACCGATGGGATCCATTTCTGTCAACTGTTCCCCTTGACAAAGCCCTGTTTACGCGGTCAACACCAACGGTCCCATCAACCCAACCGCCCCAACAGGCCCGCAAAGCGGAGGAGCCGGGTGTCCACCCGGCTCCTCCAACCATCAACGACCCCGAAAGGATTCGAACCTTTGACCTTCTAGACCGCAACCAGATGCTCTAATCCACTGAGCTACGGGGCCGCGCCTCGTTGGCACATATGGGAACCCAAGGTTCCATGTCTGGCGGGGAGGGAGGGATTTGAACCCTCGAGGGGTTTTATCCCCTACCCACTTAGCAGGCGGGCGCACTCGACCAGACTATGCGACCTCCCCATGTCAATTCCGTTGGCTGCCAAGCGGGAGGAGAGGGATTCGAACCCCCGGCAGCCTCTCGGCTACAGTTGTTTTCAAGACAACCGCCTTAGTCCACTCGGCCATCCTCCCGGGCCGTCGAAGGGGCGCTCGGTCCATGTCTTGGCCCGGTGGCCGCCAACGAGCGCCCATTATAGGCACTGTCCGGTGCAAGTCAACAATGTGTGCCCGGTTGGCTTGACCCGATTCGGTGGAGGTCCCGTTGGACCCTATACAGGTGTGATTTCGGACAAGCCGCCCATGTACGGTCGAATCACCTCGGGCAGGTGTACGGAACCGTCCTCCTGCTGGAAATTCTCCAGAATGCCGATGATGATCCGCGGCAGCGCCAAACCGGATCCGTTCAAGGTATGCACGAACCGGGGCCGCGAGCCGGCATCCGGCCGATATCGGATGCGAGCCCGGCGCGCCTGGAAATCCCGAAACCAGGAAACCGAACTTACCTCAAGCCATTCGGCACAACCAGCTCCCCAAATCTCCAGGTCGTACTTCTTGGCCGCCACAAAGGACAGGTCGCCGGTGGGGATTGCAATGCGACGGTAGGCCAGACCGAGGCGCTCCAACATGGATTCGGCTGCCAGAGTCAATTCCTCCAAGGCCTGCGCTCCGTCCTCCGGTGCAACAAACTTGACCATCTCCACTTTCTGGAACTGGTGGACCCGCTGGATGCCGCGCGCATGCTTGCCAGCATGTACCTTCTCGCGCCGGAAGCAGGGGGTGTTCGCCACATGGCTGATCGGCAAGTCGGCCGCGCCAAGGATTTCCTCCCGATACATGTTGGTGACCGGTACTTCGCCGGTTGGGATCAGCCAGTAGTCCTCCTGATGGTCGCGGAACAGTTCGTCCCCGAACTTGGGAAGGTTGCCGGTGCCGACCATGCAGTCGGTCCGGACCATAAAGGGCGGATAGACCTCTTCGAATCCGAACTCGGACACGAGGACATCGAGACTCCAGGTGATCAGCGCGCGCTGCAACTGCGCTCCCACTCCCCGCAGCATGTACTGCCGGCTGCCGGCCAGCTTGACTCCCCGGTCCAGATCGATAATTCCCAGCACCGTCCCCAGTTCCCAGTGCGGCTTGGGTTCAAAGTCGAACTCGGCCAGTTCGCCGTGGGACTTCAGGACCGCATAGTCTCCTGCGTCCAGGGAAACGGGTACGTCCGGTTCCGGCAGGTTCGGGATCTGGAGCATGGCGTTCTCCAAACTCTCCTCAACCCCCGCCAACTCACCTTCCAATTCGGAGATGTGGCTGTTAATCACGGCCATCCGTTGGCGCAGGCTCTGGGCCTCATCCTGCCGTTGCGCCTTGAACAAGGCGCCAATCCGTTTGGAACCCTCGTTTCGCTCGCGTCGGTACTCCTCAACCTTGGTCAATATCGACCGGCGACGCGTGTCGAGTTCCAAGGCTTCCTCCCAAGGGGCATTCTCCGCCCCGAGCAAGGCCATGCCCGCCGCCAAAGCCTCGCGGTTGTCCCGCATCCACGCAATATCAAGCACGAAAATCCCCCCGCCAACACCCGGAGCCGCCGTCAGAACGGCGGATTATATCCGCCTGACGGTTCCGGAACGCTCTTGCCAGGCGCGCGTACGCGCATCCGGTCGAGTTCAGGCGTTCAGGCAGCCTCTTCGGCCAGGGCTTCGCGCAGCTCCTCGTCGCGCGCAACGGTTTGCACCGGCATCCGCTGCCAGTAGTACTGCAAATCCGGATCCTGCCAACCTTCGTAGATCTCGTCCCAGGTGAGTCGTCCAAAATGAGGTTCCAAGCCATCCGACACGATGGGCTTCGACAGGGCCGAATACCGGTAGTCCACCGAAATCCGAATCCGATCGCCACTGACATTGGGCAGGGCCTTGTGCACGGTGTGGGAGTGGAAAAGCAGCAGATCCCCAACTTTGTAGTCGATAGTCTGCCAGCCAAAACCGAGCTTGTCCGTGTCGATGCCCATGCCGCCGGCACCTTGGGCGTCATGTACCCTGTACAGTCCCTGTTTGTGAGAACCCCGCAGCACCGTCAACCCGCCCAGCGGAGCGGGACAGTCCATCAACGGGAACCAACCCGTGAAGGTTTCGGCCACCCCCTGAATCAGGGGGAAGTCCTGATGGGGCGGGGTCGCAAAGTATTCGGCCTTGGGAAAGCTTAGGCGACCGATGTTGCGCGGGTGCACCAGCACCGGCTCGCCCAACATGCGGGCCAAGGGATCGACGATCGAGAAATCGTGAGCCAGGGCGTGGAACGCCTCCAGCTTCTGCAACGGGTCGTAGACGGCCCAAAACCGCTCCTCCCCTTCAGTGATGGGTGGATCCACCAGGATGTTGCCCTGTTCATCCACCCATTCCTGTTCGATGCACAGGGTCCAGATTTGGTCATACAGGTCCTGGATTGCGTCTGCCGGAACCCGGTTGCGGAAGAACAGGAATCCGTCCTGCTCCATGCGCTCCCGCAACGCAGGACCGTCATGTGCCAATGGCTCTGAATCAAAGAATTCCGTGGTCGTATCCATGTTCAAACTCTCCGCGTTGGTTCACCGAAATTGGATTACGTCGCCGGGTTTCCGATCTCAAACGATTGCCAGCTCGATGTCCAACAGACGAGCCAGCTTCCGCAGGCGACTGGTCTGATCGCCCACCCCGAGCGCCACATGATGAGTCGGGCCTTCGGCTGCCCATTGGGCCATGAATTCGGGAACATCGAGCGCGAAGCGGATGCGTGAATTGGTGTTGCCCACCTGCAGCGTGGGTCCCGGTTCCGACATGCCGTGGGCGGCAATCATCTTGAACCGGCCGTCCACTGTCTGGCTGACACACAGAATCGTAACCGGACCCAGCTTGACGTTGAACTGTACCGAGAGCCCATAGCCGCGCTTGCCGTGGAACAGGCCCAAGCCGCGTAACGACGGCCTGCCTTCACTGATTGCAACATGGCCGGGACCATCGTGTCCCATCAGCAAAATGCGATCGTTGAGATCCATGCCGTAGAACTCGGTGAACGATCCTCCGGCCCCCAATCTATCCATGATCAACATTGCGATGCAGGTTTTCAAATCGCCTTCGCCAGCCGCCGGGATGCCGCGACCGGTGAGCAGCGAGTTGCCGACGATCAGGCTGGCACCCAACTCCTCGAAGTTGCTTCCGTCCAAGCCCCGGTAGTAATAGGCCAGCCCGTCGAGCCCGAAGTCCTCGACCAGCATGTCCAAGCCACAGGCCACGCGCGCCGACCAGTTCAGCCCTTCGTCGGTGACCGCCATCGAGATGCGGTCGCGGCCGGGAGGCACGAACTCAAACACGTCGCGGATTTCGGTCTCCTTGGTCGCCACCTGGGAATCGGTAGCCGACGCGACCCTCTTGTCGAGATCCTCCATCTCAAGCACTTCGATGTGCAGACCCAGATGAGCATGGGCCATGGTCAAATCGGAGTACATGTCCAGCATGCCGGGGTAGGTGTGGCCCAAAAATCCGATCCGACCCCGCGAGAGGCCGTTCTTGACCGCGGCGGCCTTGATCCATTCCTCGATCTCGAGGAAGGCGTCCGTGTGATATCGATCCACGTCCCCGCCAACTGGTTCCAGCAGGCCGGTCACCACATTGAATTGGATACCGCTGCGTGCAAACGCATTGGAAATCTCGGGGACACTGACAACCGATCCGTTGGCCAACCACTCCCCGGTGTCCGTCCGCTCCATGTCCATGGCCGGAACCGGCTGCAGGTTGAGGATGAGCACGGGAGCCCGGTGCCGCTGGACCGCAGGCAAAACCTGGGACGACGTGGCATAGGTCCCCACGTAGCAGAGAATCAGATCCACGGCTGCGGTGGCGAATTGATCCCCTGCCGCCTGCGCGCCCGGGGCATCATCAACAAGGCCGGCGGACACCACTTCCACGCCCATCGCCGCAACCCGGTCTTCGACCGACTTCTGGTATCCCTCCAAACGGAACTTCATTCCGGGGAACTGAGGCCAGTAGGCCGCCAGGCCTATGCCGAAAACCCCGACCCGGGCCGGTCGTATCGTCCGCTCAGACATCAATCCAACTCCCGGCCTTCCCTTGGGGTCAATCCAAGTGGAAGACTTCCTCCAACTCGACCATCATCTTGTCGGCGTGTTCACCGGCACCCTCGAAGAACGGGGCCATCAAGTCCTGCCACCTGGTGTTGATCTCTTCCTTGTCCATGCCTGCCAAGGCGGTGTCAAGATCGTGCGGTGTCTCAAAGTAGCCGAACATGAGGCCGTCTTCACGCATGAACAGGGAGTAGTTGTGCCAACCGGTCCGACTCAGGGCCTCCAGCATCTCGGGCCACACATTTTCGTGGTGGCGCTTGTACTCCGGGATCATGTCCTCCTTAACCTTGAGCAGGAATCCAACACGGTTCATGGGTTTGTTCCTGGATTGCATGGGACTTGGATCGGACGATCCAGAACTATCTTACAAAGGCTGCCGGCACGCCTCCGTCCACGGTCAGCGTGCCACCGGTGGTGCGGGAGGCCCTGGGACCGGCCAGGAACGAAATCGACTCCGCGATGTGGTCGGGTGTGACATTGACTTTCAAAGTGGTCCGTTGGCGATAGAACTCCGCGAGTTCATCCTCCTCGATGCCGTAGCTTGATGCCCTGGCCTCTCTCCACCCGGCATCCCAGATTCCGCTGCCCTGGATGACGGCATCGGGCAACACGCAGTTGACACGAATCCCGGCGGCTCCACCCTCTGCGGCCAGGCACCGGGCCATGTGCAGTTCCGCAGCCTTCGCCGCGCTGTAGACGGATGCGTTTCTGCCCGCGTACACAGCGTTCTTGCTCACCACGTATATCAGGCTGCCGCCCATCCCCTGTCTCCTCCAGACGCGAAACGCCGCCCGACTCACCAGGAAATAACCCTTGGCCAGAATGTCCATGGTCCGTTGCCATTCGGCATCGGTCGCATCCTCGATAGCACCTGCGATGGCAATGCCCGCATTGCTCACCAGGATGTCAATGCCGCCGTAGGCCAGAACCACCTCTTCCATGGCACGGTCCACGGCTTCCGCATCCGTCACGTCGCACCGGAGCGCAACGGCGCGGCCCGTTCCGTGCCGCGCCTCAATCATGGCAGCCGTCTCATCAGCCGCACCTGTATTTATGTCAATAATAGCGACATGGGCATCGTCGGCCGCCAAGCGCATGGCCGTGGCCCGGCCAATCCCGGAGCCACCCCCCGTGACAGCCACCACGCGTCCCGCCAGTTCGCGCGGCGGAGGTTTGAGGGACAGCTTGTACAGTTCCAAGGGCCAATACTCGATGCCAAAGGCCTCCTCCGAAGTCAGGCTGACGAACTTGTCCACCGCCTGTGAACCGTTGATGACATCGATGGCACGGTAGTACAACTGGTTGCTGATGTCCGCGGCATTGGCGTCCGCTCCGGTATTGATCATGCCGAGGCCCGGTATCAGGATCACCCGCGGATAGGGATCCGTCATCTCGTCGCCGGATGCGGCATTGGCGGCGAAGTACGCCTCGTAATCGGCAACGAACCGGTCCATACCGTCGCGAAGGCGCTCGAGCAGGACCTCAACATCCTCGCCCTGGTCCGGATGCCAATCGATGAACAGGGGCAGCCGCTTGGTGTGAACGAGATGATCGGGACAGGCCGCCCCGATCTGCGTGGCCGCCTCGATGCCCGGCTGGGCCAGAAACGCCAGCACCTCCGGGCTCTCGTCCCGCTTGAGGATGGCGGGCCTCCGAGCGGACACCAGACCCCTGACCACCGGCAACACGCGTGCCCAAACCCCGGACGGTTGGGTGTCCGGTAGGGAGATCCCGGCCGAGACCGTCCGTTGCCTCGCCGCAACGTAGTCTTCCGCTTCGGCAATGATCGACAGTGTGCTCTCGTAACACGCAAGGCTGGATGCTCCCCAAGTGACCAGCCCGTGCTTGCCCATTACCACACACTCGGCCTGCGGGTTGGCACGCAGACCCTCACCGATCCACTTGCTTAGGGTGAACCCGGGCCGGATGTAGTCCACCCAAACCATCCGGTCACCCCACACCTTCGCGCATTCCGACTTGCCGTCGGGCAGGCAGGCGAGGCTGATCACCGAATCCGGATGGGTGTGATCCACATGGACCGCCGGTGTGAAGCCGTGCAACAACGTCTCGATCGACTGGCGTGGCCGGTCGAGGGCATGTACCGTGTGGGAAAGGTACTCGACCATCTCTTCGTCCGACATTTCGTCCCGGGCCATCAGGGGAAGAATCTCGGCCTGGCGCAAACCGGCAAACCCCTGCTCCGTGATGGTCAGGACATCGCTGCCCGAACCCTTGACCCAGAGCACTTCCACGTCGCGGTCCAGATGGTCCGTTTCCGTCAGTTTGACGCTCGTGTTGCCTCCGAAGATGTTGCAGACGGTCCGATCCCGGCCGAGCAGATTGCTTCGATAGACCAGTCCGTCCAGGGCTGGCAATTGGGCAGCTTCGGCATCGTTCCAAAGATTGGCAGGCATGGCGGTTCTCACTTGGGTCGATGAATCAGTGCTGGCAGTACTCGATGAACTTCAGAAGCCCAGTATGCGCAGGCAGAGGTCTGAATTGCGACGGAGCCAGATCAGGTTCGACGGTCGCGGCACTGTGCCCGGGGTTCAGGGACCGGTGCCGGCCCGGCCGGCATTGGGGAACATGCGGCGGCGCAGGGCTGCCAACTGCGGATACATGCGCGGCGGATACAGATTCACCTCGCCCATCAGGGAAGCCAGGACCTGCACCTCGGCTGCATGCTCCATGCGCTCCAAGTGAATCAGGGCCTCATCCAGATGGCGCCCCAGCGTCAAGCTACCGTGGTTGCGCAGGATCAGGGCATCGTGCTCCGCAACCAGGTCCCGGATGATCCGCACGTCGTCGTCCGATGAGGGAAGACCAAAATCACTGGTGGGAATGTTGCCGAGCACCACCGCCACTTCGGGAACCATCAGCGGCAGGAGTGGCCTGTCGGCCACACTGAGCGCAATGCAAAAGGTTGGATGGGCGTGGAGGCATGCCTGACGATCCGGGCGAATGCGAAGTGCAGCAAGGTGCATCGGAGTCTCCGACGAGATACTCAGGGACTCGTCCGTCGGCGAAGACACCACGGTCCCGTCCGATTGCAATCGAAAGAGATCGTCCTCCGACATGCGGCCCTTGCACAGGCCGGTAGGCGAAATAACGATCGTGCCGTCCTCCAGCCGACCGGAGATGTTGCCGTTGTTTGCAGTCAGGAACCCCTTCGCATAGCCTATGCGACCCGTTTCCACGATCGCCTGGCGTAGCTGCGACTCCTCGACGTCCGAGCTGTAGCGCAGAATGTTCATTATAGGTATCCCTCCAGATGCCGGCTACTGGTAGCCGCCGGAGATTGTGGAAAGCCCGCGCTCTTCACTGATTTGGGCCTCATAGCCACTGGCAAAGTAGGCACCGATGGGATCCACGGGGACATCCATCTCCGTGCGGACCTGAGCCAGGAGCGGACGCACGTCCGTCCGGCTCACTTCGGTCAGCAAATGGTGTGATTCAAGCACCCGACCTTCCTCCTGAAGTTCCTTCAGGCGTGTCCGGGGCACAAGCTGGGCCTTGGCGTAGGCCTCCTGGCAGTTCAGGACCGACAAAATCATCGGCGCCAGCTTGCCTTCCACATTGTGGGCCTGATCGATCATGTACGCCACGTTCGCAGCCCCGGTCCGGATGTGTTCGACCTCGCTCTGTTCCGCCGCGACCAGTTCGTTGTAGATGAGGAACAGTTCGTATGGGTTGACCGAACCGACGATCAGATCGTCGTCCGCATACTTGCGGTTGTTGAAGTGGAAGCCACCCAGCTTGCCTTCGTCGAGCAGGAACGTAACGATTTGCTCGATGTTCACCGCCTGGGCGTGGTGTCCCAAATCCACGAGCACCTGGGCCTGATCACCCAGTTTCAGCGACCAGGCGTAAGCCGTGCCCCAATCCGGTACGTCGGTGCTGTAGAAGGCGGGTTCGAAGAACTTGTACTCGATCAGCATGCGGCTGTCCGCCGGCAAGTGCTTGGACACAACCTCAAGGCCTTGTTCGAACCGCCGCTTGCGCGCCAGCAGCGAGTCCTGCCCCGCATAGTTGGTCCCGTCGGCAAACCAGAGGCTGAGAAGATCGCTGCCGGTCTTGTCCATGATTTCGCAGCACTCAAGGATGTGGTCCAAACCCTGTTCCCTGATGGCCGGATCGGGGTTGCCGAGCGATCCCAGACGATATTCGTTGTCTTGGAATACGTTGGGATTGATGGCTCCGATGCGAATGCCCAGCTCGGACGCGTACTGCAACACCGCCGCATAGTCGTTGTCCTCGGGCACGTCCCACGGGATGTGCAGTGCCACCGAGGACGCGATGCCGGTCATGCGATGCACCATCGCGGCGTCCTCCAGCTTCTCCCGCGTCGTTTGGGCGGCGCCGGACCACGGGAACGCCTTGAAACGAGTGCCGCTGTTGGCGTAGCCCCAGCTTGGGGTTTCGATGTGGTGATTCTTGATGTTGTCCTTGACGGCTTCGACATCCAGACCCTGGTTGGTCATGGACTCGGCCAGCAGGTCCCAGGCAGCGGCATGATCAGACATGGGCAAATGGTTTTTCCTTGGCATTGGACGGGTTAAGCGACGTGGGCCGACAGGGATTCAGGGAAGCTAAGCGCCGATCGAAACCGGGTGGGCCACAAGTTGTTCAAGTTTTTGGTAGCTTGCGTCCCATTCGGCGCGCTGTCCGGACGCGGTGGTGGGTTCGAAACCCTCCAACGAGACGGATTCCGCAGATACCGTCCCCATTTGACCGAACGAATCCATCTCGCCATTGGCCACGGCTTGAATCAGAATGTTGCCGGTCGCGGTAGCTTCCGCTGGACCGGCAACAACCGGTCGTCCCGTGGCATCGGCGGTGGCCTGATTCAGTGCCGAGTGTTGGGATCCGCCACCCACAACATGGATGGTGCCCAGTTGGCGATCCAGGGCATCCTCCAACCGCGTCAACACCCACCTGTACTTCAAGGCCAGGCTGTCGACGATACAGGACAAAATCGCCTGCTTCGTCTCCGGCACCGGCTGGCCGCTGGCGCGGCAATAGGTCTGGAGGCGGAGTGGCATGTCGCCCGGGGCAAGGAACACTTCGTGGTCCGGGTCCACAATCGACGGGCTGCGCGTGTTCGCCTGGACCATGGCGCCGAGTTCGGCGTAGCTGTAGGTTTCCCCGGCGCGCATCCAGGTTCGCCGACACTCCTGGATTAGCCAAAGCCCCATGATGTTTTTGCAGAAGCGGAACGTCCTCTCCACACCGCCTTCGTTGGTGAAGTTACCGGCCAGTACCTTGGCATGCAGCACCGCGTCCGGAACGGTCACCCCCATGATCGACCAGGTGCCCGAACTAATCCAGACAGCGTCGGGGTCCGACGACGGCACCGCGGCGACCGCGGAACCCGTGTCGTGACAGGCGGGAACGGTCACCGGCACGGCCGGCAGTCCGACCTCCTCAGCGAGATCCGGCAGGAGTGGCCCAAGGGTGTGGCCTGGGTGCACGATGGGCTGAAACAGGTGTCCCGGCAGGTCGAATGCCGCCAGCAGTTCACCGGACCAGTCCATGGCGGACGGGTCGAAACACTGGGTAGTGGTGGCAATCGAGAATTCTGCGGCCTTGACACCGGTGAGCCAGAAATTCAGCAGGTCCGGGATCATGAGCAAACTGGCGGCCATCTGCAGGTCCTGCGGGGATAGGCGCTTGAGTGCCAGCAACTGATACAGCGTATTGAGTGGAATGAACTGGATGCCGGTGCAGGCGAAAATCTCGTCCCGAGCCCGAATGCGAAACGCCTCCTCCAGTATGCCGTTGGTCCTGGCATCCCGGTAGTGCACCGGATTTCCCAGCAGCCGATCCTGGGCATCCAATAATCCGAAGTCGCAGCCCCAAGTGTCCAGGCCCAATCCCTGGACCGGTTCGCCCAAGCCGGCGGCCTTGCGCAGGCCTTCCTGGATTTCGTGCCAAATCCCAAGAATGTTCCAGTGCAGCGTTCCGTGCACACTCACCGGCACATTGGGAAAGCGGTGGACTTCGGAAAGTTGCAAGCCGCGGTCAGTCAGCCGGCCGGCCATGACGCGCCCGCTGTCCGCGCCCAGATCAACAGCCAGGTAGGTCAAGATGCATTCCGTGGTTGGGAGGCGTGGGGCAGGGGATCAACAATCGGGGCAAACAGCCGGAAACGCGGGGACGCAGACGGTGCAAAACCGATCCGGTATCCCAACAATTCTACCCGTAGGCGGGATGCCAAAACCATTCGGCGGGTCGGCGAATCGGATCCGGTTCGCCACAGGCACACTGCCCTGATCACGTGAGGTGCGACGTTTGGACCCCACCCGGCCACGCCGGGCGCTCGGCGCAGATGCCCTGCGAGAATCCAAACCAGCCCATGCGAGCTAGCCAGCCGAACCGGTCCTCCTTGGGCCGGGGAAACCGAGTGGAGTACGATTCGGAGACCGCGACCGAGCCCGACTGCCCAGACATTGCCGCCAATCGGTCGACTGCAATCCAAGGAACCCAAAATGAGCACAACACTGAAAGTTGGAGTCGTAGGCGTCGGCGGCATCGCACGGACGCATATGCCAGGTTGGGCCGCGTCGGAAGATGCCGAGGTGGTGGCCGGATCGGATGTGGTTGAACCGGCACTCAAGGAGTGGGGGGCCATGCACGGCATCTCCCGGCTCTACACCGATGTCAAGGATTTGTTTGCCGACCCGGACATCGACATCATCGATGTCTGCACGCCCAACATGTATCACCGGGATCTTTCGATCGGGGGCCTCGAAGCCGGCAAGCACGTCATTTGTGAAAAACCCCTCGCCCCAACCCCGGACGACATCCGTGCCATGATGACCGCGCGCGACAAGGCTGGAAAACTGCTCATGACCGCACAGCATTTCCGGTTCTCAGGACTGTCGCAGGCAATGAAGACGGAGATTGAAACCGGTACCCTGGGCAACATCTACCACGGCCGGAGCTGGATGCTGCGGCGGAACGGGTTCGTTCCCAGCCCCACGTTCGTCGAAAAGAAGCACAGCGGGGGAGGGCCCTGCATCGACATTGGCGTTCACGTCCTGGACTTGACCCTCTGGCTCATGGGCAATCCGGAGCCCGTGGCCATCACCGGCGTGTCGGGGGCTCCATTGGCCCATCTACCCGGACAGTTTGCAGCTTGGAGACCGTCCGCGCCGATGCCGGACATCTGGGATGTGGAGGACTACGCTGTGGCGTTTGTCCGATTTGACACGGGCGCCACCCTGGTTCTGGAAACCAGCTGGCTCCTGCATCACGACATCGACGGCGAAGACATGCAGATTTGGCTGTACGGGGACAAGGGCGGCTGCCACTATCCGGAAGGCAAGTTCCTGTCCACGAACTACGAAACCAAGCAGATGTACACGCGCACCCTCAAAATTACGCGCGACCAATTGGAACCGCACGCGCAAGAGGTAGTCGAATTCGCCAGGGCCATCAAGAACGGCGAACCGTCTCCGGTCCCCTCGGAACACTCCCTGCAGGTATTGACCATCCTGGACGGGATCTACCGGAGCCAGGCGGCGGGCAAGGAAATTTCCCTAGTCTGACAACTATGGGGACAACTTCGATGATCACGAACCCACCGGTGCGGGAACCATCCCTGGAGCTGATTGCGGACTATCCCTGCGAAACAGGCGAGGGACCTCTTTGGCACCCGGATGAAGAATGCCTCTACTGGGTTGACATTCCGCCCGGTCACCTGTACCGGTACGATCCCGCCAGTGGCAGGCACGCGCGCGTGTACGAAGCGGACCGGGCCATCGGCGGCTTCACGATTCAGGAGAACGGCGATCTCCTCCTGTTCATGGCGGCAGGCCGGATCATGACCTGGAATCACGGCCGGACCGAAGTCGTCATATCTCAGATCGACACGGATCTTGACACGCGGTTCAACGATGTCTCCGCCGGTCCACAAGGCCAGGTGTTTTGCGGGACAATGGCAACCTCGAGAACCGGTCCGGCGGACGGGCGGCTGTATCGGCTCGACCCCGATGGAACGCTTGAGACCAAGCTGACCGGCATCGGGACATCCAACGGCATGGCCTGGACACCGGATCGCTCCCGTTTCCTGCACACGGACACACGGGTCCGACGCATCACATCGTACGCGTGGAACCAGGCCGTTGGAGATTTCGATCCGGACACGGGCTCGCTCGTGTACGAGGCCCCCGAGGAAGTTGACTACGGGCGGCCCGACGGGATGACCATCGATGCCTCAGGCGACCTTTGGATTGCGCATTGGGACGGGTTCTCCGTCGTACACGCCGATCCTGACGGACGGGTTAAGGAAATCCTGGCTCTACCGGTCCGCAAGGTGTCGTCGGTGACCATTGCCGGACCCGATATGACCGACATGTACATTACGACCGCGGGAGGCAACGACCGAGGTTTCAATGGCAACGATGCCGGAAGCCTGTTTCGCTTAACCGAAAGCGCCCGGGGGCAACCGGAATTCCGTTCAAGGATAGGTTTGGCGTGAAATTGGCCGAGCCAACAATCCGCACCATCCCCACCTCAACACAGGCAGAACCCCGCCGTGGCAACAGAGTTCCAGACTGACTTCCCCTTGGGCGACACCATGCAGGCGGTCGTCTGCCATGCGCCGGAGGACTACCGCCTTGAAACAGCTCCGGTCCCAGTCCCGGGCCCCGGCGAAATGGTTCTGGAGGTGGCATCGGTCGGCATTTGTGCCAGCGACCTGAAGTGCTTCATGGGTGCGCCGATGTTCTGGGATCAACCCGGCAAACCCGGCTACTGCCAAGCTCCCATCATCCCCGGGCACGAGTTTGCCGGAAGAGTTGTGGCCTTGGGTACCGGTGCGGATCGCAACGGCGAGTTCAGGTTGGGCGACCTGGTGGTGTCGGAACAGATTGTGCCGTGCAACGCCTGTCGGTACTGTCTCCGAGGACAGTACTGGATGTGCATGAAACACGACATCTACGGATTCCGGAAACCCACCCCCGGCGCCATGGCCGAGTACGTGAAGTTGCCGGCCCGAGCCCTCAACTACAAGGTGCCGGAATCGATCCCACCGGCTTGGGCAGCCTATGTGGAACCGTTGGCCTGCGGGATCCATGCTGTCCAGCGAGCCGACATCGAACTACAGCATACGGTAGTGATCGCTGGTGCTGTCCCCTTGGG
>JAPPAJ010000150.1 GCA_026705565.1 Caldilineaceae bacterium | reverse complement strand
CTTCCACCACGTCACCGACCTGCAGGGTCTCGAACAGGGCCGCCTTGTCTTCGCGGTTGCGATCGAGGATGGCCTCCTTGTTGGACAGGACCAGCTTGCGCTTGTCGCGCGTGACCTCGATGACCTTGACCATCATTTCCTCGCCTTCGTTGACCCAGCGGTTGAGTGCTTCCTCGCGCTGCTCGGGCTCGCGGAAGGAGGGGAAGTTCCAGATATGCGAAATCGGCACAAAGCCTTCCAGCATCCTGCCGAAACGAACCAGCAGGCCACCTTTGTTGTACTTGGTCGGAACAGCGGGGAACACGTCGCCGGAGCGCAGGGCATCCTCGGCCAAGCGCCAATCTTCCTCGCGCCACAGGCCGGTGATGGTCAGGTCGTAGTACATCGGCTCGTCGGGATGGGAATTCCGTGCCGGTGTGCGCCGCACGAAGAACTCGCACGTGTGGCCCTCCTCCCGCAGGTCCGTCTGCATCTCGGGCGGCAGAAGGCGAAGTTCAGTTTCCGAGACTTTGCCCTCGAACCGCGCGCCGTTGATTTGGACGATGATCCCGCCGTCGTCATCCTCATGCAAAACCGTGCCGTTGACGACGGAATGACGCTGGACGCTTTCCAGCGCATCGTCGTAGTCGCCCTGTGACCGGCCGCCCGGCCGTTCACTGTACCGGGAAGGATTGTCTTGGCGGCCTGAATAACCGCGCCCACCCGTTGCGCGATCGCCGCGGTCGCGGCCATACCCGTAAGAATCGTTCATCGCTGCTCACTGTCCTGACTGAAACAGACAAACCCGCCCAAACAACAGGGCATACCGCACCTGCACAAGACAGGCGTTACTTTTAACTGGATGGCCCGACCTGTATCAGGCACCAACGTCACAAGCTGGATGACAGTACCGGCAATCTGCCAAGGGGGTTCAAATGATGTGCGGCAGGTTCCGCCACCTGAAACCTAGATTCCAACTTATCGATTTCTGCATTCCTGGATTCCGGCCATGAGTCTAGCACCATGCGATTCAAGGGTCAATTCAGCCATCCGGTCGAACAGCACGGATTGCGCATGCCTGGAGCCGGCCATGCGGTGCCAACCTGTCTTCGGCAGTCAACGCCGGCGCGGGGTTCGGTTGACGGCGGCATGTGTGTTTCGACTGCCCTTTTGGGCCAACCGACCGGTCGCGGCGCCGCGGCCCTTGATCCGACATTGAAGGCCAATGAACTGCTTTCCCTGCCGCCATGGACCAAGACGGAAACCCGAACCCACCGCTGGAAGCGTGGACCAGGCGATCGAAACTCCACGCCATGCCCGTCAAATGGGTTGCGGCAACCCAAGTCAACAGAAGTGAACCAAGGTCGCACACACCGCAACATGCTGCAAGGCCGATACCAGCCCAACCCGTCGACATCCAACAATATTGGGAGGATGGCCGCAACGCCTTGCAGGCACGCGGTGAGAACGACGTGATGTTGGGCGAAGTGCCACAGGCGCTGGGCGCTGCCGGCAACAGTGCCTGTTCATGGCCGGATCGTGCAACAGGCAGCTGGCTGCGCCGAGAAGGACCTGATCGTCCGCCACAATCCAGGGAACGTGCACAATTCCGAACGAGACACATGCCGTGATCCCCGGGAACCGGGCATCTGCGCAAAGCGGCGTGCCCGGCGCGGCGCATACGTGCCCTGGCTTAGGCTATACCCGGGAGCCTGCCGTCAATCGCCACCCAAGCCCACTGGACATCGGGAGTCGCTCGTGCCCAAACCGCCCAACATCCTGTTGATTACGTCCGATCAACAACACTGGAACACCCTTGGAACGACCAATCCCAGGATTCGCACGCCGGCCTTGGACCGGCTTGCCCGCGAGGGCACGACCTTCACGCGGGCCTATTGCCCCAACCCCACCTGTTCACCGACCAGGGCCTCGTTGATCACCGGGCAGTACCCTTCGCGGCACGGATGCTGGGCCATCGGCGTCGGCCTCCCGGAGAACGTCCCGACCGTGGGCGATGCCCTGACCCAGGCCGGTTACGGGACCGGTTTGATCGGCAAGGCGCACTTCCAGCCCTTGGCATCCACGCCCGATTCGCCATCCATCGAGTGCCAACCCCTGCTGCGCGATCTGGACTACTGGCGTCGGTTCAAGGGCGATTGGTACGGGTTCCGGCATGTCGAAACGGCCCGGATGCACGGCTTTGAGTCGCATGCGGGCCAGCACTACGCCATCTGGATGGAGGAAAACGGCCTCGCCAACTGGCAGGACTACTTTCAGCAATGGCCACCCGATCCCAGCGACAAGTACGCGCGCGGCCGCTATCTGCGCGGCGGCATGACCTGGGACCTGCCCGAACGATTCCACCACTCGCACTGGGTGGGCGAACGCACCTGCGCCTACATCGAGGATGCCGCGGCCACCGAACGGCCGTTCTTTCTGTGGTCCAGTTTCTTCGACCCGCATCCGCCCTATGTCATCCCGGAACCCTGGTCCTCCATGTACGACCCCGCCGACATGGAAATCGGCCGCTTTGTCGAAGGCGAAATGGCATCCATGCCCCGGCATCACCGGCTGACCCGGGAAACATCGCCGGACTTCTCCGACTGGAACGAGCCAGGAGGCCAAGGCGTCCACGGGTTCCACTCGCACCTGCACTCGGAAACCGACATGCGCCGCAGCATGGCGATCTACTACGGCATGATCGGGTTGATGGACGCCAACATCGGACGCATCCTGGATACCCTGGACGCGCAGGGGGTGGCAGACAACACCCTGGTGGTCTTCACGTCGGACCACGGCCACTTTCTTGGCCAGCACGGTCTGATTGCCAAGGGTCCGTTCCATTACGAGGACGTGGTCAGGGTACCGATGATCGTGCGCCATCCGGACAAGGTGCCGGCAGGTGCGCGGTCGGCAGCTCTGCAGAGCCTGGTGGACTTCCCCCAAACCTTCCTGAGCGCAGCGGGATGCGAAATCCCCCGTGTGATGCAGGGCATGGACCAGCTCGATGCCTGGCACGGCTCCGCCCACGCCGTGCGGGACTGGGCCATGGTGGAAAACCGCCACAATCCCACAACGGTGCACCTGCGCACGTTGATCACCAACCGGTACAAACTCACCCTCTACCGCGGCACCGCGGAAGGGGAACTGTTCGACCTGGAGACCGATCCGGATGAAACCCGGAACCTGTTCCACGCCCGCGACCACGCCGAGGTGCGGTCGAACCTCATGCACAGGTTCCTGCAGGCGGAAATGGAAAGGGAGTCCTCGCCCATGGCTCGGGTTGCCGGCGCCTGACGATCAACGCCGAACCCATTGAGGCAGTCTGCCGTCCGATGGGTGACATCCACGCGCCCATCCTTCGGCATCGAACGGGGCAGCGGGTTCACAAGGGACGCCGATCACTTGGACGGAGAGCCTGCGTCTTCGCAGGCGCAGTTCGACAAACACCAGCCAGGATCCGACCCTCATGTTGATATTGGGACTTATGTCAGGCACGTCGCTGGACGGTGTCGACTGTGCGCTGACATCCGTCACCGGGTCGCCACCGAATCTCGCAGTCGAGCTCAAGGCGTTTCGGTGTCGGCCGTACACGGACGCGCAGCGCCGCCGCCTGGCTTTCGTTTGCGGTTCGGAACAGGCAGGAGTCGCGGACGTGTGCGAACTCAATGTCCTGACCGCCAACTGGTTCGCCGACGCGGTTCACTCCACCTTGTCGGAAGTCGATGTGGACGCGTCCGATATTGATCTCATCGCATCACACGGCCAAACGATTCACCACGCCGTGACTGTCGCAGGCAGGGAACCGGCCACGCTCCAAATCGGGGATCCGTCCGTGTTGGCACAGCGAACCGGAATCACCACCGTGGGCAACTTCCGTCCGGCGGACGTGGCGGCAGGAGGCCAAGGCGCCCCATTGGTGTCGTACGTGGACTGGCTGTTGCACCGATCACCAGTCGAAGCCCGGGTTCTGGTCAACCTGGGCGGCATCGCCAACCTGACCTACCTGCCTCGAAACGCAGGTTTGGACGACGTGCTCGCCTGCGACACCGGACCCGGCAACATGCTGATCGATCGATTTGTCGAACGGATGACCGAGGGCAAATCAAAATGGGACCAGGACGGCAACATCGCCCGCCAAGGCGCGGTGGACGAGGACTGGCTGTGCGAATTGCTGGCCGATCCCTTCTTCAGGCTCCCGCCGCCGAAGTCCACAGGCCGGGAACAATATGGACAGGCACTGGCGGACGCCCTTTGGTCCCAGGCCGGTGACAGGGGGCTGGCAGCGGCGGACAGAGTTGCCACCATCACCGCCCTGACCAGCCGGTCCATTGCCGGTGCGGTATGCGACCTGTTGCCGGGGACCGTCGACCGGGTCTGGCTCAGCGGAGGCGGCGTGCACAACGACACCCTTGTGGCTTGGCTGCAGGCGGACCTTGCCGACATACCGGTGGGGCCGCTGGCGGAAGATCGGAGCGAGTTGAATGCGAAGGAAGCCGTTGCCTTCACCGTGCTGGCACACGAGACCCTTCACGGCCGGCCAGGCAACCTGCCCCGTTGCACCGGAGCGAACAGAGCAACGGTCCTGGGTCAGCTAGCCCCGGGACGCAACTTCCGCAAACTGTTGCAGGCGGTTGAGCTGGCGGCCACCTGAAACATCCACAAACAAACAACACATGGCTCGCCACCAGCCCTGCAGACATGCCTGTCGTTCGAAAACTGAAATGCCTACCAAGAGACCCGACTCAAGCGGCCACGATTTCCGATTAGGGAGGACCTGAGGGCCCGGGACGGCGCCACAAAGCCCTGATGCGACGAAGAACCTGCTCGGCCAAGGTCACATCCCTTGGGGCCACGGACTCGGAACTGTACCTGGCCCTGTAGAACGCGTCCGTCAAGCCGCCCACGTCCGGCGGTGGACGAGTCGATGGTTGAGCAACCTCCTCCCGATCATCCGGAGCCGTCCCGCCGTTGGGTTCATCCTGCGCCTGCCGGGCCTCGTCTTCCGCCAAGGCCTGGGACAATCTGGGAGCATAGCGCCTGGGGGTTTCGCTCGGTTTGCGGCCCGCCCCTTGCTCCGCGGCCTCGTCCAGCACCGACAGGTAGGTGAATTGCACCTGCTCATCCAAGGACATCCCTTGGACGGCTTGCCGGGTTGAGGACTGACGCGGTTGAACATCGATCCCGGCAACGCGGTTGATCACATTGACCAGAAAACCCGCCCCGGCGCTCACGGTCCTGCGAAACAACCCGAGAAGCATGGCCAGGCGAGCGCGGAGCCACGTCCAGTCAAACCCGCGCGCGGCCAGCAGGTGGTATCCGCCGATCAGGGCTGCAATGCCGACAGCCGACCAGAACAGGATGTGGGGAATCAAATCGGACTGGCCCTCGACAGGCAAGGGAGCCTCTTCCGGTTGCAAGGTTTCCGGCATCTCGAATGCAGCAGGGGCCGGGGCCTCGCCGGGACCGGAATCCCCGGACGCGAACAGGCCGACCAGCCAGCCCAAGCCGCGCAGCAACAGGAACATGAAGGCCATTGCCACCTGCCACACGGCCTGCAGGGCCCGAAACAACAGAATGGTGTCGCCGATGGGCACCAGACTGGTTATCAGGCCGACCACCGCCACAAACGCCACCACATAGGCCATCCAGTTCCTGAACCGGCCCTCGTCCACCGCCAGTCCGTCCAAGGCCCAGCGCGCCCGCAACGCCACCAACCGAGCCTGGCCAATCACCAGGAAGCCCGCAAAAAAATAGATGACGGTGGACACGATGGCCCGCGGGTGGATCAGTTGGGACCGAATGGTCAGCAGGCCTTCGCCCTCGGTCGGGCGAACCTGGCTGCCCGCAGCCAACACAATCACCAGGATGCCCAGGCCAATCCACAACGCGATGAATCGATCCAACTGGGCCCGGCGATCGCTGCGCAATGTGTTTTCGACCGGTTCCGACAGCCTGCCGTAGGCGCGGGCGATGTGGTCCACCTCGTCCGGTTGCAGGGACAGGACCAACAACATCCGGTTCATCGCTGCCGCGGCGCCCCAAACCAGAAAAACCAGAATTGCTCCCACAATGAAGGACGCATCGAATACGGTGGTGATCGGCTCCCGGACCAGCAGCCCCAAAGGAGGCGTCGACCTCGTGGCCAGCCACAATCCGATGCGCAGGACCACAATCCAAATCAACGGCTCGCCGATCCGGAACTTCAGGCGTTCGGCTACATCCTTGCCTGCCTGCCAGGTCAAGGCCCCCATCGCACAGGCCGTCAAGGCGGCGGCGGCGCATGCCGCCACGATCACGTTCGCCATCGACTCCGTGAAGCCGTCGAGCAGAACCACAAAGACGTAGGTGCCGGCGGTCACGACGCAACCCAGCATCAGCGTAAGCAAGGCCGGCCGCAGCAGCGAGTGTTGCCATTGGCGGTCAAATTCAACCGTCGTGAGCTCCAGATCGGGTTGCCGCACATCCTCAACCGGAATGGCGGCCGTGCGCTCAGCTTGGTTCATAGGCCAGCTCCAGCAGATCCACGTTCCGCTCGATAAGCAGCACCGTGAGGCCCAAAGCCCCGCCCTGTGCCCTCAGCCGGGACAGGTCGTGGTGAGGCACCAGCACCATGACCAGAACGTTCATGCCCTTGCGATAGCGGTCGTGCAGGATCCAGAGCAGGTCGCCGGTAAGCACGGGGACAATCACGATCAGGGTCGTGCCCCAGACCAAATCGTAGGTGTGCGTGCCCAACCAGTCCGTGAAGCCTTCGTCAGGTTCGGACACCTGCACCCGGGCCAAGGCTTCCAGCAATGCAGTCAGATGCGCCCGGCCGGGCGCGGATGGCATCACCTGCATCTGCTCTTCGGTCATGGCATCCAAGCCGTTGGTGCGCAGGCCAACCCCCTGCTGCCGTTCACTCAGATGCGATGCCAGCGAAGCCGCAATCACAATTGCCCACTCACTGTGACTGACTACTCCGTGCGTACCGTAGGACCGGGTGTCCAGATCGATCGCAATCACCACCTCGTAGGCGATGGCCGGATCGTACTTCTTGGTCTGCGTCCGCCCTTCGCGCGCCGTGGCCTTCCAGTGGACGTGCTTCAATTCGTCACCGGACATGTACGGCCGCACCCCGGATAGGCGGGTGGGATCCTCGAAGATCCGGCGTCGGGTGGCAAGCGATCCAAACAGCATCCGGCTCTGCAGGCCGATTTTCTCCAGGGGCAGGACCCGGGGAAACACAATCATGGTCTCCGGCTCCTCTTCAACGAAGCCGCTGTCCGCAAAGCCAAACAGATCGCCGGTCGACAGCGAGAGCGGACCCACCCGGAAGTACCCCCGCTGACGGCACCTTAACTCGTACACGAAGTTCACCGCCGAGCGTCCGTTCAAGGACACCACAGTCTGGTAACGGTTGCGGCTGCGCAGCTCCGGCGGGACCGCCTCACGCGCCCGGACCCAGGGAACCGGAACCAGTCCCAGGTTGTCAATCCGCACCGCGCCCTCGGCCAGTTCGCCGCTGAAGGCGTGCGAAGGGGTGGTGCGGGTAACGCGCATCCAACGGAGGTGGTACTTGGCCCACAACAGACTCAATCCCCAGACCCCTCCGGCCACATATACCAGGTAGTACACCCAGTCGAGCCGCAGAAGGACAGCCACCACCAGAAAGATGATGAGCCAAAAGGTGTACTCGCGCATGGCAGGGCGACTTCCGACTGCGAATCCGCGGGGTCGATACGGGACGTCCGCTATTCGGCTTCGCCAACCGTATCCGGCAGTTCCAGGTCCAGGGGGGTGGCATCGAGAATGTCCCCCACCACCTGTTCGGCCGTGCGGCCGCGCAGGGCACTGTCGGCCCTCATGATGCAACGATGGGGCAGGGCGTAGGGAACCAATTCCTGAATGTCGTCCGGCTGGACGTGATCCCTCCCTTGGACGGCTGCCTTGGCCTGGGCTCCCCGGTACAGGGCCAGGGTGCTGCGCGGGCTGGCGCCGAGCTCCAGCTCGCCGTGGTCGCGCGTCGCGTGAACCAGGCTCACGATGTAGCGCCGGAGACTGTCCTCAACATGCACCTCCCAGACGGCACGGCTCAGTTCCGGCAGCGCGGACCCGTCCACCGCACTGGTCAGGGCCTCGATGGGGTGGGCCTTGCCCAGATTGCCCATCATCGTCAACTCATGGTCGAAGTCCAGGTAGCCCAGTCTGAACTTGAACAGGAACCGATCCAGCTGCGCCTCCGGCAGCGGGAACGTACCTTCGTACTCGATGGGATTCTGGGTGGCCAGGACCATGAAGGGACGGCTGAGGCGCCGCGTCACCCCTTCCACAGTGATTTGGCTCTCGCCCATGCACTCCAGCAGGGCCGCCTGGGCGCGCGGCGTGGCGCGGTTGATTTCGTCCGCCAGGAGGATCTGTGTGAAGGCCGGACCTTCGATGAACTGGAACTCCCGGGTGGCCTGGTTGAAGATCGACACGCCCGTTATGTCGCTGGGCAGGAGATCGGGGGTGCACTGCAGTCGGCGGAAATCGATGTTGAGCGCGATCGCCAGGGAACGGGCCAACATGGTCTTGCCCACGCCGGGCACATCCTCCAGCAGGACATGCCCTTCACACAGAAGGGCAATCACCAGCAGATCGACCGCGTCGTCGTTGCCGACAATGACTTTGCCGACCGTGCTGCGGACATTGTCTGCAAATGCCTTGACTTGTTCCATGAAGCGATTCCTTGGCTGGTGGCCGCCGCGGGTCCGGCGGATGTGAAACCGGCACCGTCTTGACCGACGGAATGGCCGGATGTACGATCCCTGTCCGTTCCTGCCCTCTTAGCTCAGCGGATAGAGCAGTGGTTTCCTAAACCACGTGTCCCAGGTTCGATCCCTGGAGAGGGCGTCTTGCAACACGCGCCGGCTGCAGTCCCCCAGCCTATGCATAGGCTGGCAGATAGTCGGCATGGGCTTCCAAGAGCTCGTCGACCATGGACCAGATTTGGTCCAGGTCAAGTTCCGCGGCCGTATGGGGATCCAACATGGCGGCATGGTAGATGTGGTCCCGCCTACGGGTTAGGGCAGCTTCCACGGTCAGGGCCTGCACGTTGATGTTCGTCTGCATCAGGGCGGCCAGGTGGGGCGGGAGTACCCCCACCGCCTGCGGGTGCAGACCATCGCGGTCCACCTTGCAGGGAACCTCCACGCAACAGTCCGCCGGCAGATTGCCGATCAGATCGCCGTTGCGCACGTTGCCGTAGACGAGATCCTCCTCGCCGGTTTCCATGGCATGGATGATCTGGGAGCCGTACTCGTGGCTCCGCTCAATCTCGTACATGTTCTCGAAGCCATGGCGCACCCGCGGCAGATGATCCTCCGGGACCCCGGCCTCGGCCATGGCTTGCAGGAATTCCTCCGTCAGGTCCGCATCGGGATCCTCGATCTTGCGCTTCATGTAGCGCCAACCGGTGATCTGAACCTCGCAACGGCGCAGGTACTCGTCGATCGGCACGTTCATAGCCTCGATCAGATCGGTGCGGTCGCGCTTGATGTACCACGGAACATACTCGGCGAAGTGCTCGCTGGACTCCGTGACGAAATACCCGGTGCGCGTGAGCATGTCGTAGCGGACCCGGTTGTCCTCCGGCACGCGCCCGTCGGCCACCACCCGATGCAGTTGGGGGTACAGGTCCTCCCCCACGCCACCGTTCCGGTGCCGGAAGTCGAGGTAGAAGGCCATGTGGTTGATGCCGGCACAGAGGTAGTCGACCTCCCCAATCGGCACATCGATGTGCCGGGCCAGCATGGCGGCCGTACCCTGCACGCTGTGGCACAGACCCACCGTCCGAATGTCGGACGCGCGGCTGATGGCCCAGCAGTTCATGGCCATGGGATTGGAGTAGTTGAGGAACATGACCTTCGGACAGACGGCCTCCATATCCGCGCACAGGTCGAGCAGGAAGTGGATGGTCCTCAGGCCGCGCATGATTCCGCCAATGCCCAGCGTGTCGCCAATGGTCTGCTGCAACCCGTACCGGGCCGGGATTTCGAAGTCGTTCACCGTTCCGGGCCGATACCCGCCGATCTGAACCATGTTGATCGCGTAGTCTGCATCCTGCAGGGCCTTCCGGCGGTCGGTCGTGGCCACGATGCGCGGAGAAGCATCCAGGACGGATGCCACCTTGTGGGCCACCACCTCGGAGGTTGCCAGCCGTTCACGATCGATGTCGAACAGGGCGATTTCGGCATCCTGGAGGGCCGCGTATCCAAGAATGTCGCCCAGCAGGGTCTTGGCGAAGACGGTGCTGCCGGCACCGATGAAAGCGATTTTGGCCATGTTCAAACCCTTGCAGGACTGGTAATTCGGAAGGAGGCAGGATAGCGGCGACAAGCGACAAGGTCGGACGGACCTGTCAAGTCTCCGAATCGAATCAATGTTTCATCAACCCCGGGCCGGACTGAAACCGATGGTCAGAACCCCGGACGACACCGCGTTGTACAGGCCCCATGCCAAGTAGCCAAGAACAGCCACGAGCAATACGGTGACAATCCACTCGCGCCGGGCCCAGGACCGCTTCAACTCCTGCCACGTGCTGCCGGGTTTCAACACCGCAAAGACAACCGCTATCAGGAGCAGGAACAGCAGCCAGCGCAGCTTCATGGATCAGGCCCGGTGTGGGATCGCCATCCCGCAACGCGGTGCCTGCCTGCGCCGGTCGGCGAGGACCCACGGCTGCCACCGCTGTCCCGCCTCGGCTGCACAGGAACCTAGCGGAGATAGAAACTGGCAACCACGATCGCGGCGAAGAGAACGGCCGAGGTGACCGACATCAATTTGAGATCCCGGCCCACGTAACCGTACTGTTCCTTCCACGCAGCCGCAGGCGACGGCACCGGGGAGTTGACCGGTGATGCGGCAACCGGCGCCGCGACCTCCCGGACTGTCTGCACCTTCGGTCGCGGCAAGGACTTGGCGACGCGATTGGGCCTTGAACCGGCAGCTTGGCCTCGTTGCCGACCTCGGCTGCGTTGGCGCTTGCGTTTGGACATGGACAAGCGATCCTCAAAGAGACGGGAGCAAGGGCTTCCGTGCGTAGTTTGGGCAGTGAATGCCCATTCTACATTGAGTCAAGGCATCACGGAGAGGTCTGCCGAACTGGAAGGCACTGTTTCAATCCCGTTGATATTGATTCAAGGCCGTCCTCGGCATCATCCGTGCGGGGGGCAAGATCCGTTGGCCAGATTTGAGACCATGGCATCCGCCAGCACGCGCACCAGGTTCAGGCCCCACCTCCGTCCCAAATTCTCCTGCCAGGTATCCCGAAGACCCGTGAACGACACTGGGGCAACCTGCGTGTCAAGTTGTCTTGGTAAGTCCCATGCCCAACCAGTATTCCAGCAGGCATCAAAAGCAGCTTCTGTACCAGCGACGGTCGGTGCCAGTGGGCAGCCAGGTCTCGCCCGCCTCCAGCAAGCACCGGGACGGAGGCCGACACCGTGGGCATACAGCCGGGACCCAACCACCGGAAGGCCTGCGGGTACTGGTGGGAGGTCGTGCCCGGCAGCCAGAACGCGATACCAACGCGGCAGGCCTTGCGCGGTGGGGATTGGAGGCTGTGTCCTACCGGGGATTGCGGGGAAGAATGGCGGGTTAATTCCCGGATTCGTTCGTACCGGAACCTGCGAACGGCGTTGCCAGGAGTTCGCGCCAGCGGTCGGGCTCGCCCTGCAGGGACAGGATGCGGGGCACGGCCGCGGCGGGCAAGCCGGCCTCCAGCCAGGAGGCTTCGATGCGCGCCCTGTCGGTCGGAGACAGGGCGGGCAGGACGGCATCCAGCACCTGCAGGGCAGTGTGGACTTCCCCCCGGCGCTCTCCCCGGCGCTCTCCCCGGCGCTCCCCTCGGCGCTCCCCTCGGCGTTCGATGCTGCCCTCGTAATCATGCCACTGTCGGGTTTCCGGGTCCCGGCACTGAAACACGGGCACGTTGCCGGGCACCTCCGCGGACAGGAGGCGCATTGGGACGCCGCAGGCGGTCAGGGCCAGACCGCTCTCCGCCATGTGGTAGGCCCCGTCCGTTTCGGCGCGCCGAAACAGCCACATGCTGGGGTCGGTCTTGAATTCCCCGGTTTCGACCAGCAGGTATTCGGGGATGCCCAGGGCGGCATACAAGGACAGGTTGTCCTCGAAGTCCTTGGCTTCGGTGGAGCGCGAGACCACTTCCACCACCAGTTCCGGGGCCGGATCCCCCCCATCCATGCGGATGATGCGCTCGTCCACCGTCCGCTCCCGCGCCTCGCCGAGCGTCCACGACGACGGCATGACCGCCAGATCCGGAACAGCCCGCCGACGGGGCTCTCCCCCCTGGGTCAACAGTCCCAGGTCTTGGCCCAGCCGGGACGGGAAGTGCAGGTCCGGCTCGCGGCACACACGACGCCCCAGGACCAGGCACAGGGTTTGGAGCACCAAGTCGATAAACCGGCTGTGGAAACTGCCAGGCGGCATCAGGAACCCCTCCCTGTCAAACCGGTACAGGCGCACCCCGTCCCGGCGATAGGTGGGGTCCGTGGTCCAATCCTCCTCGTACTCGTGCCCCGGGTCGTATACGTGATCCGAGTCGTAGTGCGAGAGGGTTTGCAGACATGCCTGCCAGGCTGGCCACACCTGCACACGGGCCCGCGCGCGCCAGGCACGGGCGGGGTAGGAGGCCGGCGTGTCCGCCCCCGGCCAAGTGGACGGAGCCAAACTCCAGTGTGGCGATGCCTCCTGCGGAGCCGAGTGGGCTCCCTGAGGCTGCGCTTCTCCGGTTGCGGTCTTGGCGACGTCGGACATGGCGGGCCTCCTGCTGCCTGCTCCATGTTCCCACAGTATAGTCACCGCAGGCGGGGCCTGACGGCCATGGGCACGGTTTCAGTCTCGTCGATGCAGGGGATCGGCTTGCCGTGGAGAGGCCAGTTGTCCGGCTCACCGCGTCCGCTACCGACTGTTTTCGACGGCACGTCGGCATAGCGTGACCATGACCGCCTGTCGCTCCGGACCCGTTGTCAACAAATCTGAAACCGTGCCTGCAACACAGTACGCCCTGCGTCGGCTCCCCGCGCTCCGGAACCGGGGCTGCTGTCCCGCGAGGAGCGTTCCCGTCAGGGTCCCCAACGACCCGTGAACAAGAGCAGCTTGGCCGCCAAGCCCGTTTCGACCAGGTTCCAGAATCGTTGTGCCGTTATGGACCCGACCGCAGCCAAGGGAATTGGCTCTTGGCGAATTGGGCCAGCTCAACCAACTCGGTAGTGCGCAATACGAGCAGGCAACCGAAGTAGACTGCGAAACCAACGCCGCCTGACAGCGCAATGTCAACCAGGTCATGCCCGGCAGACGGAGACATCACCGCGGCGACTGCCCATCGAACCAAAACAACCGCGGCCAGGCACAGCGAACCCCCAATCGCCAGCCGCCACGCCAAGGGAACCAGCTCCACGGCCAAGCCATGCCAGGTCCCAAATCCCCGCCGCCCAACCAGCACCAACATCACAATCATGTGGACCGCGTGTTTGGCGGTGTCCGCCCAAACAAGGCCCAGGTAACCGAGCCCCTCGAGCAGCAGGAACGCGGCGGCAAAGTAGGCCAGGACGCTGACCATGCCCACCAGTGCGGGCACAAGGGTGTTTTGGCGCGCGTAGAACGCATTGTTGAGCAGCTGATCCAAGGCAGCGCAGAACGCACCAATCAGATATATCCGAACCGCCGGAAGCACGCTGGCCGTGTCCACCGCCGTGAACGCACCGCGTTCGAACAGCAGTCTGACGACGGGTTCGCCCAACAGTGCCATGCAGACAAGCACCGGTGTCATCCACAGCAGAACCTGACCCAGCGACGCGACCGTCCGGCTGCGGAATTCGCTGCCGCGGGCCCCGGCGTGGCTGCGGGCCAGGCCCGGCAAGGTAGCCAACCCGATCGAAAAGCTGATCAGGCCCAGCGGCAGCTGTTGCAATGTGGTCGCCGTTCTCATCCAGGCAATGCTCGACAACCCGGTGCCGCTGGCGAAACGCCTATCCATCAGCACCTGAACCTGGCTGACCACAAGGCTGGCAATGATCGGCACGTAGCGCCGGAACAATTGCCGCAAGCCGGGATCGAACACGTTGCGGAACAGCCGCAGGACAGCCCGTTTCATGTCCGCGGCCAAAATCAGGGCTTGCAGCGCATGACCGGCCCACAAGCCCCAAACCAAGGCCATCACGCCCTGCTCGCGAGCCCAGAGCGGCGCGATCGCGATGATGCCGACGTTCACCGTGGCGTTGGCCACCGCCGGCCAACCGAAGCGATCCATCGCGAACAGGATTGAATTCAGGACACCGGACATCCCGATCAGCCACAGGACGGGGGTCATCCACCGCAACATGACAGCCGTTTCGTCGAGCAGTTCGGGACTGAACCGGGCGAATCCCCCCGCCATGACCCGGGCAATGGGATCGGCAAACCACAGCATCAAAGTCGCCACACCCAGCAAAATCAGGCCAAACGCAAACAGGAACGCGGAGACCAGACGGCCGTAGCCCGACCTGCCGTCGGCCTCCAGCCTGGCCGCCAGAACCGGTACGAAGGCCGCGCTCACATAGCCGCCGACGATCAGGTCATGCAGCATGACCGGAATCTGGCTGGCCACCACGAACGCGCTGACCCGGCCACTTTGGCCGAACAGGCGCGTAATCGTGATTTCGCGCACAAGGCCCAGGGCGCGGCCTGCCAGGGATCCGACCGCGAGCAGGCCGGCGTTGCGCGCCGTGGCGCCTGCGGGTTCGGAGGCGGCCACATCCGCCGCCGCCCGCGGGTTGGAGGACATGCAACCCGTTGCGGCCAAGCCGCGTCAGGGCGTCCGCATCCAACAGCCGGGTCCCGAGCCCGGCCAGGAACTAGGCGTGGACGAAGGACAGCACATCCGGATCCAGTTCGCGCGGATCCGCATGTTTGCCAGCGAATGGATGGGTTTCCAGATCCTCGACGAACTTCCCGGCCTGCATGGCGGCCGCGCAGCCCTGCCCCACACTGGTGGCCACCTGCTTGAAGACCTTGTCCTGGATCTCGCCGGCGGCAAAGACCCCGGGGACGTTGGTGCGCATGTGCTTGTCGGTCACCAGATAGCCTTCGTCGTCGAGGTGGAAGTCGTTCCGGTACAGATCGTTGTTGGGGATGTGGCCGATGAAGATGAAAACGCCGTCAGTCTCAATGTTGCTGTCCGCCCCGTCGACCGTATCCCGGAGATCGATGTTGGTGACCGTACCCTCTCCACCGGCGTGGATGGAGGTCACAACCTTGTTGAGGACGAACTCCACCTTGTCGTGCTTCGTGGCCCGGTCCTGCAGGATCTTGGAAGCCCGGAATTCGTCGCGCCGGTGGATGACCCGGACGCGACTGGCGAACTTGGTCAGGAACAGCCCTTCTTCCAAGGCGCTGTCGCCGCCTCCGACCACCACGACATCCTTGTCCCGGAAGAAGAACCCGTCGCAGGTGGCGCAGTAGCTCACGCCGCGCCC
>JAPPAJ010000196.1 GCA_026705565.1 Caldilineaceae bacterium | reverse complement strand
AACCAAAAATGTGAATGGCCTCGGCAGCCGGAGAGGAATGGGCCGCGGCCAGGATGGGTTCGGCCAGCCAGCCGATGCGGCCGGCCAGGACTAGGTCCCACCCCGGATCCTCCCGGGCGTGCAGGCGGCCGTAGGCGTGGATCAGGCGTTCCGCATTCTTGCGCGGCTGCAGTGTGCTGACGAACAGGGCGAAGGGCCTCCGCAGCCCGAACCTCGCCAGTACGGTGCCGGGATCGCATGCCGGAGCCGGGTCCGACGGCGGGGTCCAACCCAAGTGCACAGTGTGGAGCCGGCCGGGATCGACCCGGTGGAACCGGATCAGGTCCTGCCGCGTGGCCTCGCTGTCGCAGATCAGGCATTCGGCCCGGGCCGCGGCCCAGCGCGTGGTCAGGTTCAGGTAGGCGCGCTGCCGCCAGGGATGGGCCTTGGGAAAGTGGCGGTAGCCGAGGTCGTGGATGGTCATGACCAGGGCCGGCATGTTCCGACGCGTCCAGGCGAACGGCAGGACATGGGCGGGCACGAAGAGAATGTCGGGCCTGCGGCGCCGAACCTCGGGACCCAGGGAGCGATGGGTCCACATCCTTCGGTTGGGGAGGGGTGTCGGGACAATGTTCGACTGGGCCGTCAATTCTGGCGGCAGTAAATCGGTGGAAGCCCTGTAATAGAGCCTCCACTCGATGTCCGCGGATTCCGGCAGTCGGAGCAGGTACCGCAGGATTTCCCGGGCATAGTTCTCGGTGCCGGTTGGCTGGTCGGCGTTACTGCGCGAGGCGTCCACGCCGACCACGGGTCTGTTCATTGAACGGACGCGCCGCACTGTTCCGCGAATCGGCGCACAGCCGGCTCCAGGGAGCCCGTGCGCAGGATGTGGATTCCCTCTCCTTCCTGCCTGACGATGGTGCTGGGACGCGTATCCGGCGAGGCGCCCCCGTCCAGCACCAGGGGGATCCGTCCCGCCAACTGGGCTATTACCTGGTCCGCGGTCTGGCAGTCCTTGCCGCCGGAACGATTGGCACTGGTCGTGGCCAGCGGCCCCGTGGCCAGTGCGATCCTGCGGAAGACCGGGTTGGCCACCACCCGCACGGCCACGGTTGCGCCGCCCGCCAGCAGGGCATCCGGCAGGCCCGCCCGCGCCTCTAGGATCAGGGTCAGGGGGCCCGGCCAGAAGTGTTCGGCCAAGTGCGCGGTCAGCGGCGGCAGGGGCATGGCCGCGATCTCGGGCAACTGAGCGAGCGAGCCCAACAGCACCGGGATAGCCTTGGACTCGGGCCGGCCCTTGGCCGCGAACAGGGATTGGACGGAAGCATTGCCGCGCGGATCCGCGCAGAGTCCGTAGACCGTATCGGTCGGCATGGCGAAACAGGCCTGTTCGGCCAGGACCCGCCGCACCGCCGACAGGGCATTGGGATCCTCGCTGTGCAGTTTCGTCGTCATGTTGCAGGGGGCTTCCGTTGACTGGCCGAGGCCTGGCCGGGAGGCATCAAATTGGCCCGAGAACGGTTGTATACTGCGTTTTACGGCCACACGCCTTCTTCTTGAGTGTCATGTTACCGAAGCATTCGCGCCTGACGGTCCTGCTCCTGTCCGGATCCTTGGCGGCCAGCGGTGTTCTGCTGCTCCTGATCAACCAGGAGATGCTGAAGTTCGCCACGCCCAACCTGCAGTACCTATTGTCCTCCCTGCTGCTGGCGGGGGGACTGGGCTTCGCCTGGTTTTTTGTGCGCCACCGGTCCAACTGGTGGCAGTTGATCCCGACCTTCACCTGCATTTCGCTGGCTGCGATGCTGTACCTGACGACCACGGACAGTTTTGAGCCGCGCCTGTCGGCCGCCATCCTGGTGTGGGGCATGGCCCTGAGCTTCCTCCTGGCCTACGTCATCGATTCCAGCGAACGGTGGTGGGGCCTGGTCATGGGTGGCCTCATGGTCGTGCTGGGACTCACGCTCTACGGCAGCAGCTTCATGGAGTCGATCGAAACCCTCGGCGCCGTGCTGTTCGGCGGCCTGGGCCTGGTATTCGTCCTGCTCTTCCTGCTGGGCGACAAGACCCATTTCTGGTGGGCTCCGATCCCCGGCTTCATCATGGGGCTGTTCGCCGTGTTTGCCTACATGCAGACCCAGGCCCGGTGGCTGCCGTACTGGCAGGACTGGTGGCCGGCCGTGCTGGTGCTGGCGGGGTTCGGCATCGTGGTGAGCGCCTATCTGTTCCCCTTCATGTTCCGTTTCTCGACCCAGCCGGAAGTGGAGGAGGATGAGGATGCCTCCGAAACGACCTATCGCAGCACGCCCGATGTCCTGCGCGAGCGGGAAGGGCCGTTGCCCGGCTCGGCCGTGATCGTGCTGCACGAGTCCGACTGAATCCAAGGAAAAAGGGGCTTATGCCAGATGGTTGACATCGGGCACGGTGTTCGGTGTCAGTCCTGACGGCCCCGGGTAGAATGGGGGCCGTACGGAGAACCAACGGGAGAATGGAGATGGCTGGGGTTGCGGTACGGGAACGGCCGCCCGCCACGAGAACCCACGATCGGGACACGGTTCCCGCGATTGACAGTGCCGATCCGGACATGACGCAAGCCGCGCGCTTGGCGCGGGCCGCTTGGCGACGGGAACACCTTGCGGAATGGCAACGCGAACTGGAGGTCCTGTGCCACTTCGATCCCGAGTTCATCTACGACCCCGCCCACGAATACGACCAGGAATCCACCACCGACCCCGACTACGACGCCGATGAGATTCACTTCGTTGAATTTGATGCGGACGGTGTGGTGAGGCCCCTGGAAAAACGGGCGCGGAAAGTCCAGGAGCGTGGGGCCGACACGGCCTCCGACATGCTTGCCGACACGGGTCTGGAGGGGGACTACGAGAGGCTGGTCCGTTTCCGTCCCGAGACCATCGAGCACGCCAACCAGACCACCCGCGCAAGCCATCCCGTTCGGAAAGGTGTGCGTCCGGACATGTTGGTGCGGGCCGTCATGTCGCCATCGGAGCGGGAACGGTTCATGCCCGATGGCTTCCTGCGTCTCGATCTGGGAGCCCCCGTCCCGCCGCTGGTGCTGGAAGTGGTGTCCGAAGGCTCGGCGGAACGGGATCTCAACTACAAGAGGCACCTGTATGCCGCGGCGGGGGTCTCGGAGTACCTGGTGTACGACCTGGGTGGCAAGCGCGGGTCGGGTTCGCCCCGGGCCCTCCTGATGTACCGGCTGGGAGGCGGGTCCTACCGGCAGGTTCCCGTTGCGGACGAGTACCGGAGTGCGGTGTTCAACACGCGTGTGCGCATGATGCCGGATGCCCAGGAACGCTCGGAGGAACAGCGCGGGGTGCCGGAAGAGGACCGCTCGCCGCCGCGATTCCAGTGGTGGGATCCCGACACCGAACGATGGCGGGACCGCGAAAGCGACCTCAAGCTGGAGGTCAAGCTGGAGGGTGTCCAAGAAGGCCGGGTGCAAATTCTCATCCAAGCCTTGGATGCGTTCCTGCCCGACCTGAGCGATGCAGACCGTGAACGCATTGTGGAAGCGTGGTCTGCGGATGGAATCCCGGACGACATGCTCTCCTGGATCATGGAGGCCGGCCAGACACCGGATGAGTGGGAATCCATCGTGGACGTGTCGTAGCCTAAACTCCGATCCTTTGACAATTCGGAGGGCAACCCCTTCGGGCGGCAAGCACCCGGACACGGTGTCCGCTGTTAACATTTTTGGTACAAGCCCCAAAGGAACCATGAGCACCCTGAAAGTTTCCCTCCTGCAAATGGACTGCCGGATCGCCGATCCGGAGTACAACTTCCTGACCGCCCGCAGCTACCTGGAGATGGCGGCCCACGACAAGGCGGACCTGGCGGTGCTTCCGGAACTGTGGGCCTCCTCCTACGCGCTGGACCGGGTGGAGGAGTTCGCCGATCCGCTGGTTGCCGAGCCAACCCCCGACAACGCCTTCGGCCGCTTCGCGGCATTGGCCCGGGACATGAACCTGACCGTGGCCGGTTCGCTGCTCGAACGGGCGGAAGACGGGATCTACAACACGATGGTCGTCTACGACCGCGAGGGACGGCTGCAGGCCTCCTACCGCAAGGTGCATCTCGTACCCATGCTGCAGGAGGAGGAGTTCCTGGCGGCGGGGGATGCCCTGTCAACCGTGACCCTTGACGGACACGAAGCCGGCCTGGCCATCTGCTACGACCTGAGGTTCCCTGAACTGTTCCAGATTTACACGCGCCAGGGTTGTCGCATGCAGATAATGTCGGCCCAGTGGCCGGATCTGCGCCAATCCCACTGGCAGGCCTTGGTGCGCAGCCGCGCCATCGAGAATCAGACCTACATGGTCGCCTGCAACGGCGTGGGCGAATTCGACAGCATCCGGTTCTGCGGCCACAGCGCCGTCGTGGATCCCTGGGGCGAAGTGCTGGTCGACGCCGGCACCGCGCCCGGCGTGTACACGGTGGAATGCGACCTGGATTCCGTGGATGGTATCAGGCAGGCGGTGCCGGTCCTGGCCACGCGGAGGCCCGAGGTCTACGCACAGGCGGAAGAACAGGCCGCGGCGGAAGAGTCGGCCGTCGCTGCGGTGTAACGACAGCCCCAGACTGCCGGCCCGACCGGCACGGGGGACTGCAGGGATGCGGTTCAGTCCGCCTGCGCTTCCCGCGACTTGCAGAGCAGTTCCCAACTGCCCCGCTGGCACTGCTTGCCTTCCTGGTTGATCACCTCCACCTTGAAGGTGATCTTGCCGCCGCCCAGGCGCTTCATGGTGCGCAACTCGCTTACGGTCAGGCGCGTGCGGATGGTGTCGTTGATGAAGACCGGCCTTCGGAACTGCCAGTCCAGGCCCATGAAGGCGATGGTGGTGTCGTTCAGGAACCCCAGGCGCACCATCTGGCCGGAGCTGATGGAGAGCACCAGCAGGCCGTGTACCACCCGCTGGCCGTACATCTGCTCCCGCGCGTATTCGGCATCGGTGTGAATCAGGTTCCAATCGCCCGAGAGGGCGGCGAAGTTCACCACGTCCGCCTCGGTCACGGTGCGGCCCAGGCTTTCCACCGCATCGCCCACGGCGAAGTCCTCGAACCAGAGGGAAGGGGACTGCTGCAGCATCCGCGGCTCCATAAGGGAATTCATACTGATTGAGGCGGCGCGGGCGGGTTCCGGCCCGACCCGCCATTGTATACTTGGCCCCGGATTGGGGGCGCGGGAAACCCCTCCGCGCCACATCAAAATTGGCCTGAAGTCCCCGGTTGGCGGGGCAGGTACGGAGCGTCGGTCGATGACCGCGGCATCACTGCAGGGAGTCGGACAGCCGGGCGGCCGCGCCGCGGGCTCCCTGAAGGCTTGGCAATCGCAGCTGACGGGCTACCTCTACATCCTGCCGGCCAGCATCCTGATCTTCTGCTTCGGCCTGTTTCCGGTCGGCTACGCCCTGTACATGAGCACGCGCCGCTGGCGCGTGGTGGACCGGGGCTACGTCGGTGTCGAGAACTACCTCAAGGCCATTGGCGATCCGTGGTCCGCACTTCTGTTCGTCGGCGGGTTCCTCGGCCTCCTCGGGGCCTGGTACCTGTGGACGCGGCCCGGCTCGAGCCGCAATCCGGGGTACCGCGTGGCCCGCATCGCCAGCCTCGCAGTCGTGGCCGTCAGCCTGTGGCTGATTCCCACAGGCTGGGTCGGCATGCTAAGTGCCGGCGACGACCGCTTCCTCAACGCCATCCCCATCACCTTCTACTTCGCGTTCGGCTCGATCCCGGTCCAGTTGTTGATCGCGCTGTGCCTGGCCTACATCCTGTTCCAGAAGATCCGCGGGCAGGAGTTCTTCCGCATGATCTTCTTCCTGCCCTACATCACGCCCGTCATCGCAACGGCGCTCATCTTCCGCAACATCTTCAGTCCCCGGGAACTGTCCATCGCCAACCGGGGCATGCAGGCCCTCGGCCTGCCGGCCCAGGAGTGGTTGTTCGAATCCGAGCGTCTGCTCAACTTGCTGTTCGGCACGGGGTTCGGGGGTTTCCTGGCCGGACCCAGCCTGGCTCTGGTCTCGATTGTGCTCTTCGGCATCTGGACCTATGTCGGCTACAACACCGTCATCTTCCTGGCCGGTCTGGGCAGCATCGACCCGACCCTGTACGAGGCGGCCGAGATTGACGGGGCCTCCCACGTCCAGCAGCTGCGCTGGATCACCTTTCCGCTGCTGTCGCCGGTGACCTTCTACCTTTCCGTGATTGGCTTCATCGGGACCTTCAAGGCCTTCAACCACATCTTCGTGATGATGGAGCCCTCCGCCCTGGGCACCGTCACCACGGTCAGCATCAACATCTTCAACACCTTCAACAAAGCCAACCAGTTCGGCTACGCCTCGGCCCAAGCCGTGCTGCTGCTCGTCATCATCTTGTACATGACTTTCGTCCAGTCGAAGGTCTTGGGAGAGCGGGTGTTCTATGGCTGATACCCAGATCGTCAAGCCGATCGGCCTCTCCTCTGCCCGGCCCCGCGCCATCGCGCGCAGGGGCCGTGCCGTGCGCTATCGCCTGGGTCGCCTGGTGCTGTACGGCGTTCTCCTGCTGGGCGGGATCATCTCCTTGATCCCGTTCGCCTGGATGATGTCCGCCTCCCTGATGACCCTGGGCGAAACGGTAACCCGGCAACTGCTGCCCTCCGTGCCCCGCTTCGAGAACTACGTGCAGGCTTGGCAGGATGCAAACTTTGCCCGGTACTTCCTCAACAGCGCAGTGATTGCGGCGGCCATCCTGTCCGGCCAGCTTTTCACCTCCATCCTGGCCGGCTACGCCTTCGCCCGCATCGAGTTCAAGGGCCGGGGCCTGATTTTCTCGATCATGCTCAGCACCCTGATGATTCAGGGCATGGTGACCATGATCCCGAACTTCCTGGTGATTGCGAACCGGGTGCCCTTCATTCCGCTGCCCGGCGGGTCCTGGCTCAACACTCTGCAGGGCATCACCGTGCCCGGCATGGCGTCGGTGTTCAGCATCTTCCTGCTGCGGCAGTTCTTCGCCCAGATTCCCTGGGAGTTGTGGGATGCCGCCCGCATCGACGGGTCCGGCCACAACCTTTTCCTGGTCCGGGTCGTGCTGCCCCTGTCCAAGCCCGCCATCTTCACGGTGACGGTGTTCGTCTTCATCGGGGCCTGGAACGAGTTCCTGTGGCCCCTGCTGGTGACCACGACCGAGACCTGGCGGCCAATCATGGTCGGCCTCTACCGGTTCGCCGAGGAGGCGGGGTCCCTCATGCATCTGATGATGGCGGGATCGATGATCACGATCGTGCCCATCCTGATTCTGTACTTCCTGACCCAGAAGCAATACACCGAAGGGATTGCGCTGACGGGTCTCAAGGGCTAGCTCTGTGCCGGTCCGGCGGAAGCCTTGCCTTGCTCGCTTGTTTGCCCAACTCAGTTCATCTTTCTTGTTACGCCTCGCAGTGAATCCAAGGAGATCCACATCATGAAGGCTCGATTATTGGCTTGGAGCGCCCTGCTCCTCTGTTTGCTTGTTGTCCTGTCCGGCTGCGCCGTGACCAGTGTGCCGACCGCCCCCGCCGCGGAGGAAATGTCAGAGGACATGGACGACATGTCCATGTGGGCCGATGTGGACCCGTCGGGCCAGACCGTCACATTCTGGTATCAGCACTCCGGCTCCCGCGAGGAAGCCCTGCAGGAGATCATTGCGCACTTCAACGACACGAACGAGTACGGGATTACCGTCGAGGGTTCCAACCAGGGCGGCTACGGCGACATCTTCAGCAAGATGCTGAACGTGGTTGGCACCGAGGATGTACCAAACCTGGTGGTGGCCTACCAGAACCAGTCCGCCACCTACCAGCTGGGCGACGGCCTGGTGGACATGAACAGCCTCGTGTCGGATCCCAAGTGGGGTCTGTCCGAGGAGGAGCAGGCGGATTTCTTCCCCGGCTTCTACAACGCCGACATCTTCCCGTCGTTCGGCAACGCTCGGCTGGGTTTCCCGCCCAACCGTTCGATGGAGATGCTCTACTACAACATCGACTGGCTGGCCGAGTTGGGCTACGACGCCCCGCCGACGACCCCCGAGGAGTTCGTTGAGATGGCCTGCCGGGCCGTGGATGAGGGATTCAGCGGCGCGATTGGCGACGCGTCCAGCCTTGGCTACCAGTTCGGGTTTAACGCCTCCACGATTGCCAGCCTGACGTTCGCCTTCGGCGGCAACATCTTCGACTACGATAACGTGGCCTACACGTATGACGATCCGGCCACGATCGAGGCCATGAACATGATTCAGGGTCTGTTCAACGACGGTTGCGCCGGCACGATCACGGAGCGCTTCGGCGACCAGATTTCGTTTGCCAACGGCAAGCTTCTGTTCTTCATCGACTCCAGTTCCGGACTGCCCTATGTGGCGGCAGGCGTGAACGACGGGGCCGCCTTCGAGTGGTCCGTGGCTCCGCTGCCGCGGCGCACAGAGGATCCGGTGATGAACGTCTACGGCGCCAGTGTGAGCATGGGCCGGTCGACGCCGGAGAAGGAGTTGGCCACATGGATTTTCATCAAGTACTACACCTCGCCCGAGTCCCAGGCCAAGTGGGCGCGCGCCAGCAACTACTTCCCGGTACGCCAGAGCGTGGCGGACGGCCTGAGTGAGTACTTCGAGGAGAACCCGGCCTACAAGACCGCCTTTGAGCTGTTGCCCTACGGCACCACGGAACCGCCCGTGCCCGGCTACGACTTTGTGCGCGACCTTGTGCAAGAAGTCATGGCAGCCATTGCGGACGGTGCCGACGTAGCGACCGCGTTAGGGGAGTTGACGGTCGAAGCCAACGAGATCCTGGCTGATCAGTAGGATCGTCCGATGTGAACGCCAGTTCACACTGAAGTGCAAAGCGGGGGCCGATCGGCCCCCGCTTTGTGTTTGGAGCCATGACCGGAAGGTCATGGAGAGCCCTGCTCATGATCCACGGGATCTGGCCCGACGAGGAGCTTCAATGGGGCCATGACCGGAAGGTCATGGCGGCGTCTAGCTGTGTTCCCCGGGTGTTGGGGTATGGTCCGCGTCGCGGGTATCGGTCTCCGCGTCGAGGGACAGCCCAAGGATGGTGCGCCACCGTTCGGGTGCGGCCATGACGTCGAGGACCAGATCCCCTGCGTTCGCCGGCATCCCGACGGCGCGCCAGTGGGCCGCGATGCGGTCCGCGGCCCCGGGATGCGCGTTGGTCGGCAGTACCCGCGCCAACTGGCCCAGAACCACCTTCAGTGCCCCTTCGGCGCGGCCCTCGACGCGGGCGAACCGGGCAATGTCGCTCCGATAGTCGCGCCAGTGTCCGGTCGCTGCTTCGTGCCACTGGAAAATTGGTTCCTCATCTTCGGCAGCCGGAGGCTGCATGCGGATGCGGGCGTTGAGCACGACGCTCCGATAGGCGTCATCGTCATCAGGGGTCTGTTGCACGTAGGCGCCGTGCTCCAGGCGGTACAGCAACAGTTCGCATCGCGAACGGCGTCCGCGCTTGCCGCCGAGGTCGTAGAGCAGGTATTCGTGCACGCCCAGGTGTTGGTACAAGGCCAGCTTGTCGCCGAGATCCTTGGCCGCGGTCGATTCCGACAGAATCTCCAGCACCAGCTCGGGCACGGCATCGTCGGGGCGGGGCCTCAAGTCCGGAGGGGCAATCAAATCCTCCGGCTGTGGCATGACCAGCAAATCCGGTCGCACCGTGTTGGCCGGTTTGCCTTGGTCCGTGTACCGCCCCAGGGCCGCGGCGGTCTCTGGCATGAAGGTGTAGCCGGCCTGGTGCGTGACGCGTTTGCCGATCAGCTGCTGGACCGTACGGCGCATGTCGGTTTCGATCTCCTGTGCGCGCGGGTCGTCCCTCACCATCATGCCGTCCTCGTCATACTCGAACAGACTGATGCCTTCGGCCGGGTAGTCGGGGTCGGAGGTCCAGTCGTCCCCATATTCGTGTCGCGTGTCATAGGCGTAGTAGTGCAGATAGTGGGGCAGGGCCTCGATGCGGCGCTCCCAGGCCGCGAGATCGGCCTGCCGCCGGCGGCTGCGTGCCGCCCGCGCTTCCCGCGTCATGGTCGGGTCGGCACCGGACGGCAATGGGTCCGCCCGCCCGTTGGTACTTGCCGGTTTCCGTCCTTGTAAAAGCGCTTTTTTCTGCACGGCCACGGCCATCGGCGCACCTCCTGCAGTTGACGGCCCGTTCCGCGCCATTGTACCCGGCGCTTCTCACGGCCATGCTGGACGGCCCCGTTCAGGCAGGATGATTGCATCCAAATTGACTTGGGCTTGAAGCCGACCAAGCGGCACGGGCAGTCCTTGTTCCAGACGGCCGCCAACCGCTTGTTGGCGATGCCGGCCCCTGAGCTCGACTTCAACACAGATACTGTGTTGAAAGTCGAGCCTCGCCAGCCATGGGCATGCGGTCGGGTTGCCAAGGGGCCTGGTCCCGGGCCACTGCGTTCAGAATGGTGATCAGCTTGTGCATGGCGGCCACGAGCACCACCTTCCTGGGTTTGCCCTTGGCGCAGAGACGCCTGCAACAAGGGTTTGGCTTTGGGGAGCAGGCTTGCCAACTTATATTTGCACACAGGCACTACTGTTGGTGGAGGGGATCGGAGGCATGGCCGGCCGGTACACTGAAGGTCTTCAGTTCCTGTCGGTCCCCGGTGTGTGGCCATGCCTCGCACCCCTGCGTTGGTCGTGGCGTCTGCGCGTAGGAGGATGTTGTTGGCTTGCTCGGGAACAACCCTCGTGGCCATCACCGCCATTCTCCTGGTTGTGAACGAGATTGCCGGACCCGGCTCTACTTGTCCCCCCTTGTGATTGCCAGGTTGGTCGGGATCAGCCGCGTGGAGGATGGGTTGAGGTCGAACTGTTCGGCAAGGGTGAGTGGACCTGACCGGAGATGTTCCGGGAACTGTCATAAGGTCTTCCAACGACAATGTTGGGAGTCGGTGGACAAGGGAGGTCCCCGTCTACGGTGGGGCTGGGGTGCGTCTCAACGGGTTGCCTTCGCTCGGACCGGCCTGTTTGGGCCATGTGCCCGGGGCGGAATGATATCGGGGTGCCTGTACCCCCTGAATCCCGCCCGGTCGGGGCCCCGGACTGCGATCCCGTACAATCGACTTGCCGGCAAGGGTCGGGCCGGTCATCATTGCCACAGGCCAACTTCGCGTCATGTTCGGTTCACTCAAACGACGCTGGAAGGCGCGGTCCAAGGGATCCGATGCCGAATTTCCGCTGGTCATACGCCATGAACCGGAAGCGGAACTGGACCTCGCCTATCCGTTCCAGGCCTACTTCTTCCTGGACAACGTCAGACATGCCGTGAACCAGGCCGCGGCGGGCGCGGACCCGGCTGTGGCCGTCAGGCCGGAGAAGCTGGAAGGACGCGCGCAGGCGGAGACCATCCGCGTCGGGATCAGTCCATCGGCGCCGGCCGCCAGGTCATCCAAACTCCTGATTCACCTGTTGGATCGCATTGTGGACGATGAGCCTTCGGCCTTCCGCTACACCTACCGAGGCATCGCCAGACTGTACCTGCGCCAGACGCGGAAGGCGTTCAGGGACTTCGCCAAGGCTTCGAAGTGCGACCCGGGCTATGCTCCGGTGCATGTGGTCCGTGGATTGGCGCATCTTTGGCTGTCCGTTCCCTACGCCCCCTATTTGGATCTGGAACGGGCCATGAAGTTTGATCCGCGTTGGTCTCACAGCGAGATCATGATCCCCATCAGAGCCAATCCTCGAAACGCCGAGGATGCGGCCGTGAAGCAGTTTGGCCAGGCGCTGCGACTGGATCCGGCGTACGTGCCGGCCTTGGTTGCCGTGGCAAGCTGCATGATTGGAGACGAGGAATACTTCCTTGCATCCGGTTTGCTGGACAGGGCTCTTGAACACAAACCGACCTATGTCGATGCCCATTATCAAATGGCGCGTGTCGACATGTTCACGAACCGATACAAGGCGGCCCTGAAAGCCGTGGACCGCGCCATCGAACTCGACCCGAACGGTGTCGATGCCCACCTCCTCAAATCCAACATTCTGTTTCTCAACAACAAACGTGCGGAGGCCTTGCGGGACCTGGATCTTGTGGCGGAGCGGTTCCCGGACTTCCCGCTCAATGTCAAGGTCCGGCACCATCGGGGATTGGTCAGGCAGGTGTGCCGCGAACCGGACAAGGCCGAAGAGGATTTCAGCTGGCTGATTGCAGAGCAGCCGCACGACTTGACGGCCTACATGCAACGGGGGACGTTGCGGCTGCGGATGGACAGGTATGACGAGGCCATGGCCGACTTCGATGCGGCCAGCAGCGTCGATCCCAGGGCGCCCGGCTCCTATATCGCCATGGGCATGGCCAAGTCCGATCGGAAGCTGTACGCGGAGGCCATGGAGGATCTCAACAAGGGGTTGCTGCTGGCTCCCAACAACCTTCATGCCCTGCGCGCGCGTGCCGCGGTCCACGCCGGGCTTGGCAACTTCGAAAAGGCGCATTCCGACCTGGACAAGGCACTGGAACAAAGACCTGACAACCTTGACGCGATGGCGCTCCGAGGGAGTCTCTGGGTCGGACAGGGAGAATACGAGAAGGCGATTCCCGAGCTTGAATATGTCTTGTCCCACAATCCTGCCGACAGCCATGCCATTTGCCATCTGGCCGTGGCCCATGCGCACACGGGCCGCACGAATGCCGCACGCAAGGGTTTTGTCAAGGCATTCAAGAAGGCGGAACAGCAAGGGAACAAGGCAGCTATGCAGTTGGTAAGGGAACACTACCCGGAGATCGACCGGAAACCACTGTGAGCGCGTCCGGACGGCCCTGCTTCAGCTTGGTTGATTTGGGTTCGGGGTTCACTTGCCGATCAAACTTCCGTGTCGAGTGTTGTCCAGTCCACAGCCATCAGGCAAGGCGGGACGCTGGGCACCGGGCCGCCCACGAGCGAACAGTCGGGTTCATCACGGCCACCACAGTATGATGCCGGTAGTTCCTGTTTGATTCGGCTTTGAGGCGGCGTTCAGCCATCCTCAGGCGCTACCGTGCCATCCGGAGCCGGTGTCGCTGGATAGTGGGTTATGGGTCGTAGCCGTGGTCATGGTCCGGGCCTCCCAACAGAGACCTCCACTCGTTCGGTGCCTGCTGTACTTTCCGGATGCGGTCCATCACATTCGGCGGGGGGCCGTCCCGATGCCAAGCGGCCTCGATCCGCTCCAGGTTCGCCGGTTCCAGCTTCGCTCCCAGGTATGCGCGCAACAGATCGATGGCCAACTCCATCCGTTCACGTTCCAACTCTGTCCGTTCCCGTTCCTGGTCGGTCTCGCGATCGCGCCAGAGGCTCTGAGCCGGATCCCACCACTGTAGTCGATGCCGATCCACCGGTTCGTCCTGCATGCCGACATCCGCGTCGCGGACCGCGGCCGGCAGCATGCGGATGTCGGCCGCCAGCACCTCGCTGTGGTACACGGGCCATTCCCCGTCCCCTGTCTGTCGCGGGATAGGGACATAGCTCCCCGCGTGTCGTCCAGTTGCCAGCCCCAGAATGCAACCCCGTCCGCATGCGCCGGCGGTGCATGCCCCTCCGGGTCGTACAGCCAGTACTCCGCAATGCCCATGGCGGCATAGGTGTCCCGCTTCGGCCCCAGGTCCGCCCGCCACGTGGATTCGGGAAGAACCTCCAGCACCAGCAGCGGAGGCGGATCCATGTCCAGTCGGCAGACGCGGGGCAGCGGTTCTCCGGGCGGAAACACCTCCGGCAGCACGGCCACGTCCGGAACCAGGTGTCCCTTGTTCCTGAATTCGTGGTCCGGTCCCAGTACCTGTCGGACCGCGTCCGACAGGTGCACCGTGAATTCGCGCGGTGCACACCGGCCCCGCCGGGCCTCCACGGTGTCCTTGAAGGATGCCAGGAAGAATTTGTGCGGTTCGCTGGTCAAGTAGACAACCCCATCCACGCCGTAGTCCGGATCCGTCGTATAGTCGTCGTCGTACTCATAGGCCGGGTCGTAGTGGGTCAGGGCCCTGATTGCCGCCCACCAGGCCGGACTGCCGGGCATCGGTGCGGCAGGCAGCGGTGGCAGTGCAACAGCCGCGGCCCCGTTGAAGGCCCGATCCACCGTCCCTTTCACGGTGCCGCCATCCGGTCCTGTTCCTGTATCTTCGGCGTGGCCATGGCCACGCTCCTGCTGCCTCCCGTTGCCGGACAGCATCGTAGTCGTTCTCCGAGGCAGTCTGGCACGTCCGTCCCCGGTCGATCGGGCAGTCGAAAACGGGCCCTGCCTTTCCATCGTGTTGGCCGACAGGCTGGGCCAACACGAAGCAGGAGCCGAACAGCCGGGCGCGTCGCGGTCCCCGCGCTCTGCCGACCTCGCCATCCTGCGAAATCCCCGACCTGTCAGGTTTCGGCTTGCGGTGCTGTTCCCAAGGCAGAGGCGATCCCTTGGTGTGTCCCCACGCAGACCAGCCAAGGGCTGCTGTGCGACGGCCGGCCATTGGCCAATCTCCGTATGATTAGTTTGGGGGAAACCGGGTCCTTTGTTGTTCGCGGGCCCGGGTTCACGCAGCCTGCCCTGTGTTCGGTATGCGCCGAACGGCTCCGCCGATGCTGGGCATTCCCCGGATCGTCGCGGTTCTTGCCAACAACCCTCTGCACTCATGAATGAGACTTCTCAAACCCAACCCGACCCGGACGGCGAGCTTGTCCTGGAGATCAGGCACGAACCTGTATCGGAATTGGATCTCGACAATCCGCTCCAAGCCAACCGGTTTTTCTCACTGTTGGCCGACGCAATGGGCTCTCCCGGTCCAAGCCGGGAGGCTTCGCCGAAGGCGGCAGGGGATGCAACGGGTGAACTCTGCACGGATTCGTTCACGGTCCGGGCTGTTCCGTCGGATCCCCGGCCCGACGCCCCCAAGGGATTTCCGTTGCAGGTGCTTGAAAACGTCGTGGCCGAGGAACCGTCCGCGTTCAGATACGCCTACAGGGGTGCCGCCAGGTTGTGCCTCGGCCAACAAGGCGAAGCCTTCGACGATTTGGACAAGGCTGTCGAACTGGACCCCGACTATGTTCCCGCCTATGTGATCAGGGGCATCATGTGGGCGAACATGGACGGGCCGTATGCCCCCTATGAGGATCTGGAACTGGCCACCAAGCGCGACCCGCGTTGGCCGCGCAGCGAAATCGCGGCCCGGATTGGTCCCCGTATCGCCGATCGGGATGCCAGTGAGGATTTCGCCGCGGCACTTGAACTGGATCCCGACTGCGTGCCGGCCATCGTGGCCTTGTCGCGGTGCCTGATCAACGCCGAACTGTACAAGCCTGCCGGAAAGCAGTTGGGCAGGGCCCTCGCACTCAATCCCGGTTATCGGGAGGGCTACGTCCAAAGGGCTCGCGCGTTCATGTTCATGGGCCGGTATCCCCAGGCCTTGGCGGACTTGGAGCGTGCCGCGGAAATCGACCCTGGTTCAACCATCATTCCCCGACTCCGGTCGAATGTCTTGTTTCTGGCCGACAGACACAAAGAAGCCCTGCAGGTCATGGACGGCAACGTGGAACGGTTTCAGCATGATATCGACCTGAG
>JAPPAJ010000311.1 GCA_026705565.1 Caldilineaceae bacterium | reverse complement strand
CCCGTCTGTGGAAGATTGGCGGCGGCCCCAAGGGTTGCACCGGGCTGCCCGGTGAGCGAAATTCGCGAATCTATAATTTTCCGTCCCCCGCAAAACCCATTTTCCAATCGCCCATGACCATTTGTTTCCCCGAGCGCGATCTTCCCGTCCTGGATTCCTGCGATGTCTTGGTGGTCGATTGCAGCCTGGCCGGCATGGCAGCTGCGGTGCGGCTGGCGAACCGCGGCTTGTCGGTCGCGATCGTGGAACCGCGGACGTATCCGGCTCGTGAAATGACGGCCAAGGGTCGTACTTGGATTGATAGCGCCGAAGTGGCGGGTTGGACACTGCCGGAACCGCTGGCAACGGCTTTTGCGGCAAGCAGGGAAGACGAAAGGGACGGGGTCTGGCTGCTGCATCAGGATCGATTCAAGCTGGCCCTGGAAGACAGTCTCCGTACGGCCGATGTCCGATTGTGGTACGCCTCGCTACCTGTCGGCGTGCTCCAAGGTGCGGACGGAGCCCTGGCCGGAATTGTTGTCGGCAACAAGTCGGGTCGGCAGGCAATTCGCTGCGGATGGGTGATCGACACCAGCGAAACGGCGTTGGTGGCGCGTCTGCATGGCGCGGAGTTCGAACCCGTGTCGGGACCATCACGTGTAGTGCGCCGCATCGAATTCACCGGGGTTGAGGGACTTGAGGAACCTGTGTTCGAGTGGCATGTTCCCGGGACGGGCACTCTGGAACTGCAGGCGTTCCCGGGCAACGGCGGAGACGGCCACGTCAACATTGAATACGCCTCGGTCCATGCGGTTGGGGCGAGTGATGCGGTGAGCGCGACGGCGCGGGACCTGGCGGCGCGGCGCGTGGGGGTGTCCCTGGTCGAATCACTCAAATCTGGTCATCCAGCGTTCGCAGACGCGGTGTGGGCCGGATCCAGCCATGAAGTCGAGGGGGCGTTCACGACTCGCCTGGCTGTCCGTCAGGTTTCGGAAGCGGGGGCTGACGTCCGGCTTCCTGCAACTGCGGTTTCGGAAGTTGCAACACTGGACGCTGCCTGCTTCCTCACCGGGGTCCCGGGCGTGGTATGCCTCAATGATGCGGCCCGCCTGCCCGACGATGTCGCCTGTGCTCTGCGGCACCCGGTCGCGGCGAGCCGGATTGGTGTCGCAGTTGCAGGTTTGGTTGCCGAGCGGAAATCCATTCCGGAACCCGCAGGTTCGACGCGAACCTCTATCACCGGTAACGGAATTGCCGTGAAGGAACAACCGGTTCCCCAGCGCGGGGTGGAGTACGCAACCGTCCGTGTTCCGGGAGGGGAGCTACCGGAACTGGACACGGTGGATTCAGTGATTGTCGGCGGTGGCACATCGGGAGGCATCGCCTCCGTCGCGTCGGGGATGTCCGGCCTGCAAACCGTCCTGGTGGACATGAACCCGGGTTTGGGCGGGACGGGTACCTATGGCGGCATTCATGCCTACTGGTTCGGCCACCGCGGCGGCTTCTCCGGCCAGGTGACGGGGATGGTCGACGACATGCACGTCCGGACGGGACATCCCACGCAGCGCGGCGACATCCCCCAGTGGAACATCGAGTGCAAAATCCACGCCCTGCACGAAGGGGTGATGGATGCCGGGGTCGTGCCGCTGCTGAACGCCATGTTCATCGGCACCGTGGTCGAAGGCAACAATGTCCGCGGTGCAGTTGTCGCGACCCGTTACGGTCCACTGTGCGCCTTGGGCCGGATCACGATTGACTGCACAGGCGACGGCGATGTGGCCGCGTTCGCCGGAGCGCCCTACGTGCTGGGTGCCGGACGCGACCACTCAATGATGTACTCCTACATGGCCCAGGTAATCAGGCCGGGGCGTCCACGCAACGTCAAGACCCGTTCGGTCGACATCACCAACGTCGAGGACTACACGCGCGGGATCATGGCCGAGCGGCGCAGTGCGAACGCCGGGGATGTGGACCACGGCATCTATTTGGCCCCCCGCGAAAGTCGCCACATCCAGGCCGACATCACGCTGACGCTCACCGATCAGCTTGTGCGGCGGGCCTTCGAGGACGTGGTGGCGGTGATGTTCAGCAACAACGACATCAAGGGACAGAGCACATCCGATTGGATTCTGATGGGCCTACAGTCTCCCCATTTGGAGATTGAGATTCCCTGGCGGGCGCTACTGCCCGTCGGCTTGGAGAACATCATCGTCTCGGGGAAGGCCTTTTCGGCGACGCATGATGCCTTGGCCGCCCCGCGCATGCAGCCGGACATGGAGAACTTGGGTGGTGTTGCCGCCCTGGCCGCCGCCCTTTGCATACAGAGAGGCGAAACCCCGCGGCAACTGCCGGTGCGTCTCCTGCAGGAGCGGTTGGTGGATGCCGATGTCCTGCCCGAACGAATTCTGACCCGCGATCTGGAACCACTCCGCTTCTCGGAAGAGGAATGCACAGCCAAATGGGCGCGCTTCGATCCGGATGTGCCGTTGCACACCTATTCCGACCAGCGAAACAATCGGCGATACCCCGGACGCATCGACATCGCGGACCTGATGTGCATGGGACCGGAAGTTGTGCCGTTCCTTGCCGAACGGTACGCGGGTGCGGAAGGTGCGGCCAAAGTGCTTTTGGCGCAAGTGCTGGCAATCCTTGGATCGAATCGAGGCATGGAGACGCTGGTTGAGACCTGCATGGCCGAATTGGCGCAGGACCGTCTCCCCATCCAGGAGGATGCCATCGTCTACAAGGGCATCCCGCCGGACCAGAATGCAGCATCCAACGCGGCGTTCCTCGTCTACAGCCTGGGGCACGCGCGGGACCCGCGCGCCATCCCCGTGTGGCGGCGGGTGGTTGAGCTCCTCAGGCATGAGAGCCCCGAGGACTTCATGGACAAGGATCGTTCGATGTACTACTACGTTCCAGCCGTCTGTTACGGGGTCGAACGGCTCGGCGATCCGGCTTGCATTCCCCTGCTTGAGAAGTTGGCCGCCCATCCCGCACTCAGGGATCAACTCGTCGCGGATCCGAGCGCCCTCGGAGCGGACTATGTGGAGGAGCGATTGGCCTATCTGGAGGTGTTGGTGGCCCGGTGCCTTGCCCGTTGCGGCAGTCCACAAGGCTATATTCGGCTAATCGACTTTCTGCAGGATGCACGCGCCATCCACACGGAGCACGCCCTGACAGAGCTCGTACGCATTACCGGTGAGGACTTCGGCAAGGATCCGGCGCAGTGGATCGATTGGTTGGAACGGCACGCAGACAACTTGGAACCGGTTCCGTGGTGCGATGTTTCCGACGCGGTGCGTGCTTGGGACGAAGAGATTCTCGTCGACCCGATTCATGGGCAGTCCGAATTCACATTGCGGAAACCCAAGGCGGCTGCCGTGTGACACTCCGGAACGGTGAACCCGATTTCAGTCATGGATGTCGGGTCTTTTGTCTTTGTTAATGATCTCACGCTACCGGTAGGCTTTGATGTCGATCTTGCACGGCAGGGTCGCGCCGCTGGGGAGCATGCCCAATGGTCGGGTAGGGAGGTCACACCATGCCCTCCCCGCCCAATCTTGAGTCGTCTTGCGCGACCCAGAGCATCGGAATGGGCGGCGGCGTCCCCCGACGGGCTGGCAAAATCGTGTTAATAAACTGGTGCTCCCCGGGTACTCTCAGCGTAGTAATCAGTGTCTACAGGCTGTGCAAATCTGCAACAGCATTAAGCACTGGAGCACGGTGTCCATCCTGGGCACATGGTTTTCAGGTGGAAACACACACCAAATGCAAATTCATCGGCCGGATTGGATCGTGGACCTGAACCAGCGAAACTGATCTAGGTCCCCGCGAATTCAGCGAATTTGGCCTAGTGCTAGACTCGCGGGATCTGGGTTGAAGGCTTCGGGCGAAGCCTGGAGCGAGAGATCCTCTTTTTCGTGCTCGGAAGGTGAGCCATGGACAGACATGAGTCGAAAGGAGTAGGGATAGAAAGAAAGTTCTCGCGGCGCCGATTTCTGCAGACCACCTCTGCCGTGATCGGTGCGGGTTCTTTGGCGGCCTTGGCTGGCTGCGTGGCACCGGCGGCGCCAACGGGGCCTGCCGTCGAGGCCTACGAGCTGCGTTTTATCAAACTGGCCATGTCGGATGTGATTGCCGATTATTTCCATGACACGGTGATCCCTGAATTTGAGGCAGCCAACGAAGGCGCCACCGTCACGGTCGACATGAGCACATGGGGCAACCTGGGGGAAAAGCTGCTGACCAGTTTCGCAGGCAACATTCCCGTGGACCTTCTGGAAACCGGCAGTGACTGGGTTGGGCCCTATGCCAAGCGCGACCAGTTCCTGTCGATAGAAAGCTACGTGGTGAATCAGTACCAGGATGAGATAGTGGACTTCTACCCGGATATGGTGGAACTCTCCCGGTACGGCGGGGATTTGCGGGGCCTGCCCTATATTCTTGACATCCGCACGCTGTGCTATCGCAAGGACCACTTCGAGGAAGCAGGCCTGGATCCCGAAGTGCCCCCGGACACCTGGGACGACCTGGTGGATTTCGGCACCCGGCTGTTGCAGATGGATGATCAGGGCAATTTCGAACGGGCCGGTTACCTGCTCAATGCCGCCGGACCAGGTGGCGCCTTCTTCGAGTACTGGTATCTGCTGGTGCAGAACGGTTCGGGAGTCGTGATTCCATGGGGGAGTTGGGATCCTGAGGACGTGGCCTTTAACGGTCCGGAAGGCCTGGAAGCGCTTCAGTTCATGTATGACCTGATTCACACCCACGCAATCACGCCCATGACGGGCATGTCCAGCCAGAACCCAAGTCTGTCTCCCCTGGGGGCAGGTGTCGCCTCCATGCACAATACGGGGGCTTGGGAAATCGGCAACTGGAAACAGAACCAGGCCGATAACATTCACCTGTTGGGTGTAGGCATACCGTTGATGAAAGTCAGGCGCTTGCAGTATGCGGTGCCCAATGTCTACGCCGTTGGATCCAACACGCGCGATGCCGACAGGTCTTGGGCCCTGATGGAGCACATGGTCTCAAGAGAGACATTGACCGGTATGCTGGGCCCGGTGAGCCAGTCTCCTCCGCGCATGTCGATTGCTGCGGAGGCCGAGTACATGCAGGATCCGCTCCTGAAGAAATACCAGGCCATTCCGGAAGAGGGATGGGGTACGACCACGCCGCAGGCTGTCGACTTTCCCACCCTGGAACTGATCGGCCAGTATGTGCAGGCCGCGCTGCGGGATGAAATGGGATTGCAGGCCGCCCTGGACGCCGCGGCCGCGGAAGTGCAACAGAAGATCATTGAGGCCCTGGAGGCTTAGGCAGTTATCAGGGGCGTTGGATCGGCCCTTCTTCATCCGGTTGCACCAAGGCCGGGTGGCGCGGGGCCGATCCAAGGTGGTCCGGCAACGGACTAGACAAGTGTCTTCATCGATCAACCAGCCACCGCAGCCCGTGGAGTACAGGCCTGGCGGTGGCGGGCTGTCGGAAGATTCTTGCGCGGCAGGTGTCGGTGCCTCTGTGGCCAAGAGCTGTGACATGGGTGTCTTGATGGCTGCGCGCTCGGTTGCGGCAACGGTGCCGGACAGTTCCTGCCGCGTCCATGGATGATTCGAGCCCGATGCCTTTGCGGATCGCGATCCGGGATCAAGGCTGTGATCTCCTGTCCGATCGGGGGGATTCCAGGGGTTCCGGACGAGTCAACCCGGGCTGATATACGGGATGTCAATCACTGCCCCGGCCCGCGGCGAGAGCCGGCCCGATCGGAAAAAGGGCAAGGGATTCGGTATCACGCGCCAGGAGCGGGCAGCTGCGTTGTTCATCCTGCCCTTAATGGTGCTCTTGACGGTCTTCTGGATTGTCCCTTCCCTGTCTTCCCTCTTTTTCAGTCTCACCAACTACAGCGTGGTCAGTGCCGCCCGATGGGTGGGGCCGGAGAATTACCTGCGGTTGGTGGACGACTGGCTCTTCTGGCGCTCATTGCTGAATTCCGCCTATTTTACGGTGGGCAACATACCGTTGTTGCTCGTTTGTGGCATGGCCCTGGCCATTGCCCTCAACAGTGCAAGGCTGCGGCTCCGCTATCTGTACCGAGTGGTGTTCTATCTGCCGCTGGTGACCTCGTCCATCGCCTTGTCCATGGTCTGGCTGTGGCTCTTTGATCCCCATCTCGGCCTTCTCAATTTGCTCCTGAATGCGGTGGGGCTGCCTTCGCAACCTTGGTTGCAGAGCACCCAACAGGCCATGCCCTCCATCATATTCATGAGTGTATGGGGCGGCGTGGGTGGCACCATGCTCATCTACTTGGCGGGCCTTCAGGGAATTTCGGAACAGATCTACGAAGCCGCCCAGGTGGACGGTGCCACGCCCTGGCAGTCGTTCTTTCACATCACATTGCCCCTCCTGAGACCAGTAACCCTTTATGTTTTGGTGACCAGCATCATCGGCTCCTTCCAGATATTCGGTCCCATCTACGCCATGACCCAGGGCGGTCCTGCCTTTGCCACCACTACCATCGTGCATCAGATCTACATCAACGGCTTTCGTTATTTCAACATGGGCTATGCGGCAGCCCAATCCTGGATTCTGTTTCTGCTGCTGCTGGGTCTGTCCATCGCCAATCTGCGTCTCATGACCCGCGGCCTCGACGTCTGAGTGCCTTGGCCAAAACCACATGACAATCCCTGCGCACGTCGAGATTGCCTCTCCAAACTGGAGGAGCCAGACAGGTCTATATCTGTTTCTGTATCCTGTCCTGTCCCTGGTGGCCGTGTCCATGTTGATCCCGTTCCTGTGGATGTTCCTGACGGCGCTCAAGCCCCAGGCGGACATGTTCCAGGTGCCTCCTCTGATCTTCACCTTGAGTTACACAATGGAGAATTTCACCAGGGCATGGACGCGAGGGAATTTCGACCGTTTTCTGGCCAACAGCATGGTTGTCTCGACATCCATCACGATCCTGAACCTGATGGTCACGTCCTTGGCCGGCTATGCCTTTGCCCGACTGCAGTGGCGGCTTCGGGAAGTGTTCTTCGTAATCGTGCTTTCCGTCATGATGCTGCCCGGGCTGATAGCCCTGATTCCCACCTTCCTGATTGTCAAGGCGGTGCCCCTGGCCGGCGGCAACAACCTGCTGGGCCAGAACGGCACCGGATGGCTGGACAGTTTCCCGGGCCTCATATTTCCGCTGGTGGGCAGCGGCTTCTATGTATTCCTGTTGCGGCAGTTTTTCCTCACCTTGCCCAAAGAGTTGGAGGATGCCGCCCGCATAGACGGCAGCAGTGAATTCAATGTCTTTTGGCGTATCATCCTGCCCTTGTGCAAGCCGGCTTTGGCCGTCGTGGCCCTGTTCAGCTTTCAGTTTTCATGGAACGACTTCCTCTGGCCGTTGGTCATCATCCAGAGCGATCGCATGCGTACCGTGCAACTCGGGCTGGCCCTGTTCCGCACCCAGACCCAAATCAACTGGGGTGTGCTCATGGCCGGCACGGCCATCGCCACCATACCTACCGTTATTCTGTTTTTGTCGTTTCAACAGTATTTTGTGCGGGGGATCGCCCTGACGGGCATCAAAGGCTGAAGGCGGTACAATCGCCGAATGGGGCTCCTTGGCGCACAGGGGCGCAACCGCTGCCTGGAACACACGCGACCCCTCCAGCGCAACGATTTCCTCTGCGATGACTGAGACGGTGATACCAAGGCATTGGAGAATCCTGCATGACCGATATCCGAACACCGGCCACCGACGGTTACGTTCCGGCCAAACGGAGGCCCGATCCTCCTATGTACCCCGGCGGGATGGCAATAGACCAGGAAGAAGAGCAGGCAGTGCTGGAAGTGCTGCGTACAAAGCGGCTGTTTCGCTATTTCGGGCCGGAAGAAGGCGAATCCAAAGTGGCACTCCTTGAGAAGGCTTTCGCCCGTTTCATGGGCACCGAGTACGCCTTGGCAGTCAACTCGGGAACCTCTGCGCTCATCAGCGGATTGCAGGGCCTCGGTGTAGGTCCCGGAGACGAGGTGATCGTGCCGGCCTACACTTGGATTGCATCGGCGGCCGCTGTGCTGACCGTGGGAGCGATACCCGTTGTTGCCGAGGTGGATTCTTCCCTGACGTTGGATGCGGAGGATGTCAGATCCAGGATCACACCCTATACCAAGGCCATCATGCCCGTTCACATGCGCGGGGCACCGTGCGATATGAAGTCCATACTGGCGATCGCCCAGGAATACGGCCTCAAGGTGCTTGAGGACACCGCGCAGGCGGACGGGGCCAGTTATGGAGGCCGGAGACTGGGTTCCATGGGCGATGTGGGGTGTTTCAGTCTGCAGTTCAACAAGATCATCACTTCCGGGGAAGGCGGCATGGTCGTGACGGGAAATGAAGAGGTCTGGCGGCGGGCTCTAATGTTTCACGACGTGATAGGCGCCTCTCAGGCCAGGATCCCCCAGGAGCAGATGATCTGGGGCGCGAACTTTCGCATGCCGGAACTGCTGGCTGCCGTGGCCGGCGTACAGTTGCGGAGACTGCCGGATTTGCTGGAGGCCATGCGCCTACGCAAGCGCCAGCTCAAGGAAGGCATCGCCGCGGTGGTCCTTGAGCACGGGTTTGAATTCCGTCAGTTGCACGATGAGGAAGGCGATGCGGCCATATGCCTGATCTGCTACGCCCCGGACGCCGCCCAAGCCGGCCGCACAGTGGCGGCCCTGCGGTCCGAGAACATAAACGCCGGCACTCTGTATCACCCGGAACAGACCGACTACCATGTCTATGCGCACTGGGATTCCATTCTGGACAAGCGAGCCTGGACATCCCTCGGTTCGCCATGGGCGGCTGCACAACGGGACATCCGGTATGCGAGGGACATGTGTCCGCGGTCGCTGGACTGGCTGGCGCGCGCGGTGCATGTGGATGTGAGCCCATTGCTGACCAATGAGGATCTGGAGGAGACCATAGAGGGTTTCCACCGCGTTCTGGCCGGCCAATGAAGATCAGCCGCGGCGCGGCCAGTTCGTACCTTGCCGGCTACTGGACGTTGCCGCGGGCCCAATCTGTTCGCCCTGCGCGGGTACCAGGTCGGCGCTACTTCCACTTCAGCGCGACGCCGGTGTAGGTGTCCTTTTGGTTTAGGAGACCCAAATAGGCTTCCTCGATTTCCTCCGGGCGCATGCGGTGCGAAATCAGGGGCTCCAACTGGATGCGGCCGTCCTCCAGCCACTCGAAGATCATCTTCTGCTTCTGGTACTGGGACGTGTCGGTGTTGATGGCCGGATAAAACGGATACTGCCATTCAAGGGCCCCGAGCACCTTGATGGATCTGTAGTGCATCTCCCCAAAGAAGTCCGTCAGGTTTCCGTCCACCGGAGCCCTCGGGGTACCGAGGATCACCAATTGTCCATGCCTGCGGGTGGCATCAAGTGCCTGCATGCACACGGCGCTGTGGCCGACGGCCTCAACCACAATGTCGGCTCCGGTGCCGCCGGTCAGTTCCAGGAGCCGGTCCTGAACTTCCTCGGGCGAACCGCCCACCTGCTCCGCGACGCCGACTTTGGCAGCCAAGGCGCGGCGTTCGGCGACCGGATCCACGGCGATCACCCGACAGCCGATCGCTCCGTAGAGCTGGGAGGCCAGGTTGCCGACAATGCCCAGCCCGAATACCACGACCGTGGGCGAACCCTTGATTTCGGGCACCAGAATGGACGTTGCGGCCACGCCGGCCATGCGGGAGGCGACGGCAATGTCGCCCGGCAGGCCGTCCGGCACCGGGTAAACCAGCCGCTCCTCCTTGAACTTGGCCCAGGTCTCGTGTTTGGCATAGGTGAAAACCCGTTGTCCCACGTCCGCCCTGACGGCCGCGGAGCCCTTGGCCCGGACCGTGCCCACATTGGCGTACCCCGAACGCCACGGATACTTGCACCATCCGTCTTCCTGCCAGACCTGGGGCTCCACACCGGTATAGTTGGCCAGTTCGGTACCGGAACTGATGAAGGTCCACTCCGTCTCGATGAGCAGTTCGTCGGGCGCCAAATCGTCGGGGTCGATTTCCTCCGAGTCCAGGCGTACCTGGTTTTGGTAATGGACGTTGACAAAGAAATTCCGCATGTCGGAAACCTCGATTGTGGCAGTCGATGGTTGTCAGTTGAGTCGCTCAAAGATACCGGCGGCACCCATACCGCCGCCGACACACATGGTGACCATGCCGGTTTCCAGGTTGCGTTCCTTCAGCTCGGCCAGGATTTGCACAGTCAGTTTGGAACCCGTCGCCCCCAAGGGATGGCCCAGGGCGATGGCTCCGCCGTTGACGTTGGTGTGTTCTTCGTCCAGTTCGAGGCTTCGGATCACGGCCAGGGCTTGGGCTGCGAAGGCTTCATTGAGTTCCACCAGGTCCACATCGTCCAACTCGAGCCCGGCCTGTTTCAGTGCCTTGGGTACGGCCAGGACTGGCCCGATGCCCATGGTTTCCGGATCCACTCCGGCCGTGGCGTAGCCTTTGAAGCGCGCCAGCGGAACCAGACCTTCGGCATGGGCCTGATCCTCGTTCATCAACACCACCGCCGCCGCACCGTCGCTCATTTGGCTGCTGTTGCCGGCGGTGACGGTGCCCTGACTGTGGAATACGGGCCGCAAAGCGGCCAGCTTTTCGGCCGAAGTGTCGAAGCGAATCCCCTCGTCACGGGCGAACGACAGGGAACGGGTTTCTGCGCGGGAGCCATTGCCGACCAATCCCTCGACGTCCAAGGGCACGATCTGGTCGTCAAAGCGACCGCCTGTCTGGGCCGCGCCGGCTCGTTGGTGGCTGCGCAGGGCAAAGGCGTCCTGGTCCTCGCGGGAAACATCGTGTTCCCTAGCCAGGTTCTCGGCCGTCAGGCCCATGTTCAGATAGGCGCCGGGACGTTGTTCCATGAGGTCCGGATCGGCCCTGAACACCTGCCCTGGTATCGGGACCCGGGACATGCTCTCGACCCCGCCCGCCACCACCACGTCGGCGCTGCCGGTCATGATTTGCCAGGCGCCCATGGCGATGGTTTGCAGGCCGCTGGCACACTGGCGGTTAACGGTCTGGGCGCTGACGGAGACCGGCAGGCCGGCTTTGAGGGCTACCAGGCGCGCGACGTTCAGGCCCTGTTCCGCCTCGGGAAAGGCACAGCCAACAATGACATCCTCGATGCGTTCAGGATCAACGCCTGAGCGTTCCACGGTGGCACGCAGGACTTGGGCGAGCATCTCCTCGGGACGCACCGCGCTCAGGCTTCCCTTAACGGCGCGGCCTGCGGCGGAACGCGCAGCTCCTACGATTACGGCTTGGTTCATGGCATTTAGTTCCGAAGTGGCTTCTTCTGGGTCAACATGTGGACGATGCGATCGCGGCTCAACGGTTCTCCGGCCAGGGACAGGTTGGCTTCCCGCTCAAGGTCCAGGAACCATTGCTCGTCCATCCACGCCGGACTGGCCAGGTGGCCGCCGCACAGTACATGGGCGAGCTTGGTGGCAATTAGGGCGTCGTGTTCGCTGATGTACCCGGCTTCCCGGTACATGAACACCTCCATCTCCAGATTGGCCAAGCCGTCGCGTCCCGCTGCATAGGTATTTTGGTGTACTGCCGGAGGCACATAGCCCAGATCCAGACTTCGTTGCAGCTCGCGCACGGTCCACGGCAGCAATTGGCTGCGCCTGGTTACCAACGAGGCCTGTGGTGGAAGGTAGCCCATTGCCTGGGCGTCCCGGGCGTTGTCGGAGACCTTGGCCATGGCCACCTGGGCATGCAGGCTCTTGAGCACTTGGTGGGCATCTCCGCCGCGGTCCAGGAATTCCCGTCCCAGACTTCGACGCACCAGTTCCTTGCATCCACCCCATCCGGGCACCAAGCCGACAGCCGACTCGGTCAATCCCAGGCAGGCTTCGGGATGGGCCACCACGCCGTCCAGGGACAGCAGCAGTTCGACCCCGCCGCCGGCGGCCATGCCCCGCACGGCCGCCCACACCGGCTTGGGTACCTGGCGCAGGGCCAGGAACGTGTCCTGGCCCAGTTTGGCCAGTCGCTCCAGTTCCCGCCAGTCGGAGGCCTCGAGCAAGGCCAGAATCAACTTCAAGTTGGCACCGGCGGAGAAGATGTGGTCGTCGTTGGCGATGATGAGGCCGGCCGCGGACCCGTGCAGCCGGTCGCACGCCTCCCGGCATACTGACAGAACCTCCTCGTCGATGGTGTTGAGCACCGTTCGGGTTTCAAGGAACAGGATGCCGTCCCGGCCGGTTCTCAGGCAGGCCGATTCGTTTTCCGCGATCGCCTGCCCCGTGCGCATGGCGTCGGCATAGGCGTGGTAGTTGACCTCGGCCGGGACGGGGTTCATGCCCCCGCGGAAGTTCCAACTGGTGCGCTTGCCGTTGGCCGACCGGTGAAACGATGTGCCGGAGGATGCGAGCACCCCCGCGGTCCACTCTCCCGGATGCATGCCCGACTGCCGCATGCGGTCCAGGGATCCGGGCCCCAGGGTGTCCCATAGTTCGAAGGGCCCCAACTGCCAGGCGAAACCGGTGCGGATGACCCGGTCGATGGCGTGGCAATCCTCGGCGATCTCTCCGGAAATCTGCGACAGATAGGAGAAGACCTGACCGTGAACCCGCCACAGGAACTCGCCAAAGCGGTTGTCCAGTTTCAGCAAGGCCGGGAACCGTTCCGCCAGTGGCATTCCGTGCAGCGTGTCGATGGCTTCGTCGCTGAACCGAGGCTCCGGTACCCACGACAAACGGCCTTCGACCGCCTCGGCCAAGTCGAGTGCCAGGAACTGTCGCTTGCCGTTCGCGTCGTATTCCGTGCGGTAGAAGCCCTGTCCGGTTTTGCTTCCCAGATGTCCGGACGCCAACAGACTGGCCAACATGGCCCGATACCCTTCGTGGAAGCGGACCGATCGGCAGGGATCGTCCGGGGTGAGATCGTCCAGGTTGCGGCATACCAGGTTCATTACGTCCAGGCCCACGATGTCGGCGAGCCTGAAGGTTGCCGCGTTGGGACGACCCAGCAGCGATCCGGTAAGACCGTCCACCTCGGACACCGTCAGCCCCATGTCCAGGGCCGTGTTGATCGTCACCTGATGAATGAAGGCAAACAGACGGTTGGCGATGAAGTACGGGGTGTCCCGGCAGACCACGGTCTCACGCCCCAGCCGTACACTGCTGAAGGTCCCGAAGTCCGCCAATAATGCAGGGTCGGTTCCGGCGTGGGGAATCAACTCCAGCAGCGGCAGGTAGCGGGGCGGGTTGAAGAAGTGGGTGCCCATGAAACGGGACGCGAAGTCCGCGGGCAGCCCTTCGGCCAGCATGTGAATGGGCAGTCCCGACGTGTTGGTCGTGATCAGCCTGCAGGCCGGATTGAGGTCTGCCAGCCTGGTTAGTAGGGACCGTTTGGTCTCCATGTCCTCGATGACGGCTTCCAGCACCCAGTCGCTTGCGCCCAGGGCCGCCTCCAGGTCCTCGTCCATGTTCCCGGGCCGGATCAGGGCTCGCGACTCCTTATGGACAAGGTTGGGCGGCCGCGCGGCGGCCATCCGGGTCAGGCCCTGCCACGCCAGTTGGCTGCGGCCAACCTGGACAGGGGCAACGCCTTCGATGTTGATGTTCGGATCCGGGTCGCTGGCCAGGTCAAGGAGATGCACACGGATTCCGGCGTCGGCCAGCAGGCCGGCAATGGCGGCTCCCATCGTGCCCGCGCCCAGCACGGTGGCGGTTTGGATGTTCAGGGTCATGGCTGGAAAGGGTTGGATGGCTCCGGTGATGTTAGCGGCCCGAAGATGGCAGCGGCTGTTGCATGCCGACCCAGGCCGGCTGGAACGTGAATCCAAGTCTGCGGTGGATGTGCCCGATGGAACTGTTGGGATCGCCGTAGGCAAGAACCTTCGCAAACCCCTGGGCCTTGGCGCTGCCGAAGGCGTGCAGTTTCAGCGCCGTGGCCACGCCGTGTCCGCGCCAAGTCCGGTTCACGCCCGTGCGGAAGGCCTCCACCGCCATGTTGTCGTCCGCCGATGCACGGAGTTCGGTCATTCCGATCCAGTCGGATCCGTCAAGGGCAATCCAGCACAGATACGGGCTGAAATCCCTGGCATTGAGGTGTTCCTCGGCGAACTGCCGGGGGGAGGGTTTGTCCAAGGGTTCCGGAGCCACGGCTTCGGCCTGGAACCGGTGAGCCAGATCCCGGAAGCGCTCCATCCAGTCGGCACAGCTTTCGGTCAACGGGGCAAGGGGGCGGAACCTCGCCGGGCTCGGATCCTTGCAGGTTTCTGCCAGACGCACAATATCGAACTCCGCCAGGTCCAGTTCCGAGTCCGCATCGCGGCCGGTTTCCGCGAAACCGTGTGTTTGAAGGAACTGCATGCCCCCGGCCTGGTCTTCCCGACTGGCACTGTTGAGGGTGTGCATGGTTGTAGTCGGTGCCCGGTCAAGGAGATCCCGCAAGATGCGCGAACCAATGCCCTGCCGGCGAAGGGCGGGTTTGACCACGATGTAGACATGAAGGATGCCGGGCTCGCCCAGCCAGAAGGCTTCGCCGCAGGACCCGAACCCCGCGACGGAGCCATCGATTTCGCAGACTCGCTGATTCCACCGGATGTCCGGCCGCGCAGCCGCCATCTCCCGCTGGGCTTCCACGGTGGTTGGCGTGTCCGGCCAGGTTTGGTTCTCCAGTTCCACCAAGGCCCGGTAGTCGGCGTCCGAGTTGTCGAAGTCTCTCAGGTGCATGGCGTCAACGGCAGTGGGCACGGGTTGGAACAAGCGTACATCGCGGCCTTGTCACTCGCGGTTGGCCAAACCGGCATAGCCCCAGGCCAGGGCCAGGACAATGGTTCCATAGACCAGTTGCTGGATGTCCTGTCCGACATTGAGGAATGTGAGCATGGAGTTGAGCACACTCAGGATTAGTGCCCCCAGAATAGTTCCGGTATAGCCGCCCACCCCGCCAAAGATGGATGTGCCGCCGATCACGGCCGCCGCGACCGAGGGCAGCAGAAAGGCGTTCGCCAACTGGAGGTCGACCGCCCCGGTACGTCCGGCCAACAGAATGCCCGCAATGGACCCCAGGATTCCGGCTGCGATGTAGGCGGCAATGCGCACCTGCCATGTCCGGACACCGGCCAGCCGCACCGCGGTCTCGTTGTCGCCCACGGCGTACAGGAGCCGCCCCCAGCCGGTGCGTCTCAGAAGCCAAATCAGAATCAGCGAAATCGCGGCCCATACAACGACACTGTACGGCAGGCGGTTGCCGAGGAAGGAACCCGCCGCCAGTTCCTTGATGAACGGGGCTACCACGGTGGATCCCCGCAGGATGGATTGGGTCCATGCCGTGAAGGTGCCCAGCATGATGCCCGACATCGCCAGGGTCATGATGAGGGGGTTGACGCGGAACACGGCGACGCCGATGCCGTTGGCGGCCCCGACAACAAGGCCGACGGCCACACCCATCAGGATGGCGACGGCGGCTCCGTGGGAGGATTGACTGGCTGCCACATAGGCGGAACCTGTGGCAATCATGGTGACCGACAGGTCGATGCCGCCCGTAAGCATCAGAATGGTCTGTGCTCCGGCCAGGATGCCCAGCGGGGCCGCCTGCAACAGTGAACTGCGGGCTCCGTTCAGGGAAAGGTATTCGGGCTCGAT
>JAPPAJ010000401.1 GCA_026705565.1 Caldilineaceae bacterium | reverse complement strand
CCTCAAACCCGCCTGGGGTATGGAAGGTCTCAACATTTGGGATGTGGATGTGCCACGAATCGATCCGGCGATCGTCAGTCAGGATCTAGACCTTTGACGCCCCCCAAAATGATCACTCCCTGCGAAGGCCAACACCGAAGCTGTACAATGCCTTCCTCATGGCGGTGAGGCAGGCTGTCATACCGGAGGTGGCCAACCGGACGAATCTCCCCCTCAGGATCAGGCACTGGCCGGACTGTGACCGCGCGCACAGGCGGATTCGGTGGGCACTGTTTCAATCTCGTTGATATTGGTCCGGATGCACAGACGAAGAGGGGCCCCTACAAGGGTGTTGTTGTGACAACCAAAGGGAATCCCTCGTCGTGGACTTCAGTCCCAGTTCCTGACATCCCGAACGCCAACGCAACGGGCCTTGTCCAATCCCCTGGCCGCCAGTCTCCGTTGCAGCACCTATCCCCGTCACCTGCCCGACCCCGACCGGATGGCCGACCAGCACGCGGTCGGCGAGGGACGGGCCAGACATGGTGGATACCGGCTCAGTGTGGCCCATCCACCTCCCCGGCCGACCTCCACAGGCCGTCAGGCAGCCAGAATCAGAGGTAGCTGAACAGCCATGATTTATAGCAGTCGGAGCCCTCTTTCCACTTGGGTACAATCAGGCAGTCTTTTCGCTGAACGTTCTTGCTTCAGGACATACGCCGAGAGCCAGTGCTCGGTGTCTGCGCCTCATCCGCAGAAGGGCGGTCTCGCTTGAGCTTTCAGCTCGATTGATTTGGGGAGGAAAGCCATGAATAGTCGAGTAACACGTCGTAGTTTTTTGAAAGTCGCCGGTGGGGGGCTGGCGCTGTCCATGTTGAGTGCTTGTGCGGTGGCACCCCCTGCCGCGCCGGGTGAAGATGGGCAAATGGCTGAGCCTGTCACCATTCAACTCATGTTCTGGCCGGTCGGAGGCGAACGTGGGATCGCAAGTATGGAAAAGGCGCTGGAACCGTTTGAAGAAGCCAACCCGGATATTGTCGTGGAACGGCTCGCCACGCCCTGGGGCGACCTGCATGACAAATTCCTCACTACGTCAGCCGGCGGCGTGCCTCCGGATGTGTCCGCCGTGGACAACTACTATCTGACCCAGTTTGCCTCCAAGGGAATCCTGCTGGCCTTGAACGAACGTGTGGACGCCGACCCGGGCGTAAACGATGAAGACTATTTCGAGGCCGCCTGGAATGAAGGGGTCTGGGAAGGAGAGCGCTGGTCCATGCCCTACATCGGCAGTACCCGCGTAATGTATTTCAACCTGGATCTGTTTGAAGCCGCTGGTGTGCCCCGCCCGGATGAACAGTGGGAGGCTGGGGAATGGACCTGGGACGCCTTCCTCGAATCGGCCGCAGCGCTTACGGACACGTCCGGCGATGTCATGGATACCGTGTACGGAACCATGGCCGATTCTTCCATGTGGGGTGGACTGCAGCCCTGGATCTGGGGGGCGGGCGGCGATGAACTGAACGATGATCGCACGCAAAGCCTGTTGAATACCCCGGAAGCCGTGGCCGGCTTCGAGTTTTGCCAAAACCTGATTCACGATCATGGCGTGGCCCCAACCCGCGAAACCACCCAGGATGTGAATCTGGTAGCCACCGGCCGCATTGGCATATGGGCCTCCTGGCGAGGGTTGGTCATGGCCTACCGCAGCTATGACTACAACTGGGAGGTAGTGCCTTTCCCGATGGGAGCGGAAGGCAAACTGACCCTCTACAAGGGCAACTCCATGGTGGTGGCCAAGGCAGGGAAGAATCTGGACCAGGCGTGGCAACTGTGCAAGTACATGTCCAGCCAGGAGGCGGATGCCATCTGGATTACCAACGGAGGAGCCACTCCGCGCAAGGACAACACCGATGTCTTGCTCAACAGCAGGCCGCCTGAGAACAATGCCTACTTCTACCAGCCGTTGGCCGAAGGCTGGGCCAAGACGATTCCCTTTACGCCACTGTGGGTCGAGTGGACCCGCAGTCTCAGTCCTTTCCTGGATCGGATTTTCCTGGACAACGAGGATGTCCAGACAGTGATGGATGAGGCCGTCGTTACCATCGATGGCATCCTGCAAGGGGATTCGTAAAGGCGTAGGCTGTTTGCCCGTTTCCCCACGCATGGTTGGCGGTAGCCGGTGTTCCTGGCTGACACCGGCTGCTGCCCCTTGCCTGCGGCACGATCATAATCGGTTGTCCCGGATCGCATGTTCAAGTTGCGGTACGCCCAGCTGGAGGAAATCTACGGCTGGCTGTTTGTCACTCCCTGGCTGTTTGGGTTCCTGGCCTTCATTGTGGGCCCCATGCTGGTGTCGGTGTATCTGGCCTTTACCAACTGGGATATTCTGACTCCCGCCCAGATGGTGGGTTTTGACAATTTCGTCAAGTTGACCACAGGGGACCCGCTGGTGGGCCAGGCCCTGAAGGTAACCACCATCTATGCCGGTGTCTCCATACCCCTGCAGGTTGTGCTGGGACTAATCCTGGCCCTGCTGCTCAACGAAAAAATCAAGGCCATGTCGTTTGTGCGCACGGTCTTCTACTTGCCCAGTGTGGTCGCCGGTGTGGCGGTGGCCTTGCTGTGGCGCTGGATTTTTTCCCCGGATTTCGGTCTCCTCAACGCAGGACTTGACCTCGTGGGCATCGACGGCCCCGCGTGGCTCGCGGATAGTCGGACGGCCCTGTCCGCCCTGATCCTCATGAGCCTCTGGGGCGTGGGCGGGGGCATGCTGATCGTGCTGGCCGGACTGCAGGGGGTACCCACCACCCTGTACGAGGCAGCCGAGGTGGACGGAGCCAACAGCTGGGTGCGATTCTGGAACGTCACCCTGCCCATGATTTCGCCGGTCATTCTCTTTCAGACTGTGATGGGCATCATTGGGGCCTTGCAGGTGTTTACCGAAGCCTACGTGATGACCGAGGGTGGCCCCAAGTACGCCACCCTGTTTTACATGCTGTATCTGTACCAGAATGCCTTCGAGTTTCTCAAGATGGGGTACGCGTCGGCTCTGGCTTGGGTACTTTTTGCGTACATTCTGCTGCTGACCCTGCTGGTCCTGCGGTTCTCCGCGGCTTGGGTCTACTATGAGGGTGTATCGACCAAGGCGGGGCAGTGATGGACACCACGACCCGCCTGGTGACCCAACCAACAACCTCGGTTGGCTGGCGGACGAACCGGCGAGTGCAATATGCCCTAAAGATGACCATGGTCTACCTTTGTCTGGCAACCGGCGGCTTCTTTGTCTCCGTGCCCTTTGCCTGGATGCTGTCCACATCATTGAAGACCCTGGGCCAGACCTTTATCTTTCCCCCCATCTGGATTCCCGTTCCGCTGCAGTGGGTCAATTACGTCAAGGTTTTTGAAGTATTGCCTTTCATGCGGTACTTCATCAATACCGTGTATGTCTCCGGGCTCAGCGTGGCCGGCATTCTCTTTGCCAGCAGCTTGGCCGGATTCGCGTTTGCCCGATTGCGCTGGCGGGGCAGTACCGTCCTGTTTGTCGTCGTATTGAGCACCATGATGCTGCCCCCTCAGGTCACCATGATTCCCAAGTTCATTCTGTTCCGGATACTGGAGTGGATTGACACCTACAAACCCCTCATTGTGCCCTCTCTCTTCGGGACCGGGTTTCAGATCTTTCTGTTCCGTCAGTTTTTCTCCACCATTCCCCGGGAAATTGACGAGGCGGCCCGCATGGACGGCTGCGGCTTTGTGGGTACCTACGCTCGCATCATTCTGCCTCTGTCGGGACCCGCGATCATCACCGGATTCCTGTTTGCTTTCCGGTACAACTGGAATGAATTCCTGGAACCCCTGATCTACCTCAACACCCATTCCAAGTTCACGCTGGCGCTGGGCCTGCGTCTGTTTCAGGGGGAGTTCACCACCAACTGGCCCCTGCTCATGGCGGCTTCCACCATCGCCATGCTGCCGGTGTTGCTTACTTTCTACTTTGGCCAGCGCTACTTCATACAGGGTGTGGTGATTTCCGGGGTTAAAGGCTAAGGTATCACCTAACCATCTCGGGGTCCATCCGCATCTCTCTTGCGAATTCTGAAAGCCACGTCGCATCCACCGCCTGGGGCAAACCCGAGGCGGTCAATGCCTACTCCGGCAGTAACTGTTTGGATACCCCCGGTCCTGGCCCTCTGACGGCCTGACGGCTGCAGCCGGGGTTGGCAGGCAAGGACGCTCCGGGCAGACCCGGACTGCGCCGTACACGCAGGGACGTCAGCCAAGAGCGGCATCCCCATCATTTCCGGTTTCAAGGAGCAGGCGCCCGGCACCTTTCCATGCGGCCCCTGTGCAGCCAAGTACAATCCGTACGGCTCGCGTGGAAACTCGTTCTCGCCTTCTGACTATGGAACTGCCATTTTTGCACCCGGACAGGTCGGAGTTCAGTCCGATTCGCCGGACCGGCGGCTTGTACGTCGATAAGACTAATCACTTGCGCAAACTGCTGACCCCGATCGGCGAGCAGGGATCCGATTTGAAGACGCAATACGCGTTCCTGGCCAGGCCCCGCCGTTTCGGAAAGACCCTGCTGGTGTCCACCCTGGAGGCCATCTTCCAAGGCGACCTGCCACAGCTGGGAAGTTCCGCCAAGGTTTCCTTTGATCCCGATGCCGGGGAACGGGCTGAACTGTTCAGGGGCACGGCGATTGAGGGTGTCGTATGCCAAACCCGGCCCCATCCGGTGGTGCGGCTCAACATGGCGATGACCATCTCGGACACTCCCGATGGCTTGCGTACCAGGCTCCTGGAACACCTTGAGAGTGTGTATTCCGATTGGCACGAGCGTGGTGCCGCGACGGGAATCGAATCGGAGACCGATGGCAACTACGTCCGCTTCGCACGTACACCGGAGGGTGCATATCTGGAAACGGCATCCGGACATGTGGAACGACTGCTGCGTGAGCTCAAACGACAGTTCAATGCTGCTCCGGTGGTCCTAATCGATGAATACGATGCACCGCTCACGCACCTACTGGGCCGGAACATGGATCCGGAGCCGTTCATCGCGGTCCTGCGGGAGTTTTTTGGCCTGCTCAAACACCAGGAAAATCTCCTTCACTTCGTGTTCATCACGGGCATCAGCCGCTTTGCCCATGTGAACCTCTTTTCCGCCCTGAACAATCTCAAGGACATCTCATGGCACCCCGACTACTCGGACCTGTGCGGATTTACTGAATCGGACATTCAGGCATACCTGCTGCCCTACCTGCAAGCCGGAGCGACAAACCTGGACAAACCCCTTGAGCAGGTGGTGCAGGAACTGAGGAATCACTACAACGGGTACTGCTTCGGCATTCCGGGACTCGACGAAAATGTCTACAACCCCTATTCGCTCCTGAACTGCCTGGATGACATGCAAGGCGCGGCCGCCGCCAGGTGGAAGCTGTTCGGATGGCCCAACTACTGGTCGGAGTCGGGAACACCCCAATTCCTGGTGCGGATGGCCAGGAACGGGAACCTTGCGCTGTCCAGGGAACCGCCTGCAATCCATCAGTTGATGCGGACCACCTACGACCTGAACAACATTGACTACGGCCATCTGATGTTGCAGACCGGCTACCTAACGCTGCGGCTGGACCAAGGACGACTGCGGTACGACTACCCCAACAACGAGGTCCGGCTGACTTTCGCTTCAAGCTTGCTGGAAAGCTTCGGCCGGACTACCACGCCGGACGAGTTGACGGGCCTGCACCGGGCCTTGGCGACCGAGGACTATACGGACTTCCGCACGCGGCTGCACGCGTTCATGTCCGGGATGCCGGGCGAGAAGATCACCGGGGAGACTGATTGCCATCTGATCCTGCATGCCCTGTGCCAGCTGATGCGGGTCGAGTTCCAGTCGGAGGTGCACCAACTGGGCGGCCGGTCGGACCTGGAGGTGCTCTTCCCCGGGCATGTCTGCGTGTTCGAGTTCAAGTACAACCAGTCGCCGGAAGCCGCGCTGGAGCAGGTCGAGGCGCGCGACTACGGCCGACGGTACTTCGCCTCCGGACGGCGCGTGGTGGCCGTCGGCCTGAACTTCGTCGCCGGTAACCCGGAGGAACCGCCCCGCATCGAATACCGGACACAGGTTCGAACCCTGTCGAATCCCGAATGCCCCTGAACCTGACTCGTCGGGGCCATCCGACGAGACCGGGGCTTGGAGTCAGGAAGCGGGTCAACCCGTAACGGCAGCCACCTGCATCAAGGCGGCGATGTAGGGCGAATTTCACTTCCTGCCCTTTCACTTGCCCGAGGACCGGACACTTCAGGAAACCGCATTTTGGGCTTTCCGGCGACCATTCATCACCATGAGCTCGGCCCCCTGTGCTGCAAGGAAGAGCCTGAATTCGAGGTGGTTTCGAAATAAACGGACAGTGGCACAATTTCATCGGGACCTCCACTCGCTGCCAACTGCTGCCTCGCCATCCCGGTCCGGCACCCGCGTCCCGGCAGCCCCTTCTCGCACAGCACTGTTCGCCACAAGGATGTTCAAGACCATGCACGGTCTCATGATGTCCATGCCCATGACGATTGGCAGCATTCTGGAGCATGCGCAGCGCGTCTTCGGATCGAAGCTTGTTGTCACGCGGCAGCCCGACCGTTCCCTCCATGTCATGACCTACCGGGACCTGCACACGCGGGTCAAGAAACTGGCCAACGCCTTGACGGCCCTGGGCATCCAACCAGGCGATCGGGTGGGTACGTTGGGTTGGAACCACCATCAGCATGTGGAGGCCTACTTCGGCATCCCGGAGATGGGGGGCATCATCCACACCCTCAACATCCGGCTGTCTTCGGGCCAACTGGCCTACATCATCAACCACGCCGAGGACCGCGCCATTCTGGTGGATGGTTCGCAAATACCGCTGTTGGAAGACATCAAGGACCGGATCCGCGGGGTCGAACACTTCATCATCTGGTCCGGCGCAGACCAGGTTGCCTGCAACCTGCCCGGCACGATTCACCGGTACGAGGATCTATTGGACGAGGCCGATGCGTCCCATGAGTGTCCTGTCCGGGATGAACGGGCGGCCATGGGCTTGTGCTACACAAGCGGCACCACCGGACACCCCAAGGGCGTCCTCTACTCCCATCGTTCCATGTATCTTCATACGATGGGCGTCAACCAGGCCAATGCATTCGGTTTGACGGAACGGGACAACGTGCTGGCCGTGGTGCCCCAGTTTCACGCCATGTGTTGGGGATTGCCGTACGGTGCCGCGTTGGCCGGTGCCAATCTGGTAATGCCGGGCCCATTTCTGGACGCCGCCTCGTTGGCCGAATTGCTGCACGACCGGCGGATCACGGTAGCAGCCGGGGTCCCGACCATCTGGAATTCCCTGTACCACGAGTTGAAGCGCAACCCGGTGGACATCTCCTCCATCAGGGCTCTCATCGTGGGTGGATCGGCCATGCCCCGTCCGTTGATAAAAGCCTACGAACAGGAATTGGGCGTCAATGTCATGCATGCCTGGGGCATGACCGAGACGTCACCCATTGGTTCCGTGTGCGTGCCTCTATCCCGACACCGGGATCTGGATCCGGAGGCTGCGTGGGATGTCAAAGCCCGCCAGGGACCGCCCGTGGCCGGCGTCGCCCTGCGCATTGCACGGGATGAAGAGGAGCAGCCTTGGGACGATCGCGCCACCGGCGAAATCCAAGTCAAGGGACACTGGGTGGCCTCGCAGTACTATCGAACCGAAAACGTGGCCGAGCACTTCACGTCCAGCGGCTGGTTCCGCACGGGGGACATCGCCGCCATCGATCCCGACGGGTACGTCCGGATCACGGATCGCACCAAGGACCTCATCAAAAGCGGAGGCGAGTGGATCTCCTCGGTGGAACTGGAGAACACGCTCCTGTCGCATGCCAACATTCGCGAGACGGCATTCGTCGCCCTGCCCCACGAGAATTGGGGAGAACGTCCGTTGGCGGTCATCGTGCCGCATGATCGGAACGAAGGCATCTCGCTGCAGGAGGTACGCCGGCATCTGGCACCGAAATTCCCTCGCTTCTGGTTGCCGGACGCAATGGCCCTGGTATCGGACATTCCCAAGACCAGTGTGGGCAAGTTCGACAAGAAGGTCATCCGACAACAGATCCTGAAGGGAGAGCTTGAAATCATTCGGGAGTAGCTTGGTTGCACGGCAGGATGACAACACCATCGTGGTACACAGTCGCCGCACGCAACGCCCCTGTCACGCGTCCCGCACGAGCCCAAATCTGGAGAGTCTTCGAGGCGGTCCATTGGGTTACCTTCGTGGCACGCATCAATCCTGGAGGGGAGCCAGTGGAGGAGTCCGACCCCAATAGTCTGTTCATCGTGGGCAGCCTCTACTAGTGGATTTACGACCAGCAGGTGGTGCTATTGACGCGGAATCAACATCAGGGGTCGGAACTTCCTCCTTGCGGATCAACTACCGGACCTCGAGGGAAATCCTGCACACCGCAGTGTTCGTGCTCAGCGACATGCCAGTGGTCGACCTGAGGAAACACGGAAGCGGCAAACCCGGGGGGGGGGGCCAAGAGCAAGGGACATGGATTTCGGTGACGCATCCCGCGTCCGAGTGCCGGCCCCGCAATTCATGCCGCAATGTGGGTTGCCTGAGCCGTTAGGTGGTTGTACTCCGGCCTTCGGTGAAGTGGTCGGCTTGCGCTGTAACCAACGACAAATTGCGCGGGTTGCGTAGTTCAAATGAATTCTTAACCCTGTATATGTCTCCATCCAATTTGATGGGTTCGCGTTCTTTAAAAGCCGAGATCACTGTATTGTAAGTTTCTTCACCAAACTCAGTCTGCATGCGGATGGGCCGGCCTTCCCTGACGTAAAGAATGGTCGCTCTGCCGTCGAATGCTTCTGGTTCCCTTGCCAATTGGACAACCTGAGCCACCACCGATTCATCAAGGAATGGTTCATTGAGGCGAAACGACCGTGCAGCTTCATCCAAAATATCCGCCGAGTGTGATGTGAACCGAAATGTCGAGGCGGGTGATGGGTGCTGTGACTGTGGCCGCACCTCTGCCCAAGCCACACTAATCTCCACTCCCTCGCCTTCACGTGCCAGTTCAGCCACTGCGTCACACAGGTTGGCACTGACGCCATGCGGCACGGCCCGATCAAATGCAGCCAGAGAGCCTTCGGTCATGGCCGTGGCCACCGCAGCGGTGGAGTGTTCCAACGCTTCTGCCAGTTTGAGGGTTGCCAGCCGAGGGAACGGAGGGTAAAAATCATCCCCCAACTCCAGTGGTGGTTGTGTCTCGAGGCCCATGGGAACCGGTGAATGCAATGTGAGTTCATAACCTTCGTAGTAACCAGGTAGTGGCCGCACATGGCCTAGGAAATCGGCCACGTTCGCACTCAATGGTCCACGATGGGTAGCTCGTGCACGCTCTGCGGACCGGGCCGCGGCAGCCAATAAATTGTAGGAGTCATTCAGGAACTCCGTACTCTGTCGCAACGAAAGGGGGACCTTTGCGGTACCATTCATTGAGCTCAGGCGTATGACGTCGGCACTAGTACTGGCTAGGTCGTGGAACACATCCAGCTGCGAGCGTTCCTCAACAACAGCCAGCACTGCCACGGCCTCAGCCATCCCTGCGGCATAGCCGCCCACGGTGTCCTGGTGCGGCACGATGATTTCCCACGTCCGGCCGTCAAACTCCTTGGCGTACACCGTGGCGGGCCGTTGACCCCATTGACCAAGGTTCTGCCAATCCCTCGCATGGAGATAAGCGCGCAGACTGGTGATGGAAAGGGATAGCAAGGCGGATCGATCGCGTATCTGAACGTTCATAGCAGGTTCCCTTCGTTGGCTCGATCCATGAGTGCCTCGAGTTGCACCCGGTCAAAACTGTTCGCTGTTGGTACGGACACCGTGATGTTGTCAGTGTTCGACACTTGCGGCCTGCCTGCCAAGGATAGCCAAAAGGCGGAACTGTCCAAGCACAACTCGTCCTCGGACTGTGACAGCCAAGGTTCTGTTGCGCTTGGCATCAGCACGACAATCAGAATGCGCGGCGTCCAACAGTCATCGAGGCGCAACTCGTCATAGTTCTTGACTGGCAACGGATAGTGCAAGCTGTCACCCTTTCGAATGTCCCTTGACGTGGACTTGGCTTGAAATTCGATCCGGGGCCGCCGTCCAAAATCGGCCCTCAGGACGCCATCTACGCTGTCATTGTCGACCTCTGGCCTCACCATTTGGTAGCCAGCATCGGCTGCAACCGCCCTAATCACCACCAGTGAACGCTGCTCCATGCGCAGATTCGAGTTCATTCGCTGTCATCAACAATCTTGGTTTGGCTCTACTGCCATTGTAATTGCGCAGGCAACATGATGTCAGTGCCGGGGGCACTGTTTCACTTTCGTTGAAAACGGTTCAGGCCCGGAACAAGACGAGAGGCCCTGTACCCTTGGTTTGACGTCAATCAACCCAAGCAAGGACCTCTCGTCATGTCTTTCACGGTAGTCCCTGAAGATGCCGCACGTCAACTCGCGGACCCCGGTCCGCCGGAGGCGTGTCCCCATTGCGGCCGGCGCGTCTTTTGGCGCAACGGCTCCTACGAGCGCCGTCTGCTGCTGCTGGGCCCCTGCCGCGTGCAGCGCGGGCGCTGCCAGAGCTGCGGGCGCACGCACTCGCGCCCGCCGGAGGGGGTGACCCGCCAGCAGCGCACGCGGTCCTGGCAGGCAATCCTGATGCGCCTGTACGGCTGGGCGTCAGCCTGCGCGCGACCGCGGCCAGCCTGGAGGTCCTGGGCTGCTTCGTAAGCCCCGCCAGCCTGTGGCGAGACGTGCAGCGGCGGCAGGCGGAGGTGCCGTGGGACGCGACGGCGAAGCTGCCCGGGGTGGTCCTGGTGGACGAGACCTGGCTGCCCTTGGAAGGCCGGAAACAGCCGGTGGCCGTGGTTCTGGATACCGAGGGCCGGCCCCGCGACCTGCGCCGCACGGGGCCGGATTTCGACGGGACGGCCTATTTCCGGGAGCTGGAGGCCCGCGGCGTGCACACCCTGGTCACCGACAACCCGTTCTTCCGCAAGGCCCCGCAGAGCTGCGGGCTGGACCGGCAGCTCTGCGGCGTGCACATGCGACGCACGGTGCGCCGGCAGCTGCAACGCATGCGTAAGGGCCGGGACAGGATCCTGCCGGCCCCGGAGGACGCGGTCGTGCTGCAGGGGGTGGTGCGGCTGGTGCGGCACCTGCCCCTGTAGGGTGGTCAGCTGCTGCCGATCTGCTGCGAGTGGGCCCACCAGGGCGTGATCCGGCTGTCACCGCCCGTACTGGCCCTGGTGGAACATGCCATGGACCGCTGGAACGACCTCGTACGCTGCTTGGCGGCCCCGTCCCCTCCAGCACGAATCGGCCGGAGGGCTGGTTTGGACGCTTCAAGCCCCGGGCGCGGCTGGCCCGCGGCCTCAAGACGCCGCAGGGCGCACAGGCCTTCCCGCATCTGCTGGCCGGCCACCTGGCTTGAAGCCGGCTGGCCAACCAGGACCCTGGAGAAGGAGCCGTTCCTGTCCGCCTGAACCGTTTTCAACGAAAGTGAAACAGTGCCTCCGCTCCACGCGGCCGTGCAGCAACCCGCAAAATGGGCTACAATTACAGGAGTGGCCCCGTTGCCCTGCACGCAGAATCTTGGACGCGCCTCAGGAGGAGAGAACGTCACCATGCAGAAGTGGACCAAACCCGTGTTGGTGAAGCTGGACATCGCCGAGACCCTTAGGGGTTCAGGACCGTGTCCGGACGGTGATGGCGGCTCTGAGGCCATGTAACACTGACGAGACAAACGGCTGGCCGTCATCAACGGCCGGCAGAGACAGCCCCGGGTACCCGGGGCTGTCTTGATTCCCGGCCCTTGGAAGCAATCCGTCACGCGGGGCAATGAAGCAGCTGCGGGCCGCAGCAGGCTCCAAACGCCCATGTAGAATCAACCCGGTCTCCGCCCCGGCGGCCGGATCACCTCCCTTCCTTCCCAGTCAAATCCCCAAGCGTCATGCAGCACCCGCCGACCAACAAACCCAACATCATCCACATCATGGCCGACGACATGGGCTGGGGGGATGTCGGCTGCTACAACTCGGATTCCCGCATCCCAACCCCCAACATGGATCGCGTGGCGCGCGAGGGCATGCGGTTCACCGACGCCCATTCGCCGTCCGCCGTCTGCACCCCGACCCGTTACGGTGTGCTGACCGGCCGCTTCTGCTGGCGCTCGCACCTCCGAAGCAATGTCATCTACGGCTACGAGCCGCCCCTGATTGAGCCCACGCGGCGAACCGTGGCCCGTCTGCTTGGGGAGGTCGGCTACCACACGGCCGCCATCGGCAAGTGGCACCTGGGTTTGGGTTTCACCCCGCGCCCGGGCATTTTCTTCGATTTCAACCGCGCCCTGCCCTGGACCAATGCCACCCGCGAGATGGAGGAGCTGGTCGACTTCACCCAGCCGCTCATCGGCGGACCCAATGCCCTGGGTTTCGATTACTTCTTCGGCGCCTCCGGCTGCCCCACCTGCCAGCCGCCCTACGGGTTCATCGAAAACGAGCACTTCGTGGATCTGCCGTCCGAGTACCACGAAGTTCCCGTCTTTACCAGCCGCCCCGGCATGATGGCGCCCGGTTGGCAGCACAAGGACGCCGATCCCCGCATCGCGGCGGAGGCGGTCCGCTACATCCGCGAACAGGCCGAGGCCGACGAGCCCTTCTTCCTCTACCTCAACTCCGACGCACCCCACGAGCCGTGCACGCGCGCGGACGTGCCGGAGTTCGCCCGCGACCAGTCCGGGGCCGGCCCGCGCGGCGATCTGGTCTGGCTGTTCGACTGGATGGTGGGCCAGGTCCTGGATGTGCTGGACGAAACGGGCCAGGCCGACAACACCCTGGTCCTGGTCACCAGCGACAACGGCGCCCTGCCGGGGGATCGGCAACCCGACGGAACCGGCATGGCGGCCTACAACACGTACGGACACCGCTCCTCGGCGGACTGGCGGGGCTACAAGGCACACATCTGGGAAGGCGGCCACCGGGAACCGCTGCTGGCGCGCTGGCCCGGCCAAGTGCAGGCCGGATCCATCAGCAACGCCCTGGTCTCGCTGGTGGACTTCATGGCTACCTGCGCCGACATTACCGGCCGGCCGCTGGACAACCTGAGTGCCGAGGACAGCATCTCCTTCCTGCCCGTCCTGCGCGATCCGGACGCGTCCGTGCGCACCGATCTGATTCACCATTCGCAAACGGGTGTCTTCTCGCTCCGCTCCGGCGACTGGAAGGCCATCTTCGAGTCGGAAGGGTCCGGAGGCTGGGCCCCTCCGGCCGGTACGCCACCGGAGCCCCTTGCCCCGGGCCAGCTCTACAACATGCGCGAGGATCCGGGCGAAACCCGCAACCTCTGGGACGAACGTTCGGATGTCCGCGGCGAACTGGCCACGCGCCTGGTGCAGTACCGCCAGGCCGGCTGCACTGTGCAGCGCGACGCCCCCGCCTGAACCACACCAGTCTCCCAAGGAAAACGGCATGTTTGATACCAGTTGGGATTCGCTGCGCACCTACGGGATTCCGGACTGGTTCCGGGATGCCAAGCTCGGCATCTTCATCCACTGGGGGGTCTATTCGGTGCCAGCCTGGGACAACGAGTGGTATCCCCGGTTCATGTACCGAGACGAGATGTCCCGCAAGGGCCGGAACTACTACCGGCATCATTGCGATACCTGGGGCCATCCAGGCACGTTCGGCTACAAGGACTTTATCCCCATGTTCAAGGCCGAGCACTGGGATCCGGAGCAGTGGGTGGACCTGTTCCAGGCCGCGGGAGCGCGCTACGTGGTCCCGGTCGGCGAGCACCACGACGGCTTCCCCATGTACAAGTCGCGGTACACGAAGTGGAATGCGGCCGACATGGGCCCCCAAAGGGATGTGGTGGCCGAACTGGAAAGGATTGTGCGGCGGCGCAACCTGAAGTTCGGGATCTCCTCCCACCGGGCCTTCAACTGGCGCTACTACACCTACCGGGACGACTTCGACACCTCCGATCCCGCCAATGCCGGCCTCTATTCCCCGGCCCACCCGGAGGATGAGCCGACCTCCAAAGAGTGGATTGAGGACTGGTACCGGCGCACACAGGAGATGATTGACCGCTTCAAGCCGGACGTGCTCTGGTTCGACTTCGGCTGGCATGCCGACGAATTCGCCGACTGGCGCCCGCAGGTCCTGGCCTACTACTACAACCAGTCGCGCCAATGGGGCCGGGATGTGGTCCTGCAGTACAAGGACAAGTTCCCGCCCGGTGTCGCCTGCTACGACATCGAGCGCGGCAAGCTGGACGACATTCGGGAGGAGTACTGGCAGACGGACACGGCCGTGTCCTACAAGTCTTGGAGCCACATAGAGAACGACGAGTTCAAGACCGCGACCACGCTGGTCCACGACCTCGTCGACATCGTGAGCAAAAACGGCAACCTGCTGCTCAATGTCGGCCCGCGGGCGGACGGCGTCATCCCCGACGAAGCCGCGGGCCTGCTGCGCGACCTAGGGACCTGGCTCAACGTGAACGGCGAAGCCATCTACGGCACCCGGCACTGGCAAATCTTCGGCGAAGGCCCGACCCAGGTCACCACCGGCCACCTGACCGAACGGGAAAACGCGGGCATGACCACCGAGGACATCCGCTTCACCCGCACCGACAGCGCCCTGTACGCCATCCTGCTGGGCTGGCCTGGAAACACGGCCAGGGTCAAGTCGGTCACCCCGGAACGGCTGGACCCGGCGCGTGTCGCCGACATCTCGCTGCTGGGTGGCCCCGGCGGGCTGGACTGGTCGATGACTGAGGAGGGGTTGAGGGTTCAGTTGCCGGACTCACCAATCGGGGAGCATGCCCACAGCCTGAAACTCTCCCTCAAGCCCAACTGATTTCCTGCGGCAACCGCCACGGCTGCCGGTCGCCGGTGGTGAAGCAACACGGGTTGGGCCACATGGCCCTTGCTGTACTGCCTGATCGGCCTGCCGCGCCCGGTAGCAATACCTGCCCCGGTCCATGCCGGTGTTCGCAAGTGCAAGGAGCTCGAAGATGTCTGTTACGACCTTGACGTTCGATCTGTTCGGCACAATTCTGGATTTGGGCTCCAGCCTGAAACCCCATATCGGAGACATGTTGGCCGCGCAGGACACGGCTGTCACGACCGAGGAATTCTGGGACCGGCAACGCGCCCGGCAGCGATTGGATCAGTTTCAGGATTCCCTGATGCTGCAGGGACATGGCGGCTACCTGGAAACGGTCCGGCGCGCATATCTGCACACGTTGCGCAGCTTTGGCCTGGACCATGTCGCGCAGGACGGGGACCAGGTGGATGCATTCATGGCACAGTGGCAAGGATTGCGTCCCTTCCCCGATGTCCTGCCCGCCCTGGCGACTCTGCACCGGAACTTCCGGCTGGTGATCCTGTCCAATGGAGACCCGGCCTTCCTTGAACATCTGGTAACGCATCAGGTGCCCTGGAACTTCGACGATGTGATCTCCGTCTCGGCCGTTGGGATGTTCAAGCCCCACCCCACGGTCTACCAATACGCGGCCCATCGCCTGGGTACGGCCAGCCGGGACCTGTGCATGGTGTCCTCCAATTCGTTCGATGTGGTGGGAGCCGTGGCCTGCGGCTATGCCGGTGCCTATGTGAATCGCTATGGGATGCCCTACGAGAAAGCTCCC
>JAPPAJ010000338.1 GCA_026705565.1 Caldilineaceae bacterium | reverse complement strand
CCCAAACCCTGACCCGCGAAGAGCTGATGCAGCACGCCTATTCGTCGGATACCGCCTTGCGCGAGGCGGTCTACCGGGAACTGTTCCGAGTCTACGAGCGGGAAAACGGCATCCTGGGTCAAATCTATGCCGCCCGGGTCAGGGACTGGCATTCCGAGAACCTGGGCCTGCGGAACTACAGTTCGCCGATCGCCGTCAAGAACCTGGGCAACAACGTGCCGGACGCCGCGGTCGAGGCACTGTTGCAAGTGTGCCAGGACAACGCCGGCCTGTTCCAGGAGTACTTCCGGCTGAAGGCCCAGTGGCTGGGCCTGGAGAAGCTGCGGCGCTTCGACATCTACGCGCCTCTGGGCGGCTCGGACAAGCAGATCGACTACGGCGACGCCGTGGACATGGTGCTGGAAACCGTCGGTGCCTTTGACAGCGGCGTGGCTGCCAAGGCGGAACGGGTCTTCCGCGACGGCCACATCGACAGTGAAATCCGCAAGGGCAAGCGCTCGGGGGCCTTCTGTGCCACCGTCCTGCCCTCGCAAACGCCGTGGATCCTGATGAACTACACGGGCCGCGTGCGCGACGTGGCCACCCTGGCCCACGAACTCGGGCACGCCATCCACAGCCTGCAGGCGGAGGACCACTCGCTCCTAACCCAGCATGCCCCCCTGCCTCTGGCCGAGACCGCCTCGGTCTTCACCGAGATGCTGTTGACCGACCGGCTCATGCAGGAAGAGACCGATCCCCTGGTCCGGCGCGAATTGCTGGCCACTGCCGTGGACGACATGTACGCCACGGTCATGCGCCAGGCCTATTTCGTGGTTTTCGAGAAGGCAGCCCACGAAGCGGTGCTGCAGAACAAGTCCACCGGGGATCTGAGCGCGATCTACCAGAGCCAGCTGGCACAGCAGTTTGGGGACGCGGTGGACGTGGACGACATCTTCGCCTACGAATGGCTGATGATTCCCCACATCTACCACACGCCGTTCTACTGCTACGCCTACAGCTTTGGCCAGTTGCTGGTCCTGGCCCTGTACCGCAGGTACCAGCAGGAAGGCGAGGCGTTCAAGCCCGGCTATCTGCAGCTGCTGGCGTACGGCGGCTCCAAGGATCCGGACGACATCCTGCAGGAAATGGGCATCGACATGTCCGACCCGGCCTTCTGGCAGGGCGGTTTCGACGTGTGCCGGGACATGATCGACCAGCTCAAGGAACTGGAGATCTGATCAGTCGATGGGGTCCAGTTCGGTCTGGGCCGCGAGATAGTCGGCCAGCGCCACTTCCGCGGCGCGGAAACCGGCCTTCTGGATACTGGGACCCTTGCCGGTGGCGAGGGTCCTGCCCTCCAGAGTCACCGCCACCTCGAACTCCGGCTGATGGCTGGGGCCGGTTGCGGACCGTTTCTCGTAGCGGGGAGTGGCTCCCAGGTCCCGCTGCAGGACTTCCTGCAGCGCACTCTTGGCATTCTGTTGCGACTGGCCGTCCGACTTGGCTGCCTTGTCGACCGCCGGATTGAGCCACCGCGCCAAAAATCGTCTCACGCCCTGTTCCCCTTGATCCACATAGAGTGCGCCGATCAGCGCCTCGAACACACTGCCTAGCATACGGGAACTGCGCAGGATTTCCCGGCTTTTGACACTGGGACCGGTCAGGACAAGCCCGTCCAACCCCAACTCCAGTGCCCATTCGGTCAGGGTCGCATTGCGCACCAGCTCCGATCGCAGCCGGGTCAGATCCCCTTCCAGATGGTTGGGCAAGGCCCGGAAGAGATACTCGGCCACGATCTTGCCCAACACGGCGTCGCCCAGATACTCCAACCGCTCGAAATGGAGGGTGGGATCGTCCAGTCCGTGATCGAGCACAAATGAACTGTGGACAAAGGCATTGTACAGCCAGGCCGGTTCCCGAAACACCAGCCCTTCCCGCACCGCAAACGCCGACACCCGTTGCCGCAGATTGTCGAAGACATCATCCGAGGCGAGACGTGCGCTGTGGCCAAGCACGAACTGGTCGCCACCGCGCGCCGAACCGGCTTCCACCCCGTCGTCGGGGACAACATCGTCGTCCTGGGCCAGCAGCCTGTCCCAAAGCGACCTCAAGCGCACAGACACGACGATCCTCCGTCGGCTCCATCAGTGGACATGGATCGTGGCAGCTCCCACCGTCCGCGACGACCGGCTCCGGAACGCAGTGGACAAGGAACTGTTCCGGGCAGCGGCACCGCCCATACGGTACATTCTATCGACAACCGGGCCGCACCATCCGAACACATGAACCTGATCCCCCGCTCATGAATCAGCGTACTGCCGGATGGCTGGCCTGCCTGTTGCTTTGGGTGGGTTGCACACTGGTCTGGACGGACACCGCCAGAGCCCAAACCGCCGACCCGGCCACCGAACCCGCCGACAACATCGAGAGTCTGTCCATGGAGGTCACGGTCGACACGCTCCTGGCCTCCATGACCGTGGCGGACCGCATTGGTCAGCTGTTCGTGATTCCGTTCCAGGGATCCTCCATCCGTCAATCCGATGCCATCGTGCGGCTGGTGCACGACTATCGGGTGGGTGCTGTGGTACTGACGGAGCAAAACGGCAATATCGACAACTCACCCGACAGTGACACGCCGCGCCAAGTCGCCGCGCTGACCAGTCAGCTTCAGGCCCTGCCCTGGGGCCTGTACGCCCCGCGCGGCGAACTACCGTCCGATCGGGCCGACATTGTGGCGGACCACTGGATGCGGTTGCCGGATCCGTTGCTGGAGGCGGGACTTGGCATCCCGCTTCTGATCGGGGTGTCGCAAACCGGTCCGGACCAATCGGCGCCGGTCCTGCGCAGGGGATTCACGGCAATGCCCAACCAAATGGCCGTGGGAGCTGCGTGGGATCCCGCCTATGCCCAAGCCCTGGGCACAATTCTGGGCCAGGAACTGGTCGCCGTGGGCATCAACATGCTGCTGGGCCCCAGTCTCGATGTACTTGGTTCGGATGGACGCCAACCATCCGGTGTGCGCGCCACATCCACTTATGGGGGCGACAGTTGGTGGGTCGCCGAAAACGGCGCCGCCTTCATCCAGGGGGTCGCCGACGGCAGCAGCGGACGGGTTCTGTCCATTGCAGGACACTTTCCGGGCCAGGGCGGCAGCGACCGCGACCTCAACCAGGAACTGGCCACCATCCAGCGTTCGCTGACAGACCTTCAGCGGAACGAGCTGTTGCCCTTTGTACGGGCCGTGCAGGCCCGGCAGGAATCCGAAACCAGCGGTCCCGGAAATCCGACAGCCGGCCTGCTGACCAGCCACATCCGATACAGCGGATTCCTGTCGTCGCGCGAACGCACGCCGCCCATCAGCCTCGCGCCGCAACTGGAGGAAATCCTGGCACTGGATGCCTTTGCCGATTGGCGGGAGGCCGGCGGCTTGTTGATGAGCGGGAGGCTGATCGTACCTTCGCTGAGCAGCTACTACGGACAATCGGGCCAAACCGCCTTTGCCAACCGCATCGCCAACGATGCCTTCCAGGCCGGCAACGACATGTTGTGGCTGGCCGGTACCGGGCCGCTGGATCCGAACGCGGCATCGGCCCTGCAGGAGGTCATTCTGTTCTTCAATGTCCAATACCTGGAGAAACCGGATTTCGCACTGGCAGTGGACAACGCCGTGCGGCGCATCCTGCAAGCCAAGCTCCGTCTTTACCCTCCCGCCTTCTTCGATCGGGCCGCCTGGGCCAAACTCGAGGAGGCCGACAACCCGTTGTCGATGCAGACGATCCGGCGCCTGGCACCAATCGGCGACAGCCTGTCGAATTCGGAGGTTGTTGCCGTGGGCTTTGATCCGCTGGCCGGCCAGATTCCGGGCGGGGTGCCGACTCAGCTCAGCGAAGGCAGCCTGGCCGTGAAGGCCGGGATCATCACATGGGTTGCGCAGGATGCCGCCACGCTGCTGCACCTGGATGCCGAACAGGCCGCGGATCAGGTCCGGGCCGTGCCCAATCCGGACGATCGCCTGCTCATACTCACCGACGACCGCACGCGCCCGACCTGTCCCGGGTGCCAACCGGAAACAGTCCTGGCGGTCGATCAGGTCGAAGCCACCATCCTGCGCCTGTTCGGTCCGGATGCCACGGCCCAGATTGAGCCCGACCGCATTTCCAGCTACGGTTTCGGTGACGTGGCGGCCTGGCTCAACCGCACGGCCAACACCGTGGCTCAGTTCCGCATGGATCGGACCCTGACGGAAGCCACATGGGTGATCTTCGCGATGCTGGATGTGGATCCCGAACAGCACCCTGCCAGCGAGGTCGTCCACCAGTTCCTGCGGCAGAAGCCGGACCTGCTCCTCGGCAAGCGGGTGGCAGTACTCTCATTCGACGCACCGTACATGCTGGACGAGACTGAAATCAGCAAGCTGTCGGTGTACATTGCCGCCTACAGCCCAAACCCGCCGTTTGTGGAGACCGCGGTGCGCGGCCTGTTCCACGACCTGGAGATGACCGGCGCGCCGCCGGTCAACGTGCCCGGCACGCCCTACGGCAGTCTGGTCGAACGGCTGGAGCCGGATCCGAACCAGGTAATCCCCCTGACGGTGTTCGACGACAAGCACAGTTCCCTGGATCTTCAGGCCCTGGAAGTGCGGCTGGGGGATTCCCTGCAGATCCGGGCCGGCCCCATCCTGGACCGCAACGGCAACCGGGTTCCCGACGGCACCCCGGTGGAGTTTCTGCTCCGATATCCCAACGACAACCTGGACCTGCGCATTGATCCAATCCCCACGCGGGACGGCAGTGCCACCATGGATCTGCTTTTGGATCGCGCCGGCACCCTTGAACTGGCTGCGCGCAGCCTGGAAAGCACCACCAGCATCGGGTTTCAGATTCGGGTCGAGGAGGAAAGCGCGGCACAGATCCTCACGGTGCAGCCCACGGTTACGCCCCTGACCAACACCGAGTCGCCGTCCGCGGAACCCGGTCCGGCGATCAGCCGCACCCCCGCGCTGCGCTGGACACTTACACCGTTGTCGTTCCTTGGCTCGCTGGCGGTCCTCCTTGCCTGCCTGGGGCTCTACGCCGTGCTTTGGGCACGCGATCTGGCTGTGGAAAGGAAAGTTCTCAACATGCTCTGGAGCGCGGGTAGCAGTGCCGGCCTTTACGTCGCCGCCGCCTTTGTGCTCCCGTTCGCGACCCCGCACCTGAACCAAGCAACACTGATGCTCGTCACGGCCAGCCTGTCCGCCGGCAGCTGCCTTGTGGTCCTGGCCTGGTTCCACCTTGTCCGGGCCGATCACTGACGCCAATTGGGGCTGACTGCACCATCGCTTCCCCAGACCGGCAGGACCGACGCCCACTGCGGGGATCGGGGATGACCGTCAGCCGCGACAGGCCCGGCCAATGGTCACGGACAGGAATGGTTCGACGGTGTTGAGGAGAGGTGGACATGGCGGAGAACCGGTCCCCGGACCAAAATCAACAAAATTGAACTGGCATTTTGGAATGTAAATTGTTGCATTTGATGTCTAATTGACATATGATTGGTGGCATACACCGCACAGCAGTCTCCTGGGCCCTCTTCAGTGCACACGCGGAATTGGAGTCTGCTGCGGGTGTCCTGGAATGACATATTGACCCGCGGGCCGGGACGATCGTGACCGTGATCGTCACCGACTTCACCGGCGTCTGGGGATTGCGGTCCCGCGACCGGACATCAGCCGCCACACCAGTGTGGAGTTGGCGTGGACAGCACCGACCTCCGCGACGGACATCGCCAACTTCAAGATCCAGCACTGCGCTTCGGGTGCGTGCACCGTGCACCGACATCCCGGCAGTGGGTGCACAGGCCCTCTCGGCAGAGCCATGGCCCCTTCCGTGCCACGGATTGCAGGCCGGGCCCGTACAGCGACACCGACGTTCCGATGTCCAGTTCCCTGGCCCGGGCGTAGACCAGGCCGGCGGAAACCGTGTCCTGGACGGCCAAGCCGACCGACTTGAAGAACGCCTGATCTGCCGTCCGCCCCGTGCGATCCGCCGATCCAAGCTGTCCACCCACAGTTTCTGCTGCTCCTTGACCGATGCCATCCTGCCTTCCAGGGACACCCGCACCGCAGGGAACATGCGCGCCGGAATCCCGTACCGCTGCAGGTACTCGCTCTTCAACGCAACCGCCGACTGGCCCGCCGCCGCCTCGGCGAACAACGTCCGCTCCACATGCCCGTAGAGCTCACCCTAGGCCGGCAGCCCGGCGCGTGGCCCATACCGCAACCCGGCCACTGAAACCACCATGTCCGAGATTGTGACCGTGCAGCAGAACCGGATGAGACTGTCCCTTCCCGAGCCACCGACGGGGCGAGTTGGCGGGTTTCCGTGTCAAGTTCCATACCGGCCCAACGCCAATACCTAATGTGTCTCCAGCGGATACCTTCCGCACCCCTTCAAGAAACAGCGGCCAGTCGTCCACTGCCAACCACCGGACATTGGTCATTGCCGTCGGCACACACGACATGTTGCGTTACAACAATGACCAGAATTGGCCTAGCTCCCAGAACAGGGTCAGCCAGCCTGCGAATACGGAACAACCTCGTTGTTGTATCCCAAAATCTGTTGCCCGGGTGCACACGCTTCAGCCAGCCGTCGCTGGTTTACCGGCCCTAGGCGGGGCCAACGTGGTTTCGTGCTACGGGGCAATGCGCTCACTTCCCCGAGCCAACGGGAATCGTACAGCTGAGGCCCAACGAACTCGATAAAACGGGTCATTTCCTCCTGCGGCGATTTCAAGAGGGACTCGAAGCGCATCGAAAGGACTTGGTCTGCCGGAAGCGTATTGAGAAACTCGATGCCGCGTTTGATCATGCCACTCCAGAGCCAGCCGAAAGTCACCAGATCCACGTTGGCTGCCATGATTCGCTTTGGTGGGATGAATCGTCCATGGATCGCGGCGACGATATGTATCCACGGACTACTACCCCGCCAGTTCTTCGGTGAGAACGGATCGAGTCCGACCTTATCGAACGCGGACGCGGTCATCGCCATGGCGCGAAAACCAGGATGGTGATACATGGAAAGAGCCGTGTCTCTACCATCGCGGAAAATGTGGACGAAACGGGCATCCGGGAAATAGCGTGCCAGTACAGGGCTCATGGGAAGTGTGCCTCCAGAGCGTTCCACCCATAGCTTTCTGCCGAAGTGTCTCGTCAGCCATTCAAAGACAAATCGGTAGTGGTCCATGAGGCGATGGCGTTCCCTGGAGCACAGCTCGGGCCCTAATTCATCCCACAGCTTCTCGCAGTCATCGGTGAGATGCGGCAGCGTGGTACACATGATCGGTGGAACGTCCTGTCGTGAAAATCGTCTGCCCGCATCCAATGGATAAATCAATTCACTGATCGATGCGTCACTTTCCAGAAACGCGCGCAACCCAGGCGCAGGGGTGTTCAAACGCCGGAATGCGGCTTCTCCACTCACCCTCGGCGCACGCACCGCACCCGGTCCCAGATAGGAGAAGAATTCCGATATGCTCAAGAGTTGCGGATGCTTTCGAATCATGGCTGACAGCAGGGTGGATCCACACCGTCCGGTGCTGACGACAAAAACCGGTGCGAGCATTGCTTCATCGCGTTCATTCATCGGATTGTTTCCGTGTGATTGAGTCTGTTCCCAATACGATTTCTTTCTCCAGACGAGTGCTCAAATCATCGGTGGGGGTTGCTCTCTCTTTGGGGAGGGAGAGGGGACGGTTCCCTCCATGGTTGACGGATTCCACCGACACTGTTTCCAGCCACCTGGACCACGGTGGTCCAGTCTGGGTACCAGGAGCATTTTGGGACTTGCATGCCGAACCAGACAGCCGGCATATCGTGTTTGCGGATCGTTGGGATGCCCGGCGGCAACATCCCTCGCCGTGCACAAGCCCCGGTCCCGTAGGCCGAACAGGTTTGCTGGGAGCGAAACAGGATGTTGGCCATCGCCGTTCAGGGGATCCCACCGATCCCCGCCGATTGTCGCATTTCAAGAACTGGAAGACTTCGGAGAGGATGTCGCTAACCGGGAGGTGAATAGTTCCAGTGATCCAGTACAAATCCCCAATCGCGGTCCACCACATCAATGACCGACTGGTCAATCCGGTAGCGGTTCTGGCGATAATTGGATACTGTTTGCAGATAGGCCTCCATGTGTTGTCGAGCCTGCTTCCAGTCGGGCAGTGCCAGGTCGGAATAGATGCGCGCCATCTCGCTCATGGGATCGGCCACGAGGTCTTCAAACAGGACTTCAGTGAAATTCCCGGTAGGAATCAATGCCCGGTCCTGCAGATACTGGCGCATGACCGCGGCATAGTCGCGGCGTACGGTTCTCTCGATTTCGCTCCAGTCGGAGGCGGCCAATTGGAACACGGGCGCCAGTGTCCGACGCATCCGTAACAGGGACGGATAGACAACATAGGGATTGCGCATGATATTGACGAACTTGGCCTCCGGGAAGAGGCGCAGCATGTGGGCAATCTTGCCCAAGTTCGTAGGACTCTTGAGCACTATGCGGCGGCCATCGGCGGCCGCGGTTGCCTTGCGCACGACCTCCATATAGGCCTGTTCCCATTGAGCCAGTTCCTGGCTACTTACCCCTCGCAGCAGACTGTACTTCCCGAAGAAAGTGGAACTCAGATCCGGGAATGTGAGGCTGTGGATGTACGACATGTGGCAAGAGCATGCCAACGCGAGTTCCTCCTCCTGAGGCGCATCCAGGGATACGGCTACATTGTCCATCGGTCGCGTGGCCGGCATGTTTCGGGCCACCGCGCGCCGAAGCCAATTCCAGTGTCGGACGGTGAGGTAGGCACTTGGGCACAATGCCTGCAGTGTCGTTACCGAAGCATGGTTGTGGTCTTGAACAAGCAGGTTGTGGAGATGTGTCGTACCGGTACGCCCATATCCCAGAATGATGAGGGGAGGCTTGGTGAGTGTGGTGTTGTCCACGAGGCGTCCGTAACGCAGGCTTTCGACCAGACGCAGCGGCAACGTCAGGGCGCTGGCCAGCAGGACGGTTGCCAGACGGCCCCGATGTTTCCGAGCAACACCACCGTTCGCGCGAATGAGGTGCAGCCAGACGGACAATGGCGCCAACGAGAAAGGGTGCAGAGGCACTTGGGAGGACGAGTTCGGCATGCAACCATTCCTGCCGGGGCGCACTTGGGCCTGCAAATCTGTCAGCCGGTCCTCGATACTCGTCGCCGGCGCACTTGGCGAACTTTGAACGAGGCCGCGGGGTGTGGCAGGGGCATCTGTTTGATGTCAATGGGCCGGTTGGGCCGCTCAAGTACAAGCTCGGTCTCGCGGACAATGGTCGCCATTGTGACCGCGATCTGCACCTCGGCAAACCCGCTGCCCAAGCAGCGATGTCTGCCCACACCAAAAGGCGCAAAGGCTCCCGGTTTCCGATGCTCCGCCCTCCCCCTCTGGTAGCGGTCGATATCGAAGCGCTCCGGATGTGGAAAGCATTCCGGCAAGTGGTGCGCCACGGTGTTGCCGATGATGACCTGTGCCCCGGCCGGTACCAGGTAGCCACCGAATTCAAAGGAGTTGGACACGGTACGCGTGAATCCGGGAATGATCGGATACATGCGCAATGTCTCAAGGGCAATGCGGTGGGTAACATCCAGTTCGGACAGGTCTTGTGCCGTCGGTATTCCCCGATCAAACAGAGCATCGACTTCCGCTGTCATTCGAGCCAGCAACTCCGGGTGCTTCAGAAGCGCATAGAGCATGAACGCGCAGACACTGGCCGAAGTATCCAACCCCGCGAAATAGGGACCCAGGAAAGCCACCGGCAAGTCGGTCTCGGGCAGAAACTGCGGGTCGGTCCCATGCAGCTCGAGGAGGTCGTCGATAAAGTCCGAATGCCGGTGCTGCCGATTCTCCGGCTGATGCGCCGCCAGAAGCGCGGCGTACAATTCCATCACCCGTCTGCGCGCCTGCCGGAAGCGCGGCCAATGCATCATCAGCTTCGGCCATTGGCGTACAACCTGGATTTTGAGAAGGGTTTCGAGAAAGACTGTCAGATCGTTGATGTAGGGCAGTGGCGATAGACTGGTCAGGAGCAGTCCGATCTGTTCGGCAACGATTCTCTGGAGGGCTGGCAAACCACTCATGGCCTGGTCCATGGGCCAGGTGTCGATCGCGCGCCGAGTGATGTCAATGACATCGTCCAGCCGGTTCTGGATCACCTTGGAGGAATAGCCTGCCGCCTGCACTTTGCGCATGCGCATGTGCTCGGGACCATCCATGCTCATCACCGTGCGGCCGCTTCCAGTGACCGCATCGAAATCCCGCCACAACTCCTTTGAGCGCAGGTGCACATGTTCGGCCTTGGTCACGAAAACATTCGCTTCGGGACCCGCCAAGACGATAAAGCGACGGTTGAAGGCCTTGATGCGGAAAATGGGACCGTGCCGTTGGTATTGGCGGGTGAGGAAAGCCCGCAAGTCGCGGCTCATGGCGAAAGCGTGGCCGGCGATGGGCCAGCCCGCAACACATGGGATTTGCTGGTGAGGGCGGGCGGGCTTTCGAGGCCGGGCAGACGGGGTGTGCTGCCGGAGGGCCGCGGCCACCGTCCGGCCGATCAAATCAAGTCGGGCAACCTGATCGATCCGATCCCGAACCTGGGCCTGTTCCTCCGAGGAGAGCATGCTGTCAAAGACGCCGCAGGAGGCCGCCAGACTGACGATCAGGGCATCGCGCGGATCCGGGATATCCTGGCTGAAAAGCACCCTCATGATACGAACATGGACATCTTCCATGTCCGTTCCGTCTACGGACGGATAGCGACGAATGCGGGAAACCAGGTGCGAGAAAAAGACAGGGCCATGGCCCTCGATTTCCAGGATGCCGCGGGCGGCCAGTCGGTTGATCGCCATTTGGCGGATTTGCTCACCCCGCTCCGCCGTACGGGCGATCCAATATGCAGTGTCGTGTGTGTCGGTTGCGTTCGCGATGTCCGCCAGCGTGGGATCGAGAAAGTCGTCTCCCAAGGGCATCGGATTGACCAGGATGAGTTGCTGAAAATCCGTGTCGATGCGGTCTTCCATGGCCAAATCCATCAACACCGCACCTGCGGTGACGATATCCCGGGCATGCTCGGGGAGCGAAACCCGGATGTTCCCCTGCTCCGTATCCAGAATGAGAAGCAGGATCTCTTCCGTAATTCTCAGCATGCGCTCATACTCTTTGCCGCAGGCAGTGTCCATCGGCACCGGTATTTGCCGCCCATCGTCGTTTCAACCAACGCGTGCGACCCGGCATCGCACATCCCTCACGATCCGCCGGGGAAGACACCTGCCGTTCCGTTGGACCGCGCCTCAATGAGCCGTCAACCTTCGGCGTGACGTGCGCTCCCCGGATTGAACGCGTTGCCGCCGGCGAGACAGGGCGGACAGTTCGACTTGGGGAGATGAATCATCCACTACAACGGCACAGTCGTTCCAATACCCAGTTCCCTGGCCCGGGCGTAGACCAGATTGGCGGAAACCGTGTCCTGGACGGCCAGGCCGACCGACTTGAAGAACGTGGTCTCTTGGGCGGACGTGCGTCCGGAACAGCGACCCGTGAGCAGGTCGCCGAGCGAACCGACAACGTGGTCCTCCGTGATGGTTCCGTCTGCCAGCGGGATCAGCAGGTCGCCGGCTTCCTCCATCATGGCTTCCCGGTCGTCCACATACACCTTCGCGCGTGCGACGGTGGTCGCCGGCACCTCCCTGCGATCCGGCTGAAACACGCCGACGGCATTAACATGGACTCCTTCCTCCAGATCGCTGTCCGCGAAGACCGGCGTCGCGGAGGTGGTCGCGCAGCATACGATGTCGCTGTCCGCCAGCGCCTCGCGCGGAGAGGTCGCGGCCTGATACTCAATGCCATCGGGCAGTTGGTCCCGCAGGTCCTCGATCATCCGCACCACGTTGGTCATGGTCGGAGAGTAGACACTGATCCTCTCGAGACGGCGCACCTCGCTGACGGCTGCCGCTTGGGTCCGCGCCTGCACGCCCGCACCCAACACGGCCAGCCGCCCGGCTCCGGAAGGAGCCAGCAATTCGGTGGCCAGCCCCGCCACGGCTCCCGTGCGAATGGCCGTCAAGGCACCGCCGTCCATGCCGGCCAACACCTTCCCGGTGGCTGCATCCACCAGGAGCACCAGCCCATGGATTACCGGTTCGCCGCGCGCGGCATTGTCCGGGTAGACGGACACCACCTTGACCGACGTGTGCCCGGCAGCGGTGTCGTCCCGCATCCAGGCCGGCATCACGAGCGAGATCCCGGCAGTGCCGGGCGGATTGATCTGGGAGCGCACCGGCTGCAGGACTTGGCCGCGGGCCAAAGCCTCAAACGCCGTGCGCATGCCGCCGACCGCCTTGTTCATGGGCAGGCAACGAACCACCTCGTCTCCCGACAGCATCAGGATCGCGTCGCCTTGTTGGAATTGGGACATGTCACCCTCCTTTGGTGCCGCATCGGGATCGGATCTGCGCGGAATTCCCGGGGCAACCTGTACCCGGATCCCCCTTGCGCGTTCTGGACCGGCGGCACGTTTGGCGGCATCACTGCCGCGTGGTGCCAGGCCGGAACGCGGGTCGAGATCGGCCCTGTCAAGCAACTGGCCAACCCAGCCAACCGTAGTGCCAAGCTCACGGGCCAACGACTGCCGGGACCATTGTGCCCTGCCGCCCGGCGGCGCCTCCGACAGCTTGAGCAACAGACGTTCCAAATCCGGACCGGCGTCCTTGCGCGGCCGGCCGGACCGAGGCCTGTCGGTTAGACCACCGATTCCCTCCTCCAGGTATCGGCGGCACCAGTGCAGGACCCTGGGGCTGGCCATGTCCAGCCGTTCGCCGATTGCCGGTGCATTCAGGCCCCGGTGGGCCAGAAGTACCGCCCGCGCCCGTTGGGCCAGTCGGTTTTCGATCCGCGGCTGCTGTACCAGTTTCCGAAGTTCCAGGGCCTGCTCGTCGGTCAGGTCCACATCCCGAACCGCGCCTCGCTGACCTTGCAGTTCCTGATTGGACACCGAGGTCTGCCGCAAGTCCCCGAGTTGTGGTCGCCGTCCCGATTGCCCCGCATTCAGACGGCGCATCAGGATGCCATCGAAGCCGAAATTGGCAAACCGCCGACGCCACACGCTGACCTGACTGGCCGAAATACCCAGTTGCCCGGCGATGTCTCCGGTGGTGCGGCCGTCCGCGGCCATCAGGATTGCCAGGTACCTGCGCCTCATCGCCTCGCCGGTGGCCGGATTGTTGAGAAGCTCCTCCAGTTGCGCGCGTTCGGACGCGGACAATTCCACGCGAATGGGCGGGCGTCCAATATGGGAATTGGATGGGCGGGTCATGTCTCGGGTTTTGTCTGTGGACTGTCCAGGTGTGTGCCGGCCCGTGCGCGGCGGTGGCAGGAGCGACGGCAACCCCCCGAAGCCATCCGGAACAGTCTGCCGTATCCGTCCATTGTGCCGAGATGGTCCATGCTACACAACCGCGACGGGGCTGAATCCGTAGTCCCTGGCCACCGGCATGCACCGTGGCCGGATGGAATTCGTTCGCGGAGAGAATCAGCATACACAATTGGGACCGCGGGCCATCGGCGCGTTCTCGGATGGTGATTTACCAAATAGCCGCGGGATATGCGCATCCGCACCCCGCCTGGTTGCCTGCCGACGATGTGCCCTCCTGTAGGATTCACGTTCGCTCGTCCGCCCCCTGGTGGTGTACAGAGCCTTCACGAATGCAGCTTCAAGGCAGGTAAAAAAACATGACACTTACGGGCCGCAACGCTCTCATCACCGGCGCCACCAAGGGCATCGGACGCGCCATTGCCTTGGCCATGGCAGAAGCCGGTGCCAACATCGCGGCGACAGGACGCAACGAGGAAGAGTTGGCCAGCTTGCAGGTCGAAGTCACGCGGATGGGTCCCGCCTGCCACACCCGGGCCGTGGACTTGTCGCTCGAGGATGCCGCGGTTACCGTGTTCGAGTTTGCCAAGGCGACCTGCGGGGACATCCATGTCCTCGTCAACAACGCGGGTATCGGCTCCAGTCAGCAACCCATGCTGGTATCGGAATACGACGATGCGTTTTGGCACCTGATGATGCACGTCAACCTGACCGTCCCCTACCAGCTCGTGCGCATGGTGTTGCCGGAGATGATCGAACGCCGACACGGACGCATCATCAACGTGTCCTCCATCAACGGCAAGGTGCCGTCCTCCTTCGGCGTGGCCTACACCGCCAGCAAGCACGGACTGCTTGGGGTGACCAAGACGGTTGCCCTCGAGAATGTGGAGCACGGCATCACGTCCAATGCCATCTGTCCCGGACCGGTCGTGTCCAAGTTGAACAATGCCCGCATCCAATTCGACGCGGACCGCCTGGGCCGCAGTTTCGAGGAACAGGAGGAAACCATGACCGGCCATGGCCGCCGAATGGTGCCGGAGGAAATCGCACCCCTGGCCGTCTTTCTGGCCGGCGATGGCGCAGCCATGATCAACGGTCAGTCGCTGAACGTGGACGCCGGCAACGTGATGGCAGCCTGACCAGGCTGCCTCAATCTTCCAGAGGCAGGCTGATGCGTCGACCCTCCTGCGTGGACCGGTAGGCCGCCAGGACCATCTCCACCGAAACCCGTCCCTCTTCCGCCGTGATGGTTTCGTCCGTTCGGCCCAGCACGTAGTCCACGAAGGGCCGGGGCACGTTGCCGATGCGCGCGCCGTGTGCATCGGGGATGTCCATTGGAACTTCGGTCCAGGCCTTGTCTCCCTGTCGGATGTAGCGCAGGGCACAGGCGCTGGCGTGTCGCGGCGCGGCGGTCGACGGACCATCGTCGTAATCCTGGATGATGGTCCCTTCGTCCCCGTAGATTTCGGTGGTGTTGACCCCGGCCACCGTGGTCGAGGCGTTGAACAGGAACCCCATCTCGCCCTTGCCGAAGCGATAGACGGCAATGCCGGTGTCGTCGGTATCGATGGGCGTCACGATGCGATCGATTTCGGCCACCACCGACACCGGCTGTCCCAACAGCCAGTAGAACCAGTCCGCCGGATGGCTGGCATCGTCGAAGAACATGCCGATGTTGGCTTCGGGATCAAAGTGCCAGCGGCTGGGGCTGTTGACAAACTGTGGATTCAACAGCACGCCAATGCAGTGGCGGCGGCGCACCACGGAGACGTTGCCGACGACCCCTTCGTCCAACAGCTGCTTGATAGCCTGGTTTGAGGGATCCTGGCGCATCTGAAAGGCCATGCTGAACTTGACGCCGCTGTCGTTGACGGCCTTGATGATGCGGTCGCAGTCGGCCAGTGTTGTGGCCATGGGTTTCTGCAGCAGGATGTGCTTCCCGGCCGCAGCCGCCAACTCCACCATGTCGGCATGACGGTTGGTCTCGATGCCAATCATGACCGCGTCGATTCCGGGATCCTCGACCACGGCGGCCGCGCGGTCCCTGAACTCATGACCATAGGTTGCCGCGGCGGCTTGGCCACGCTCGGAGTTGTCGTCCCAGGAGGCGACCACTTCCGCATCGGGGAAGTCCCGCAACACTCCGCAGTAGGCGCCCACGTGCCCGTGGGCATGGCTCAACACGCCCAGCCGTACCTTGTCCATTGCCTTCCCCACTGCTGACCGGCTGTTCCAGTGCGGCCTTCCGCCTCTGGTTGGCCTTCGAGGTCCGTAGTGCCTTCCGCGTCCCGGCTCTCAACCGCGAACACCTTGTTGCCCAGGACCGTTTGGCTCTCGTAGATCGCCCCCCCTTCGAGCGCCGCCGCAACC
>JAPPAJ010000069.1 GCA_026705565.1 Caldilineaceae bacterium | reverse complement strand
CACCAACTGTCAGGGCGGTCCCACCCGCGCCCCGACCCGTGCGCGCCTGATGACCGGACACTACGCCAACAGCGCCGGGGTCTGGCAGACGATCGGCGGACGCTCCCTGTTGCGCCGCCATGAACATTCCCTGGCCGACGCCTTTTCGGCCAATGGATACGCCACCGGCCTTTTCGGCAAGTGGCACTTGGGCGACACGTGGCCGTATCGGCCTCAGGATCGCGGATTCGACGAGGTGGTCCACCATGCCGGAGGGGGCATCGGCAACACAGGGGACTACTGGGACAACAGCTACTTCGACGACAGCTATTGGACCGGTGCGGAGCACACGCGCTATGGGGGCTACTGCACCGATGTCTGGTTCAGGGAGGGCATGGACTTCATCGACCGCCACCGCGACGAGCCGTTCTTCTGTTACATCCCCACCAACTGCCCCCACTTGCCGCTGGTGGTGGAACCTCGCTTCAGCGATCCGTATCTCGACCTGACTCCGCATGAGGAACGGGCCCTGTTCTATGGAATGATCGCCAGTATCGACGAGAACTTCGGATTCCTCCGCCGGCACCTGGCGCGTCTGGGACTGGAGGACAACACCATCCTGATCTTCATGACGGACAACGGTTCGGCCACGGGCTGCGACCTGGATGCCGACGGGTTCGTCCTCAACGGCTTCAACGCGGGCATGCGCGGCAAGAAGGGCCAACCCTACGAGGGTGGGCATCGCGTCCCCTTTTTCGTCCAATGGCCGCAAGGAGGGGTTGGGGGCGGCCGGGATGTGGATGTTCTGGCGTCACACATCGACTTCATGCCCACGCTCGTGGAATTATGCGGTTTGGAGGTCCCGAAAGGTCTCGATTGGGACGGCCGGTCCCTGGCGCCGCTGCTCACGGACGAGGCTGCCTCCGCCGATTGGCCGGACCGGACCATTGTCACCGACACCCAGCGGCTGGTCTATCCGGTCAAGTGGAGACAGAGTGCCGTCATGACCGACCGCTGGCGGCTGGTCAACGGCATGGAACTGCACGACATGGAGGTGGATCCCGGCCAGACGACCGACTTGGCCCGTCTGTATCCGGACGTTGTCCGCGAACTGCGCGCCGACTACGACCGGTGGTGGCGGCGTGTCGCGGGTCAGATGAAGAACGACATTCCGTTCCGCATAGGGGACCCGGACTGCGGCGAGATTGTGCTGACCAGCCACGATTGGCGCAACCTTGAAGTGGAAGCAGTCTGGAACCAGAGCATGGTTCGGGGCGGTGTGCGCTACAACGGCTACTGGGAGCTGGATGTGGCGGCGCGGGGCCTGTACCGGTTGGAGTTGCGGCGTTGGCCGCGGGAAGCGAACCTGCCGCTGTGCGGGTCGATTCCGGGTGCCTTGCGCGCATATGGCGACATTGCCTTCGGCACAGGCTACGGAGGCGGTGCGGCCATCGATATCCGGGTTGCCGTCGTTTCGGTCGGCGGACGCGAACAGCGCCGCGAGGTGGCCAAATCGGATGTCAGCGCCCGTTTTGAACTGGATCTCGATCCCGGACCTGCCCACCTGCAGACTTGCTGGGAAACCGCGGACGGCAGCGACGTGGGCGCGTATTACGTGTATCTGAGCAAGGTGGATTAGATTTACGGACGGCGCGAGCGAACCCAAAACGAGAGCGGAGAACGTTTCATGTTGCGATGGGGAGTGATCGGGTGCGGCCAGATCGCCTTCGACAAGGCCATGCCCGGGATCAACAAGGCGTGCAATGCCGAATTGGTGGCGGTTTCCGACCTGCGGGATGAACGCCTCGCCTTGGTCACCGAGACCTGGGGCGATTCGGTCCGGACGTTCAACGACTATAACCATCTGCTCGCCTGCGACGATGTTGACGTTGTCTATCTGGGCCTGCCCAACGAGGTCCATCATCCGGTGACGCTGGCCGCGGCTGCCCAAGGCAAGCACGTCCTGTGCGAAAAGCCACTCTGCATCGACGCCGCCGAAGCCCGCGCCATGATTGCCGCCTCCGAGGCGGCCGGCACGCGGCTGATGTGTGCCTATATGTCCCGCTTCGGGGATTCCTTTATCGAGGCCAAACGCGTGATCGAGGAGGGACACCTGGGGCAAATCGCCATGGTGTCGGCCAGCTTCTCGTTTAGCGCCTACAAGGGCTACACGCTTGACAAGGTCGGTTCCTGGCGCTGGACCGGCAAGCGCGGCGGCCCCCTGCTGGATGCCGGCATCTATCTCGCGTTTGCCATTCGGGAACTGCTTGGTTGCCGCGTAAAAAAGGTGTCGGCCAGCATGTCCACGGTGGTGGCCACGGACTTTCCGGCCTCGGACACCACCATGGGATGGTTCCAAATGGAGGACGGGACCCCCGGTATTCTGTCGACCTGCTACTCCCACAACGACAGCACGTTCGCCATCATGGGGACCAATGGCAAGGCCGAGGTCTACGACTGTTTCGCCCAGAACCCGGGCGGCCACCTGATCGTGAAGGCGGGCGGATACCAGTTGGACTTCGAGTCGCAGCTGCCGCGGCTGGACCACTTCGACAACTACTGGAAGGAGATCGAACACTACTCCGATGCCATTCTGAACGGCACGCCCCACACACCTTCGGCCCGGAACGCCCTGGAGGACATGATGTTCCTGGACGCAATCGAGGAATCGGCCACGTCCGGCTCCATCGTCGAACTGACCTACTGAACCACAGACAGTCTGCCAAGGAGACCAACCGGTGAAACTTGCCATCAACGGTCAGATGCTGGCCCGTGAGCACTCGTTGCCGGAGGCTCTGGCCTTCGTCAAGGGGTACGACCTCAACGACATGGAAATCTGGCCCCAAAACCTCGAGGGCGGCGCAACCCCCGAGGAAAGGGAACGCTACGAAACCAAGGATATCGATGCGGCCAAGCGTGCCTACAGCAAAGCCGGGATGAATTGTGCCTGTGTGACGCTGGGGTTCAACGCCATGCGCATCTGCACCGCGTCGGGCGGTGTGGCCAATGCCACGCAGGCCCTGGTGGGCGCGGTGGACGCGGCCGCGGCGCTGGGCGCCCCGGTCGTGAACTGCTACCTGGCCCACATGCCCGGCAACCTGTTCGTGGAGGCCATGAAGCCGGCGGCCGGCCATGCCGGCACCAAGGATGTGGTCATAGTGCTGGAGAACGAGGCCCACGACGGATCCGGGCTGGCAGTGGACGTGCGCGACATCCTGGAGGCCGTCGATTCTCCCAACTTCAAGACCCAGTACGACCCGTGCAACTACTACCACGCCGGTGAGGAGCCCTATCCGTACGTCTACGACGTGGTCAAACCGTGGATCGGCTATGTGCATGTCAAGGGCGGCATCCAATGGGCGGAGGACAAGGACTGCTTCCGTGGTGGTCTGATGCGCAACAGCCGTGACGCGTGGATTGGCTATGTCCCGCTTCCGGACGCCGCCTTCAATGTGGAGCGCATCCTGCGCCGGCTGCAGGAAGACGGCTACAACGGCTATGTGACCATGGAGCCGCATGTGCCGTCGGAAGCCCTCAGGAAGTACTTCGACATTGAGGTGTCCTACCTGAAGGACCATTTGGGCCTGTAAAACCCGCAGTCCGCGGACGCGGACACCGCTGACAAACATCAAACGCACCAACGTGCCGCACCGGAGCTTGACCACGATATGAGCATTACCCTTGGAGTCCTGTCCGATTCCTACCGCCGCCAGCTGCGCCGGTTGAAGGATCAACCTGTCATTGACGTGGTTGTCGAAAAAGTGGCCGCCGTGGCCCGCGCGACCGACATCGGCCCCATCGGCATCGACTTTGGCGTCGGTGCCCTGCCCAGCACCGACAAGATCTATCTGTCCGAACTGAAGACGAAGTTCGCGGACCTGAACATGGTGCCCACGGTCATTATTGGCACCTTGGGCCTGCACGCCGACCAGGACTTCGCCGGTCCACCGATCGAAGCCAGCATCCGCAATCTTGAGGTTGCCAACTACCTGGGTTCGCCCTTGGGATTGTTCTATTTCAGCTACGGCGGGAGGGTCAAGCGGGAGGGCCGCATCCGCATCGCAGTGGAACAGATTGGCAGGCTGGCCGAGGCCGCCAGGCAGTTCGACATGACGGTTACGACCGAGAACTACGATTTCTTCACCAGCGACGACTTTCTGCACATCTTCGAGCAAGTCGGCGCCGACAACGTGGGTCTGCACAACGACACCGGCAACTGGTTGATCCTCGACGAGAACCCGCTCACGGCCACGCGCAAGATGGCGGACTGGACCTATCATGCCCACGTCCGCGACTACCGCATCGTGGACGGCGTGTGCAGTTCCGTGCCGATCGGCATGGGCGACGTGGACTTCCCGTCCGTCCTGGCCGAGCTCAGGAAGGCCGCGGGGCGGCGCGACCGATTCGTCATGGCCGTGGAGATGGACATGGATGTCGGAGATGCGGCGGCCGAGGACGAGGCGGTCCTTGAGTGCGCTCGTTACATGAAGAAGTGGCTTGACACCCAAGGTTGATGCGGCCGCGTTGCAGCCTTTCCGGAATCATCGGGACTGCCTTTCCATCGAGTGAATTTCGGTGTGCGAATCCCGCGGGAACCACAATTTTCCGTACAATGACGAAGTGCGCTCTGTCTGGCGACGCCGTGTGCTTGCGGCTGGTTGCCTTTGGCGGGTGCCGGCCGCGTATTGTGAGCATTCCCAAGTGGGAAAAGGTGTGTAGATGACTGCCCAGCATGTAACGGTACCGTCCGATGGCGAGAAGATCACGATTGCGGACGGCCAGCTGCGGGTACCGGACAACCCGATTGTCGGGTTCATCGAGGGTGACGGTACCGGCCCCGACATCTGGTACGCCTGTCAACGGGTTCTGGATGCAGCCGTGGACAGCGCGTACGGCAGCGGTCGCAGGATCGCTTGGATGGAGTTGTTCGCCGGCAGCAAGGCGAACGATGTCTACGGCGAAGTGATTTGGCTGCCGGAAGAGACACTGGACTGCATCAAGGAACACCTGCTGATGCTCAAGGGGCCGTTGGCCACCCCGGTGGGCGGCGGTATCCGCAGCATCAACGTGGCCCTGCGGCAGCGCCTGGACCTGTTCGCATGTGTCCGTCCGGTACGGTGGTTCCAAGGCGTGCCCAGCCCGGTGCGGCATCCGCATCTGGTGGACATGGTGGTGTATCGGGAAAACACGGAAGACATCTACGCCGGCATTGAATGGGAAGCCGAAACGAAGGAAGCCGGCAAGGTGATCCGCTTCCTCCAGGAGGAGATGGGCATCGACAAGATTCGCTTTCCCGAAACCTCCGCTGTGGGTATCAAGCCTGTCAGTCGGGAAGGCACGGCGCGGCTTGTCCGGGCAGCCATCGACTTTGCGATAGCCGACAACCGTCGCAGCGTGACCCTGGTCCACAAGGGCAACATCATGAAGTTCACGGAGGGCGGATTCCGGAATTGGGGCTATGAGGTTGCGCGCAACGAGTTTGGAGGCAAGGAGATTGACGGCGGTCCCTGGGTTGAACTGCCGCAGGGCATCGTGGTCAAGGACGCGATTGCGGACGCCTTCCTGCAACAGATTCTGACCCGGCCCGACGAGTTCGACGTGATTGCCACGATGAACCTGAACGGCGACTACATCAGCGACGCGCTGGCGGCCCAGATTGGCGGCATCGGCATAGCTCCGGGAGCCAATATCAACTACGAGACCGGCCGGGCGGTATTCGAGGCGACGCATGGCACCGCGGACAAGTATGCGAACCTCGATCAGGTGAACCCCTCGTCCATGATACTGAGCGGCGAGATGATGCTTCGCCACATGGGCTGGACCGAGGCCGCGGACACCATTGTCCGGGCCATGGAAGCCACCTTCGCGCAGAAGACGGTCACGTACGATCTGCATCGCCTGATGGACGGTGCAGAAAAGGTGTCCTGCAGCCGTTTCGGCGAGTTGTTGATCGAAAAGATGTAGTCCGGCACGCTTGGCGGCAGTCTGACATCGGCCCCGTACGGGCACTCTGTGACATGTGGCGATCCTCGATCGGCAAGAAGATCATCATGGCCGGCACCGGCTTGATTTGGATCGGTTACCTGTTGGTGCACATGTACGGCAATCTGAAGGTGTTTGCCGGTGAGGAAGCTTTCAACCACTATGCCGAGAGCCTGCGGACGCTGGGCGAACCCATGGTGGGACACGGTCACGCCCTCATATTGGCGCGCATTGTCCTGATCCTGTCCTTGGCCGCGCATGTCTGGGCGGCCATGGCTCTGACCCGCGCCGCACAACAGGCGCGTCCCATGGGCTACGCCAAGTTTCACCAAGCATCCGGCAACTATGCCACGATCACAATGCGCTGGGGCGGACTGGCCCTGGGGTTGTTTATCCTGTATCACTTGGCGCACCTGACATGGAACGTGCCGGTCCTGACCGGGGAGTACGAACCGGGCAACACCTTCGACAAACTGGTGGTTGGCTTCACCAATCCGGTCAATGTGGTCCTGTACCTGCTCGCCCTGGTGGCGGTCGGCCTGCACCTGTGGCACGGCGGTGCAAGTTTCTTTCAGACCCTGGGCTGGCGCACGGCCGCCAATCGGCAGCCGATCCGGTTTCTGACAGGCGCCCTTGCCATCGCCATTCCCGTAGGCTTCGCTGTCGTGCCGCTTGCGGTAGCGACGGGATTGGTGGCCTGATGCCCCCGACCATTGTTCAGGGACTTGACCGCGGCACGAACAGTCCGGGATGCGTAGCCGATGTCTGAGCATGGACACCTCTGGCAGGAAGGCCCGGAGCTTGACGGACAGGTGCCACTGGGAGCCATCGAGAACCAGTGGGACGACCTCCGCTTTTCCATGAAGCTGGTGGCGCCGGCCAATCGCCGGCACTATCACGTGGTCGTTGTGGGTTCCGGTCTGGCCGGCGCGTCGGTGGCCACCGCGCTTGGAGAACAGGGCTACCGCGTCTCTTGCTTCTGTTTTCAGGACAGTCCCCGCCGGGCCCACAGCGTTGCCGCGCAGGGCGGCATCAATGCAGCCAAGAACTACCGCAACGACGGCGACAGCATCCGGCGCCTGTTCTACGACACGGTCAAGGGCGGCGACTATCGTTCGCGCGAATCCAACATCTATCGACTGGCCCAGATAAGTACCGAAATCATCGATCAGTGTGTCGCGCAGGGAGTTCCGTTCGCCCGGGAGTACGGCGGGTATCTTGACAATCGTTCCTTTGGCGGCGTGCAGGTTTCGCGTACGTTCTACGCCAGGGGCCAGACCGGCCAGCAGTTGCTTCTGGGCGCCTACCAGTCGCTGACACGTCAAATTGCCGCCGGTCAGGTGGAGATGCATGTCAGGTCGGAGATGCTGGACCTGATCGTGGTGGACGGCATTGCCCGAGGCATTGTGGTTCGGAACCTCTTGACCGGCGAGCTTCGGGCGGTCCTGGGCGATGCGGTGGTGCTGGCCACCGGCGGCTACAGCAACGTGTTCTTCCTGTCGACCAACGCCAAGGGTTGCAATGCGACTGCCATCTGGCGGGCCTACCGCAGGGGCGCGGTTTTCGCCAATCCCTGCTATACGCAGATCCACCCCACCTGCATTCCGCCGTCCGGTTCACACCAGTCCAAGTTGACCCTGATGAGCGAGTCGCTTCGCAACGACGGTCGCATCTGGGTTCCGCGGCGTCCCGGCGATACCCGCTCGCCCGATGCCGTGCCGGAACCGGACCGGTACTACTTTCTGGAGGAAAAGTATCCCAGTTTCGGCAACCTGGTGCCCAGGGATGTGGCGTCCCGCAACGCCAAGCAGGTGGTGGACGAAGGCATGGGCGTCGGGCTGCACAAAAACGGTGTCTACCTCGACTTCTCGGAGGCGATGGAACGCTTGGGACGGGCCACAATTGAACAGCGGTACGGCAACCTGTTTGACATGTACCACAGTATCACCGGCGAGGATCCCTATGCCGTGCCGATGCGGATTTATCCCGCAGTCCACTACACCATGGGGGGACTGTGGGTGGACTACCAGCTGCAGAGCAACATTCCCGGCCTCTTTATACTGGGCGAGGCCAACTTCTCGGACCACGGAGCCAACCGGTTGGGTGCCAGCGCCTTGATGCAGGGGCTGGCCGACGGGTACTTCATTGCACCGTATACGATCGGCAACTATCTGGCCGGAATCGATCAGGCCGCAGTGACCGCCGATGCACCTGAAGTGACCGGGGCAATCGCGGATGTGCGCAATCGGCTGTCGGCGCTGCTGGGGATCCAGGGTCGGCGCACCGCTCTGTCCCTGCACCGGGAACTGGGCCAAATCATGTGGGAACAGTGCGGCATGGCGCGTACCGCCGAATCGCTGTCGACCGCCCAAACGCAGCTTCAGGCATTGCGCGAGGAGTTCTGGAACGAATTGTATGTTCCCGGAGATGCGGGATCGCTGAACCAGAACCTTGAGTTTGCGGGCCGCGTTGCGGACCTGATCGAGCTGGGCGAACTGTTGGTGTTGGATGCCCTGCACCGGGAGGAATCCTGTGGCGGGCATTTCCGGGAGGAGAGCCAGACTGCGGACGGTGAAGCCAGGCGCAACGACGCAGAATTCAGCTATGTCGCCGGTTGGACCTGGCAGGGCGAAGGCGCTGCACCCATGTTGCGGCGCGAGCCGCTGGCGTTCGAGGCAGTCCGGTTGTCGGAACGCAGCTACAGCTGAAACGGGGGCATTGGCAGCATGAAACTTCATCTTCGCGTTTGGCGCCAGTCATCGGTCGAGGATCGGGGTCGCTTCGAGGACTACGAACTAGACGATGTCAGTCCCGACTCTTCGTTTCTGGAGATGCTTGACCTCCTCAACGAGCAGCTGCTGGAACAGCGGAAGATGCCTGTGGCCTTCGACCACGATTGCCGCGAAGGCATTTGTGGCATGTGCGGATTGATGATCGACGGGATGGCCCACGGACCGGTTCCCGGTCACACCGTGTGTCAACTGCACATGCGGCACTTCAAGGACGGCGACCACATTGTGATCGAGCCGTGGCGGGTTGCGGCGTTTCCCGTGATTCAGGATCTGGTGGTGGATCGCGGTTCCTTCGATCGCATCCTGCAGCGCGGCGGCTTCATCTCGTTTGCCACCGGCACTGCGCCGGAGGCGAACTCAATCCTGATTCCCAAGGACAGGGTGGATACCGCCATGGATGCCGCGACGTGCATCGGCTGCGGAGCCTGTGCGGCAGCCTGTCCCAACGGATCGGCTACGCTGTTCACCGCCGCCAAGATCGGCCATCTCGGCCACCTGCCCCAAGGGCAGCCCGAGCGCTACCGGCGGGTAATCGGTATGGTGGAACAGATGGATGCCGAGGGGTTCGGCGGCTGCACCAATGTGGGGGCCTGCACGTCCGTATGCCCCAAGGAGATTGGTCAGGACTTCATTAGTCAGATGAACCGGGACTACCTCCGGGCCGTGTTGGGCCGGACCGGGGATTGAGAGACTGGGCGGGGGCCGGCTACCGTACCGGACAGCAACCGGTCCGTTGCCGATTCGGAAACGTCAGTCGATGAAGGGGAAGCTTTCCCGATAGCTAATGGTGTCCAGTGTGTGCTGGGGATCGCTGACGAACATGATGCCGGGGTGCATCGGGTTCTGCTGAAAGTGGAAGACCAGATTGGCGCGGATTTCCCCCTTGGGGTCCGGGCCGATCTTGGCACCCTGGTGGGGGATGTGGCTGTAGAACACCACCGCGTCCCCCGCCTTTGGATACAGGTCGGCATGGACTTGGTTGTCGCACCAGACCTGGAAGGGATTTTGGCGGTCGTCCGTGTAGAACATGTGCGGCCGCAGTTCATCCGGGATTGGCTGGTTCAGGTATTCCCTCAGAAAGGTCAGCCTGGCCGTGTCCGGGTCGTTGTCGGTCAGGTAGAAGGTTTGGTTCATGCACAAGGCACTCGCCGGCTGGATGCAGTCAGCCTTTTCGTCCTGGTAGTAGTAGTCCAGGAAGTCCATGTGCCATTCCTGGCGGTACTCCTCGGGATTCACGTGGGCGCGGACCGAGCGCAACTGGCACTGTCGCCCCATGACGGCCCGAATGTACGGAGTGGTGTGTGGGTTGGTCAGGAGGGGCTTGACCAAATCCGGTCGCTGTTCCAGCAACAGGTTGAAGTACACGTTGCCAACCGAGTTGGCACCGCAGTATTCCTCGCGGTCGTACATGCCGTACAGCAGATCCTTCCACTCGGTCACCTGATCCGCGTCGAGCGCGTTCTTGACCAGCAGGTAGCCGTTGTCCCGCAGGAACTGCAGGTCCTTCTCAAAGGGATTGTCTGAAGACACAGGTATCGCTCCTTGGTGGGTCGGCCAGTAAGGGAGAGGTCCCATTCTACGGGAGCGCACATGGAGTAAAAACAAAAGCCGCCCGCAACGAACCTTATTGCGGGCGGCTTGACCAATCCGCTAACTTCCTCCCATCGGGAAGGAGGGCCATCCCACAGTGCGGAATCAGGTGAGCTGGTAGGCCGCCATGCCGTGTTCATGTTCGTCCAGCCCGGCGATCTGTTCTTCGTCGGACGCCCGCAGGCCCATGCCCACCTTGATCAGGGCGAACATGATGCCGCCGCCCACGAGAGCCCAGACCAGAAGCACGATGCCGCCGATTAGCTGTGTGACAAACTGCGCGGCGTTGCCTGCAATCAGTCCGGAGACGCCACCGTACGAACCGTCGGCGAACACGCCTACCATCAGCACGCCGAACAGTCCGACGGTGCCGTGGACTGACACGGCGCCGACCGGATCGTCCACCTTGAGCACGTACTCGACAAACCGCTCGCTGAACATGAGGACCACGGCTGCCAGGCCGCCGATGACCAGGGCGGCCCACGGAGCCACCACGGCGCACGGAGCCGTGATGGCGACCAGCCCTGCGAGGGAGCCGTTGACCGCGCCCGTCAGGCTGATCTTGCCGGTCCGGATGAGGACGATGTAGACGTACACCGTGGTTCCGGCGAGGGCCGCCAGCATCGTGTTCACGGCAATCATGCTGAGCCGCAAGTCGGTGCCGCTCAGGGTGGAACCTGCGTTGAAGCCGAACCATCCCAGGAACAAAATCAGGCCGCCCAGCACGATGTAGGTAGCGTTGTGGGGGGGCATGTGGTTGGGGGTGCCGTCCTCGTTGAACTTGCCGATGCGGGGACCCACCATTTTGGCGCCGACCAGGCCGACGAAGCCGCCCATCATGTGCACGACACCGGAGCCGGCGAAGTCATGGAAGCCCATGTTGGCCAGCCAACCGCCGCCCCAGACCCAATGGCCGCTGAGGGGGTAGACGATGCCGCTGAGAATGAAGCTGTACGCCATGTAGGCCGTGATGCGCGTCCGCTCGGACATCGCGCCGGACACGATCGTGGCGGCGGTGGCGGCGAACACCATCTGGAAGAACCAGTCGCGGGCATGGGCCACATCGTAGTAGTCGCCCAGCAGCAGGAAGCCGTCGCTGCCGATGAAGCCGCCGATGTCCGTTCCGTACATCACGCCGTAGCCGAAGAAGAAGTAGGCCAGGCCGCCGATGCAGAGGTCCATGTAGTTCTTGGACCAGATGTTGACCGTGTTCTTGGCCTGCGCAAACCCGGACTCGACCAAACCGAACCCGGCCTGCATGAAGAAAACCAACACGGCTGCGATGGTCAGCCACACGAAGGTCAACGCCTCGCTGGCCGGATCCTCGGCCGCGGCCATCAGGATCTCGCCGGTCGGATCGCCGGCTGCCAGGGCGGAACCGCCAAAGGCTGCCAGCAGGGACACTGCGATCAGCAGCATCAAGGGTAGGCGCTTCAACAAGGATGCATTCATGAGTCTCCTGGATCCTCCCGGATGGATGCTCGTCTGGAAGAACGATGGAGAAAGTCTAGTTAGGCCATGTTGCACAATCTTCGTCAATATGCATAGTGTATGAATGTTAACAGTGCACAGCAATCGTCATCAACATCGGGAGATATGGCAAATGCCAAGATGTTGAATGGCGTCAATCAGGCTATGATTTGTGCATTGTGTAGCAAACTGGTAGGTTTGCACATCCCGGGTTGAGAACTTGGTTCAGGACCGTGGTTCCAGTGGGGCGGGAGCCGCCCACGTTCGGTTTGGGGATAGCCCTGGGGCAAGGGCGGACAGGGGATTCAGGGCCCCGGGCAGCCCTTCGGGACAACGATTTTGATTCGGGTCGCTATGCTAGAATCGGCCTGTGTGTCCAGCCGGCCTGTATCCGTGTGCCCGTTCCGCGGACTGTTGCCAGCGGGTTGGTGTTGATTGTCGAGAGAGGGGACGGAGAGATATCCTTCCGCATCATGCTGCGCCTGTCATTCCTGCCGCGGAATTCATCCTTCACCTGGCAACTCGCGTACGTCGTCCTCAGTCTTTACCACAAGCTGTTTTACCGGATCACTGTGGAGGGGAAGGAACACGTGCCCTTGCACGGCCCGGCCGTCCTTGCTTCAAACCACACGTCGGGACACGACATCGTGATCCTGGGCTGCAGCAGCCCTCGGCAGATTTTCTTCATGGCGAAACAGGAACTGTTCGAGAAGAATCCGGTTGTGTCCGAGTTTTTCCGGAGAGCCGGAGTCTTTCCGGTGCGTCGCGGCAAGAGTGACAGGAAGGCCATAGCCCATGCCCTGAAGCTCCTTCGCGACGGTTGCATGCTGGGCATGTTTCCCGAAGGCAAGCGGTTTCCAGCCCTGAGCGAAGGCAAGACCGGTGTTGTGCGGCTGGCCATGAAGGCCCAGGCTCCGATTGTGCCGGTTGCCATCATCGGGGCACGCGACATCAATCACATACGCCGCACGCGGCGGTGGCACCGCGATCGAGTGTTGGTTCGCTACGGGGCGCCAATTGAGGTCGAAGACGACCCGGAACACAGCCGAGACATTGATGCCGCCTACACCCACGCTCAGGAACTGACGACACGCATGATGAAGGCGATCGCCGAGATGTTGCCCCCCGAGATGCGGGGCTTGTACGCCTGAACCCGACACCGGCGTGCGTGCGTTGCCGGCTGTGCGTCGGAACGAAACCCGTCATCAATCCGCTTTCCACGGACCGTCGGCAGGGCGGACGCCGGTACTTGGTGGATGATTGGCCCCGGTCCGGCACTGCGTCCGGGGGTGGCACGCAGGTCCGAATTCTCAATCCGGACCTGATCGGTACTCACATGAATCCGTCCATCCAACGGAAAAGGATTAGGCGGTGTCGAGTGGTGCGTACCTGCTGTTGATGGCGTTCAGCACCGCCTCAGGCGGACGCAGTTTGTGATCCGGCAGGTGCGAGAGCGGTGTTTCGGTCAAGTCAAGCATCTCGATCAGGTCTTCCTGATCTTCATTGACATAAATCAGGCCCGTGATGAATTTCTGTTCTTCACGGGCGGATTCGAGCAAGTCTTCGGCGGCGCGCTTGTCGGTCGGGTCATGGTCCTCACCGACCTTCTTGAGCACAATGTAGCTGCCGTCGTGCATCTGGATGCCGATTTCCGACTCGTAGTCCTCTATCTGGATTTCCTCGGCCGGAGGCACCAGGTCGACGATGTTGAGGACCAAATCGTGCTCCCTTCCCCAGGCGTAGCTCTTGGTGGACTGGTCGTGGTTGTTGAATGTGACGCAGGGACTGATGATGTCCAGGACCGAAATCCCGCGATGCTTGAACGCAATGGACAGGAGGCTCTCGATCTGTTTCGGATGGCCGGCAAAACTGCGGGCCACCAGGGTGGCATTGGCCGCCAGCGACTCGATGCAGATGTCTAGCGGGGGCAGTTCGTTCACCCCGTGATACTTCATGGACTGGCCTGCGTCGGCGGTCGCGCTGAACTGGCCTTTGGTCAGGCCGTAGACCCCGTTGTTCTCGACGATGTAGATCATCGGCACGTTGCGGCGCACGGCATGTTTGAACTGGCCGATGCCGATGGAGGCGGTGTCCCCATCGCCGCTGATGCCAATGACCTCAAGTTGCCGGTTGGCCACGACCGCCCCTGTACTGACCGAGGGCATCCGCCCGTGGAGGCTGTTGAACCCGTGGCTGCCCTGTAGGAAGTAGGCCGGGGTCTTGCTGCTGCAGCCGATCCCGCTCATCTTGACCACATTGTGCTGCTCCAGGTTGTGTTCCCAGGCAACGTTGATGATCCGTTGGCTGATGCTGTCGTGTCCGCACCCCTTGCAGAGCGTGGAGGGCCGCCCGCGGTATTCGGTCTTTGGCAGTCCCAGCCCGTTGAGGGCCGGGCGGCGCGGTTTCCTGCTGCCTCTCGCAAGTCGGGTCGGTGTCCTGGCCATGTTGAGTACCGGGCCTAGCGTTGTGCGATGGTGGTGATTTGTTCGGTGATCCAACGGGCGGTCAGGGCCAGTCCGTTGCAACGTCGGCTGGACACCAACTGGTGATCCGGAACGTCGGTTTCCAATTTTAGGATGCCGTGCAGTTGTCCGTCGGCGTTGTTCTCAATCACGACCGCTACCTCGTGATCGTTGATGAAATCGCGGATGGTCTGGTTGACCGGCAGTGCCCGCACCCGCAGGTAGTCGGTCGGGATGCCGGTTTCGGCAAGCCGCACGCGGGCCTCCTGTACAGCCGGGTGGTTGCTTCCCAGGGAAATCAGACCGATACGCTCGCCTGCGTCCCGGACGATTTCCGGCTGCGGCACTAGGCTGCGGGCAGTTTCCAGTTTCCGTTGGACCCGTTGCAGGTTGTGCTCCCACACCTCAGGCTTTTCCGAGTAGTGGGACTTTTCGTCGTGCCCGGTGCCGCGCGTGAAATATGCGGCCCAGTTGGACGGAGTGCCCGGGAGCGACCGATACGCGATACCGTCGCCGTCGACATCCCGATAGCGTCCCCATTCGGCAGCCAATTCGTCCAATTGCGCCGCGTCCAGAACCTTCCCGCGGTTGATGGGTTCGTCGGGGTACTCGAGCGGCTCCGAAATCCACAGGTTCATGCCCAGGTCCAGATCGGTGAGCACCAGTACCGGGGTCTGCAGCCGGTCGGCCAGATCATGAGCGCGCCAGCCGAACTCGAAGCACTCCTGGGGTGACGAGGGAAACAGAACCACATGGCGCGTGTCGCCGTGGCTCAGGGTGTAGGCACTCAGGATGTCGCCCTGACTGGTGCGCGTGGGCAGGCCCGTGCTTGGTCCCATGCGCTGCACGTCCCAAACCACGACCGGGATCTCGGCGAAGTAGGCAAGACCGATGAACTCGGCCATGAGACTGATGCCGGGACCGCTCGTTGTGGTCATGCCGCGTGCGCCGGCCCAGCCGGCTCCGATGGCCATGCCGATGGCAGCCAGCTCGTCCTCGGCTTGGATTACCGCAAACGTTGGCTTGCCCGTGTCCGGGTCCAGCCGGTAGCGGGGAAGTGCATCGGCAGCCGCTTCCGCCAGGCTGGATGACGGGGTTATCGGATACCAGGAGACCAGTGATACGCCCCCGAACACGGCACCGAGGGCCGCCGCCGTGTTGCCTTCGATCAAAATCCTGTTCTCATTGAACCCGGTCATCGGTGCCACGCGCCAAGGGGCAAGGTTCTCATAGGTCTCGTTGCAGTGGTCGAAACCAGCTTGGGCCACTTCCAGATTGAGCTGAATGGCGGAATCCTTGCCTTTCAGCTGTTGCTGCAAAGCCCGGTGGATTTCCTCCATTGGCAGTTCGAGCAGCCATGCCAAGGCTCCAACGTAGATCTGGTTGCTGACATATGCCCGGAGGGCTGTGGGCACCTTGAAAGGAGCGATCAGCGATTTGACGGGGAGTTCGATGTAGGTGACATCGTCCCTCCGCACGGCCACCGGGATGGCCGAGTCATGGAGGATGTAGCCGCCCGGTTGCATGATCTCCATGTCCTCGACCGAGGTGGCTGGATTCATGCACACCGTGATTTCGTTCAGTTCCCGCCTTGCCAGGAATCCTTCGCTGGACACCCGGATGGAATACCAGGTCGGCAGCCCCTGG
>JAPPAJ010000177.1 GCA_026705565.1 Caldilineaceae bacterium | reverse complement strand
AAACCGTATCCGGTTCCGATACGGATGTCTTCTTCAGGGGTGCAACTGCTTCGTAGGTTCCATCCACCAGCCGATACATCAGCAGTTCCCGGGGCGAATCCGGCCAGCGCTTGCCGCCCAGGTCGTAGACCAGATATTCGCCAACCCCAAGGGTTTCGTACAGGCGCCGCTTGGCGTCCAGGTCTCGCGTCGCCGTGGTCTTCGACAGGACCTCCAGCACCAGTTCCGGAACGGAATCGTCAAGCTGTGCGGTACGGCCCGGCCTCGGGTCGTTCGCCTCCAGCACATCCGCTTCCGAGGGCATCACCACCAAATCCGGCCTCACCCGGTCCACCGGGCTGCCCTGTCGGGTGGTCAACTTCAGATGTGCGACCTGTTGCGGCAGGAAGACATAGGTCGCCTCGGTCATCGTGCGGCGGCCAATCCGGTCGCGGGCCGTAACCAGCATGTGCTCCTGGAGCCAGCCGGGTCGGGAGTCGTCGATTAGCACGCCGTCCTCTTCGAATTCACTGAAATACACGCCTTCGGCACCGTAATCGGGATCGGTCGTCCAGTCGTAGTCGTACTCGTGGGCAACATCGTATGGATAGTCGGGGTCGAAGTGCTCCAAGGTTTCGAGGTCGTGCCGCCACGCCGCCAAATGCTCCAGCCGCCAAGCAATCCGCGCCTCCCGTGCCGCGCGCGTCATGGTCGCGTCGACGTACCGTTCCCGAACGCGCCCGTTGGACACCGCCTGTGGGTATTCCCGCTCCCGAACGACTGTTGCCATGATCTGTCCCCTGCATGTGCCGCGGCTTAAATTCTACTCTGCTGCTTGGACGGGCCACCTCAAACTCCGGCCATTCTTTCGGCCACGGCCAGCGCTCCAGAACGGCCAAGCCGCTTGGACATGCGCAGGCCGTTGGGCATGGTGCATCCCGCCTTGTGATTCATAACGACTTCGGTGGTCTCGGCCAGCCAACACGCCACCAATAGGAATTTCATGGCCGGCCGCGGATGCCGGCATGTCATTGTCAACCCTCGAACTGGTGCCGCAAGTGGGGCGGAAAACCGAAGCCCGGGCCATGGAAGGGGGAATCCGGATTCAAATCGTTATGATACGATTCGGCTCCCCCACCGGTTGCGCGCAAGCAGGAACCTGTCGAACTTCGCAGCATTCAAAGGATCTGGTGAATGAGCCTCGGAAATCTCTTCTCAGACCGCCGGCAGCGGGGGCAGCCCTCGGCTCCGGAACTTGCTTCGGATCCGGTGCTTCAGCCGAACCCTGAACCAGCGACCGCACAAAACACAGGTATGCAAGTGGAACCTTCATCTGTTAATCTGGCCTCGCACTACGGTGTGGCCATCGATTCGATGCTTCCCCAAGGGGCTGGCCGATACTGGAAAGTACGGCAGGTCCGACACTTGTCCCCCGAGGAAAACCAAGGGCGGCACCATATCTTCGTCCAGGCCCATTTCCATCCGGACAGCACGTCCGACGAGGTCTTGTTCCTGGTCGAATGGGAAGACGGCAGTCAGGAATACAAGTTGCGCCGGAGCCGCCGCGAATCCATCGGCCACGTGGCCATGTTCACCTGGCAGGTCTGCAACGTGCAGATGCTGGGCGCTCCCAGCGAAGTCGTATCAGGTCTTACGGCCAACCATCCGGACGAATTGCTGGAGGACGGCACGCGCAGCGGCAACACGCTCTTCCACCACTCCTTCCAAGTCGAGTTCGAGGAAGTCATCGAGGAAACCGAGGAAAGCGTCATCCACGGCCTCGTGTCCAACGGCGTTGGGCTCACCTTGAGGCTGCTGGCCGACAACGAAATCCTCGGGGAGGGAACCATTCCCCGCAGCGGTTCCTATCGGTTCAAGTCCATTCCGGCCGGCGACTGCGTGCTGCAGGTGATCGATCCCGACAGTGGCGACCTGGTCGTCGAGTCGCAGGTCATCGAACTGGATGGCAGCAATGAAATCGAGTTGGACCTGGATGTCCCGGAGGCACCCGCGGCCAGTGAACCGGCTCCGGCGGCACCGGCAGCCGCCCCCCCGGAGAGCCCGGCTCCATCCCTGGACAACAGCCTGCAACCGACCCAGGTTCCCAGTGCCGAGCCGTTGACTCCCGCCGTGCCTCCCGCCCCGGTGGCGTCTTCACCCCCCGAATCGCCTCCTGTTCAGGCCACGCCGCCGGTCCAGCCCGTTGCGCCCGTCCAACCAGCAGTGCCGTTGCAGGCCACAGGCGTCCTGTCGGTCAAGACCATGGAGCACTACATTCTGTTCGGGCCCAGGGAACACTTCGCAACCAAGGTGTACCTGCCGTTGCTGGTCGGCGAACTGACGGCCATCGGCGCAACGTTCGGCTTCAGCGCGGACGAAGCCGCCTATGCACGACGCGTCACCATTCTGGCCAGTCCGGATGTTGTGGGTCCGGAAGTCGACCAGAACCTGCAACAGCAGGGCACGGTGGTGCAGCGAGCCTACGGGGATCTGGCTACGATCCGGGCGGCTATCGGGCTGGCGGCGTAGGGACCTGGGACGGGCAGGTCACACTCGGTTGACATCCCGATTCGGTTCGACCCACAGCTTCACGCCCAGTTCCTCCAGTTGATCGGACAGGTCCCCGTTCTCCGGGTCCAGTGGCATGGGTTCGGGGTACCTGAACCCGGTTGACAGCCCGTTCACGCTGACAATCAGTTCCACCGTCCAGCGGTCCGACCCTTGGGCCGCGTTCAGCGTGTCGTTGAGTTTTTGCACTGCGGCTACCTGTGCGCCCGCGGGCTTGCCCTCGTCGATCCGCAGATAAAGGGCCACGCGGCCGGCCTCCGCCTGCATGTCCGCGGGAGGCTCGGCCTGCGCGTGCTGGTCCAACTTCGTCGGCGACGCGGTGGCCGTGGTTTCGCGTGCGGTCGGCTCCGGCTCGGACGGAACTTCATCCGATTCGCCGATTTCTTGCCGGGGTTCCGGTTCCGACACGTGTCCGGCCGGTTTGGATGGCGCTTCGTCCACAACGAACGTCTCGGCCGGCCGGCCGGCCGGTTCGGAAGTGTCCGGCGGATCGTCGCTTCCCCCGTCGGGGCCAGGCAACGCCGGCGATCGCTGGATGGCGGGCCGTTCCTTGGCCTGATAGTCCGCCAAGTCCGAGTAGGTCCTCACCTGCTCCAGATGAAGCGACTGTTCATCCCGCGCCTGGTTGTAGCTGAGTTTGCCGTCGCACAGCAACTGGACGCCCTCCACGACGGTGCGTGCGAGGCGGCGCCAGGCATCCGGAAAGGCGACACAGGGCAACTCGCCGTGGGCATCCTCAAGCGTGATGAATGCCATCGCATCGCCCTTCTTGGTCCTGATGGCGCGCACCTCTCGAACCAGGCCGACAATCTTGATGGGCCGCGCTTTTTGCCTGACCGTCGTATCGCCCGTGGCCCTGGCGGTCGTGACCAGGGTGAAGTGATCCTTGAGCCGGTTGTACAGATCCGTCACGGGATGCCTGCTGCTCAAGGACACACCCAGCAATTCCTTCTCGACACCCAGATACTCAACCATCTCCGCCGGTGACGGTTCCGCCTCGGGCAGAACCACGGACGGCGGCCTGACCGCCTCTTCATCGTCTCCAAACAGGCTGTTCTGCCCCTCCAAGCCGGCACTGTGGGCCACTTTCGACCGTGCCATCATGGCATCCAGGGCGTCCATCAGCTGTTTGCGGTTCCCCCAGCGATCCAGGACACCGGCCTGAATCAGGGTCTCGACCGAACGGCGGGAAAATGCGTGAAGGTCGCACACCTCGCAGAATTCGTCCAGGCTGGCGAATCCGTCCGGCGGCCTGGGAGCAACGACTTCGCCGGCCACGCCCTCGCTGGAGATGCCCTTGACGGCAGCCAGGCCGAAGCGAATGGTGGAACCCTCGGGCACCGGAAAAGCGAAGTTCGACTGGGCCGCGGTGGGGGAACCTGTGCCATCCCGAAGTTGCGGCCGCACCTCGATGGTGAATTCGTGGCTGCTTTGGTTGATGTCCGGGGCCGCCACCTGAATCCCCATCCGCTGGCATTCGCTGATGATGCGGGTCACCTTGTCCGGTTTGTTCCGCTCCACGAGCAGCATGGCCAGCATGTATTCCTGAGGATAGTTGGCCTTGAGCCACGCGGTCTGGACTGTGATCTTGGCGTAGTCGGCGGCGTGGCTCTTGTTGAAGCCGTATCCGGCGAACAACTCAATGTCCTGCCAGATTTCGTCTGCGATCTTCTCGCCGATGCCGTTGGCGGCGCATCCCGTGATGAAACCTGCCCGGGACTCGTCGATCTTCTTGCGTTCCTTCTTGCTAATGGCAATCCGCACCAAATCGGCCTCGGCGGCCGTGTAGTTCGCCAACTCCTGAATAATCCGGATGATTTGTTCCTGATAGACGATGATGCCGTAGGTTTCGGCCAGAATCGGTTCCAGCTGCGGATGCTTGTACTCCACCGAAACCTCTCCGTGCATCCGACGGTTGTACAGGTCGATGTAGTCCATCGGGCCGGGCCGATAGAGTGACAGGGCCGCGATGATATGCACGTACCGGGTCGGCCGCATGGAGCGCAGCGTGTCCTGGAACCCCTCCGATTCAACCTGGAACACCCCCGCTGTTTCGCCGCTGGACAGCAGTTCAAAGGCCTGTTCCGTGCCTTCCCCTTCATAGGGAATGGTGTCGATGTCCCACTCTTCCTTGTGATACTCCTCGATCAGCCGGCAGGCCTCCCGCATCACGGTCAAGGTGCTGAGGCCGAGAAAGTCGACCTTCAGGAGGCCTATCGATTCCAGGACCGGAAACTCGTACTGCGTCACGTACTCCGAGATGGTGTTGCGACCGCGCTTCAGCGGGGTGTAGCGCCATAGCTCCTGCTCGGACATGATCACCGCCGCCGCGTGGATGCTCTCGGTGCGCGCGACCCCCTCCAGTTCCGGTGCGACATGCATCAACTCGGCCAGCGGCTCGCTCTGGGCGGCCGCCGCCACGTCCGGGTCGTGGGCATCGTGCCGCGGGTCGAGCAGCTCCTTTAGCTTGGCCGCGCCCGGACCGGACGGAACCAAGCGGGCCATGCGGTCGACATCCCCCAGATCAACGCCCAGAACGCGGCCCACATCCCGGACGGCGGCCCGCGACTTCATGCGCCCGAAGGTCACGATCTGGGCCACGTGATCCTTGCCGTACCGATCGATGGTGTACTGGATCATCTTTTCCCGCTGGTCGTCGGGAAAGTCCAGGTCGAAATCCGGCATGGTCAGGCGTCCGGGATTGAGGAAACGCTCGAAAATCAGGTCGTACTTGAGGGGGTCGACACTCGTGATCCCAAGCGCACGGGCCACGATCGAGCCGGCTCCCGAACCCCGCACGTTGAACCAGATGTTCTCCGCCTGGGCATACCGGCAAATGTCGGCCACGATCAGGAAGTAGGACTCCAGCTGCATGTCGAAAATCATGTCCAGTTCGGTCCGCAGGCGGCCCTGTGCGGTGCTTTCCCCCGGACGGCCCCCGTACAGCTTCCGCAAACCCGTGCCGGTCAACTCCTCCAAATAGGCTTTGTCCGTCTCGAAGCCCTCCGGCAGCGGGAACCTGGGCATGTGATAGGCATCGTCCTCCGGATTGACGTTGCACATCTCGGCAATCTCGATGGTCCGGTCGAACACGTCGCGGGGAAGGTCCACCTTGCTGCGGAAGGCATCCTCCATTTGGCTGCGGGACCGGAGGAAGTAGCTGTCTCCGGTCATGCGCATCCGCTTGGCATCGCTCCGTCTGCTGCCCGTCTGAACGCACAGCAGAACATCCTGGTACTTGCCGTCGGCCTCGCACGCGTAGTGCACGTCGTTGCTGGCAATCATCTTCAGGTCGAATTGTTTGGCCAGGCGCAACAGGCCCTTGTTGACGACATCCAGTTCCGGGATGTCGTGCCCTTCCAGTTCCAGGAAAAACCGCTCTTTGGTGAAGGTCTCCACGTACCACGCCGTGCGCTCCGCGGCCTCGTCATCGCGCCCGTGGGACAGCAGCCAGGGGATTTCCGCCGACAGGCAGCCGGACGTGCAGATCAGGCCTTCGCTCAACTCCCGAAGACGGTCGTGATCCACCCTGGGCTTGTGGTAGAAACCCTCCAAATGGGCCTCGGTGCACAATTTGAGCAGGTTGCGGTAGCCGGTGTCGTTCTGGGCCAGCAAGAGCAGGTGGTGGCGCTGGGCATCCAGGGACTTGTCCCGACCGCCCATGGGCCGGCCCCACTTGGTCAGGTAGGCCTCGATGCCCACCACCGGGTGAATGCCGTGTCCCTGACAGGTTCGGTGGAAGTCGATGGCGCCATGCATGACGCCGTGGTCGGTCAGCGCCAAGGACGGCTGTCCCAATTCGGCTGCACGTCCCACCAGCCGATCCAGGCTGTTCAGTCCGTCCAGGAGGGAATATTCGGAGTGGGTGTGAAGGTGGACGAAGGAATCAGACACGGAACACGGCTCCGATTGAAAGTTGAACAACAGCTAATGAGGAGACGACGGAGCGTCGTCGGACGCCTCGTCGAAGACCACGATGGTTTTGGTGCCCTGCCCGGTGCGGACCCGGTCCACGGCCGCCACGATGTCGTCAAGCCGACAATGGTGCGAGACAATCGAATTGACGGGATCCGGATCCTCCTGCAGCCGGGTCCAGGCTTCCCGGAAGTCCTGCACGGACGACGCGAAGGTTCCGGTCAAGGTTATTTCCCCGTAGTGCAGCCAGCGGGGATCCACCGTCATCATATCGCCGCGCGGGGTGCCCCCGAAGACGTTGAGGATACCGCCTGGACGCACATAATCGAAGGACTGGCAGACCGCGTCCACGAAGCCCACGGCGGCAATCACGATGTCGGCTCCAAGGCCTTCGGTTGCCTCCAGCACGCCTTCCCGGATCGAGTCGCGTTCGGGATTGAGGGCTGCCTGTGCCCCCAGCCGCCGAGCATGTTCCAAGCGTTCCGCATTCATGTCCACTGCCACAACCTCGGCTCCCAGGTACCGGCTGGCGTACACGTGCAGCAGGCCCATCGGCCCGCAACCCACCACCACCACGGAACTGCCCTCTCCCGTACTGCATTGGCGTGCGGCCGCCAAGACGCAGGACAAAGGTTCGATCAGGGTGGCCGTGGCATACGGAGTGTCTCCGATGTCCACCAAGCCGCCCAGGGACAGCACTTCGGAAGGCACGGCCAGATATTCGGCGAAAGCTCCGTCGGCACCGCGACCCAGGCCGTACTCGCGGCGGCAAAGGCTGTGGCGTCCGGCCATGCAGTAGAAGCATCCGCCACAGGCCGCGATGGGGTACACCGCCACTCGTTGGCCCACCTGCCAGTCATCCACGTCGGTTCCGGTCTCGACAATCAGACCGGCAACTTCATGGCCCAGGATTGCCGGAACGGTTCGGGGCGGACTCAGGCCTGCCAGGGTCTTGACATCCGTGCTGCAAACCCCGGCGGCACCCACCCGCACCAGCACCTGCGCGGGCCCAATCTCCGGCATCGGCACCTCGTCGATGCGGATGTCGTTCAGGCCGTGCACCACTGCCGCCTTCATCCCACCGCCTCCCCGTTGGGTCCCAAGGCATGCCAGGCCGCCAGCAGTTCGGCCAGACGCTTCGGATCGCGGCGGCCCACCTGTCGCTCAACCCCACTGCACAGGTCGACGCCGTCCGGTCCGGTCTGCCGGACAGCTTCATGCAGGTTTCCGGCATGGATGCCGCCGGCAAGCATTACGGGGACCTCCCGAATCCCGGCCATCCAGTCGGCCATACGACCCCAGTCCCCGACGCGGCCGGTCCCGCCAAATCGCACCCCGGTCTCCCCTGCCACCTGGGAATCAAGCACCAGCCTGTCCGCTCCGGCCCTCACATAGGCCGCGGGTGATGCCTGGGACGCCACAGCAGGCAGATGCACCGCCTTCCAGACTTCGCAATCGACGGCTGCCCTCACCCGGGCAACCTCGGCCGGCGCTTCGGCACATTGCAGCTGAATGGCAAACGGCCGCACATGCTCGACAACCGCCGCCACAAGACCGGGCGACGGTTCGCAGAGGAGGGCCACCACATCCCGGTCCGTTGCCATGCGGACGGCAGCGGCCCGTTCGACACTCAGCGAGCGCGGCGAAAAATCGGCTTCCACCACGATGCCGCACCACCGGACGGCGGTGCCGTTCAGCACGGCGGCGTCCGCGGGGCTGGTCGTGCCGCAGACCTTGAGTTCAAGGGGGTGCCCGGTCACAGCAGTACCCGGCAACCGTGATTGTCCGCCCTGGTAATGAAGGCCGGCTTCCCTCCCAGGGCCGTCAGCCAGGGATCCAAGTCGTTTTTGAGAGGTGCCAGGTCCCGACCGAAACTAAAAACAACAGGTCCCCAACTGCTCATGCCGACCCCCCGGGCATCCAATGCGCGCAGCCGGTCCATGCATTCCTGGACGACCGGCAGCTGCGTCCGGACTTCCGCCACCTTGAACCCCAGCCGTTGATAGGCCTCGAGTCCGTCACAGAACTCGTCCAGGTCCTCCTCCAACACAGCCGGGGCGATCCGAGTCAGGAGCAGGCGGCACATCGCATCCACTTCATGGTCCGGTACGGGACACACCTGATGGAACAATGCCAGTTCCTGTTTGCCGCTTATGTCAAGTCCAGGCGGCTGGGCAATGAGAATCTCCCAGGTTTCGGGAAACGGCTCCTGCATCAGCACCGGAGGCGGTGGTGCCGCCGCGGCGCCGGAGGGTTCAAACTCCTGCTTGGATCGCGGGCCGCGCCGGAATCGATGCCCGCCGTCCAACACGAAACCGCCGCCGTCCATGACGGCGGTGCCAATGCCGGACGTGCCGCCCCGCCCCATGCGGTGGGCCAGATCCGCGGCGGGCACGGTGTGTCCTGCCAACAGGCAGAGAGCCCGGGCAGCACCCACCAGCAGTTGGGTCGAACTGCCGAAACCCGAGTGGGCGGCCGGCCGCGCGAGCACTTCAACCTTGGCACCCGGAAGCTCGAAGTCCTTCCGCACTGCAGCCAAGCCCACTTCCATCCGCTCCCTGAGTCGGGCGTCCAGGTTGCCGGGACACACGGCCAGATCGGCCGACCGTGCGACTTTGATGACGGAAGCCGGTTCCTGGATGGCCAATCCAATACCACCGTCCACGCGGCCATGCGATCCGTTCATGTCCAGCAAACCGAAGTGAAGGCGAGCCGGCAGGCGGCAGGTCAATGCGCGGGTGTCCGACATGCTCGCGGAAAGCCAGGAATCAGAGGGTGGGACCGCCCATTATACTTTCGCAGCCCCGCTTCGCCCTGTGCCACAAGGACAGCCCGACCACGGATCGCGAGCGGAAACCGGGCCACCGACAGCCACCTATGTACAAACCCGCGATGAACGTTTCAGATCCCGAATCCGCCCCCCAGCCAGTAAACCTGACAGAGGTTGGACAACAGGTGTCGGCAGCTCTGATTCATGTCACCGACGAGCTGGACATTGAACTCGCCAGCGTGACCATCGTCAAGGTGGAACACAAGCTGTGGCCAGACGCCAGCCTTGGCATCTCCGAGCCGGGGGTCGCATATGTCCAGGCATTGACGCCCGGCTGCGTCATACAGATGCAGGCTGGCGACCGGACCTTTACGGTGCACACCGGCCCCGGGCCGACCGCCAAGTTACAAGGGATTCCCGCCGCGACGGAGTTCAACGAGGATGCCCCCGTCGTGGCATCCGCCATGCTGAACCTGGCAACCATGGAGGGCCTGCGGTTCTCGGACGTCAAGCTGGTTGACGTGCAAACCGGGCACAACCCGTCCATGGACTGCCCCTGCCTGACCGTCACACTCGAGGCGGCAGGTCGTCGGTATGTATGGACAGGTCCCGAAACCGGACCACTGGAACTGCTGGGCCAACCAGCGGGACCAAAAGATGGCTGACCGCTTGGGATTCAGGGCCGCCTGATGATCTTTCCGGGAACACTGTGACAGTTTGAACACCGGGCCTCATAGGATTCCTTGCCGCCAATCAGGATCAGCGGCGAGTCGATGCGGGCCGGCTGTCCGTTGATGAGGCGCTGGGTCCGCGAAGCCCGACGTTTGCACACGATGCAGATCGCGTGCATCTTGGTGACGTCGGCGGCCACCGCCATCAGGCGCGGCATGGGGTGGAACGGGTTGCCTCGGTAGTCCTGGTCAAGGCCGGCGGCCACTACGCGCTTGCCCCAGTGCGCCAGATAGATGCACACTTCGACCAGGCGATCGTCAAAGAAATGGGCCTCGTCGACACCCACTACGTTGGATCCGGGTTCCACCTTGGCCAGCAAGTCCGAGGCGTCGTCGGCGTTGGTCGCACCTTGACTAGGGGTACCGTCATGCGTGACCACGCTGTCCGAACTGTAGCGATCGTCAATCACGGGCTTGAACAACTGGGTGCGCTGCCCGGCTACACGGGCCAGACGCAGGCGCCGCAGCAGTTCCTCCGTCTTGCCGCTGAACATGGAGCCGCAAATGACTTCGATGTCACCCTTGCGCCTAGGCATAGCAGATTCCTTGAACCGTCACGCGCCCAATTTGAACATACGTGACAATCGAACCCGACATCAATCAGGGGTCAGGGAGATCGCACCCAGATGGGATGGGAAGGCATGGCTACAGGAGCAGGCAGGAGCAGGCAGGAGCAGGTTTGGAAATTGCCTTGGGAAAACGACCTCATGGATGCTGTAATGCCCTTGCCACTGGTTGAGATCCTGGAACTACCGGAGATCCGCGTGTCGATCGGACCAAACTGCACAACCTGACGGAACCTCCCGATGCCGGCGGTCCCCTGCAGCGCGGACCGTTGCTTGGCCATCGCCCTCTGCGGCCGGCTCAACAAGGCCTAGCCATGCACCTTCCTGGCACTGCCAAACGGAAGCCCCTCACACGACACCTGTTGGCTCGCTCGCAAAAAGCGTGTCTGTGCGGTTTTGGGCAGATTGCAGCGAACGGCTGCCACCCCTGTCTCGGCGCAACCGCCGCCTGTCCGTACTACGGCCTCAAGGGATTCGACCCAAAAACCTGAGCATCACCGAGCCAGACACGGCCGCACCGGTTCCGAATGGAGGCAGCGGCGTCCCATACACGCGGGACAACCGCAGATTTACTGCACAGCCTGCTCGGTAGGAGACGTCAATCTGCCGTCGCCCACCTTACTTAAGTTTTTCCCTGTTGGCTGTTCCAGGCCGCAATGCCTCCGCGTCAGCAACACCACTGCGTGACTGCAACCCGCTCGCAGGCAGACACCTGACGCCTATTCAGCCTCAACCTCTTGGCGCACTGCCTCTCGCGCCGCTTCCACATCGTCTCCGCGGGCCCGCGCCCGGCGAACAGCCTGCTCCTCGGCTTCGCGGGCGGACACTATCGCCTGCCTGGACTGATCCATGTCCTGCTTGATCTGCAGACGCTTCATGAACCGTTCAACCTGGCCGGCCGTGTCGATGATCCGCTGCTCACCGGTGTAGAACGGGTGGCACGCGCTGCACACATCCGTACGTATTTCGGGTCTGGTACTGCCTGTCACCCAAGTGGCACCGCAGGAGCACGTGACGGTGGCTTCCGGAAAAAACTCCGGGTGAATGCCTTTCTTCATAGCTGCCGGGAATCCTCCGCCGCCAGGACGCTGACGTTCTTGCGATTCTTGCGGGCCCAGCCATAGGACACAACACCGTCCTTGAGGGCAAAGAGCGTGTCGTCCTTGCCGCGGCCGACGTTGAGGCCCGGATGAATGCGGGTTCCTCGCTGGCGCACCAGAATCGAACCGGCCTGTACCGCTTCGCCGCCATAGTGCTTGATACCCAGTCGCTGCGCATTCGAGTCTCGATTGTTGCGGCTCGAACCGCCACCTTTCTTATGGGCCATGGCTGAATCGCCTCCTGTTCCGACCTTCTGCGTGCACCCCCGGGGCAAAACCAGCCAGGGCTGCGGATTCCCCGCCTACGCGGCAGGACCTGAGATTCCCTCCACCTGCAGGCGGGTGTACCGCTGTCGGTGGCCGCGCCGAACCCGGACACGTTTCTTGGGCTTGTACCTGAACACTTCGATCTTGCGACCCTTGTGCTGCCCGGTGATGCGCGCGGTAACGGAAGAGCCCTGCACAACCGGTGTACCAATGGTCACATTGGTGCCGTCCGAGTGGAGGAGGACATCCGTCAGCTCAATGCTGTCGCCGATTTCGCCGGCCAACTGCTCCACCTCGAAGGTCTGGCCTTCCCTGACCCGGTACTGCTTGCCGCCTGTACGCACAATGGCATACATGAAGATTCCTCACCGCTGACTGACATCTTGGCGCGCTGGACGCGAACCTGCATTATAGACTTGCCGGCGGCCATGGCGTCAAAATTAGCGTCGTTGGCTTTGGTTGCCGGATTGTGGGCAATTCACCTGTCAGGGAGCATTTTTGTGACACATCCGCTTGTGACGCAGCTCGAGTTCACCCGCCGGGAATTTGTGCGTGTGATGGAAGGGATTTCGGCCGAGGAAGGAGAACGCGTGATTCCACCGTTCAACAGCCTGAGTTTCGTGGTGGCGCACATGGCCTTTCATGAACACACGATGTTCGTTTTGCTGGGCCAAGGGGTGGACATGGACCTGGATGTCCAGGTGGCCCATTCCGGTGCCGACGCATCGGTTCCGTCGTGGAATGACATGTGGACCCAGTGGCAACAAATCACCGACCAAGCGGACTCCTACCTGCAGCAACTCGCTCAGGGGGATTTGCACGTCCGGCTTCGCCACGGGGACAGGGAGGTACCCGAGGTCCTCGGCCACACGCTGCTGCGCGTGATTTACCACTATTGGTTCCACCTCGGAGAGGCCCATGCCATCCGACAGGTCCTTGGACACAAGGACATTCCCGAGTTCGTGGGTGCGGTCGGCACAACAAGCTTCGAGTAAGGCCAATCCACTGTCAATACGGCCCTTCGGAGCGAACCGGCGTCCGGAATCAACAGGGAGGTTTGGGTGCCGGACCGAATCCCGTTGGTTTTGGTCGCCGGTCGTTCCACGATGCCGTTGAGACCCCGAGGGAGGTCCGGGGTTCACTGGCACCGCCGTGATCGGCACCCCGGTCGGCTCCCTGCCGCCAGCCGCTTGGACCGGGCCGCTCACACCACGGGATCAAGATACAGTGCGTAGAGGCTGGCATCCTCAGGCCGGATGCCGCCAAAGTCGACGCGCAGCCTGATCCGCCCCTCCGTGGGCGGGATCGCGTCAAGGCCGTCCGCCCAGATCACCGGTTCGGCCAAACCGGCTGCGACGGGCCGGCAGTCGGCGGCGCCGAAGCCGGGCAACGGGCACATCCGCTCGTCCAGCACCGAACAGCGCACCTGCCAGTGTCCGTCCTGGCCGTCCACATTGAGGGACAGACGGGCGGGACGTCCTTCAAGATCGATGGGTGCCGATATCACGTGCGAGTCGCCCCGCGATGCCATGCGCTGATCCAGGTAGGGCTTGAAGGAGCCCAACCGATCGCGCGGCCAACTCGCGACGCGGATGCCGTCGCTGGCCTGTTCCGGCCACGGCGCGTACCAGAACAGGGTTTCCTCGCCGATGTTCTCGAAACCCTGTCCCTGAATCAGTGACGGATAGTTGTCGCTGGTGCGGGTTTCCGGCAGGACTTCCCATCCGTCCTCGGCCGCGGACACAATCGGATAATCGGGAATCGGCTCCCGGTAGTGGAGACCGTCGTTCGTTACGGCCAATCCCAGGTGCATGACCACCAGCCGCCGATCATTGGACGGATGGCCGTTCCACATGCCATAGAAGCCAAGCATCACGTTGTTCCGGTTCCACAGGGCTGCACCCAGGTGAATCTGCTTGCCGGCGGTGCCCTGCCACTCGTGGAACAGCCGGTCCCCGCCGGACCGCTGCATGCCCAGCACGGAGGCGGAGCTCCAGTCCTCGAAGTCGTAGGATGTGTAGATCACCAGATTGCGCAGCCGACGCGCATGGTTGCCGCCTTGCCCGGTCAGGAAATAGCAGTCGTTGAACCGCATGCCGCCGGCCATTTCCAGCCAGTAGCCCACGGGATTGTCCGGGTGTGGTGTCCAGGAAATACCGTCCGCACTGAAGGCCACCGCAAACTGCCAGTCGTAGATGCGGGTCTGGTAGACCATCTTGAAGCGGCGGGCCGGATCGGGATCGTCGGGATCGTGGAATACGACACAGGACTGGACATGCACATGACCCTGGTGCAGGTCCACCAGGTTGTTGCGGCTGCTGCCCTTGTACTCCACCAGTCCCAGGTTCGGTTTGTGCCAGGTGTGCCCGTCCCGGCTGGTGGCCAGGCACACGCGGCTGAACCAGCCTTGATCATGGTCTTGCCCCAGATACCACATGTACAACTGGTCCCCCACCCGGTGCACCGAGCCATAGTAGATGGCTCGCAGCGAGTCCGGATCGCCCGGGGAACCGGGTTCCAGCACCCTGGGGGTGGTTCCGCAGGGCGCGGTATGCCCGTGCAGCTTGAGTTCCACTCCGTTCTGGTAGGGCAGGCTGTGGTCGTCGAATGGAAACAGTACCAGGCATTCGTGGCCAATGTGCGGTCCGCCGTTTTCGATGCGCATCTGGAAGGTCTCCTTGGACCGCTGCGATCCTTTCCCGGATACCGCGACACCCCGTTCCCAGACTGCGGGCCGGTGCCGCCATGGCTGTCCTGGACGGGAACCAGGGAATTGGCAAGAAGAAAGCCCGGGACACCTGGAGGGAAGGCGAGCCCGGGCTTTCGGCCACAGCCCGTGATCACGGGGTGGCGGTGGTAGCGCATACGGGATTCGAACCCGTATCACCGCCTTGAGAGGGCGGTATCCTGAACCATTAGACGAATGCGCCCCAAAGCCGAGTAGGAATTGTTGGCTCAGGCATGTGGCCGGATTCTAGGCCGCGCTCGGACGAATTGTCAAGTGGCAAGGACCGCCAAACCACCCCTCGTTCCAGGCAAGCCGCGACACGATTGGAGCACGTTGAATCCTTGAGCGAAACAAACCGGATCCGGGGCCGTCTGTGCGTTCTGTTTGCGGACCTCCATCCCGGCTTAGGAGATTGGGCTCCGGACTGCGATCCGACGGCCTGCCTGCGTGCTACAATCGATGGTTGCGCTAGGGAGCCGTTTCGCTCAACCCCCTTCCTTGCATTCGGCGCAAGTCGGAGTTCAATAGTCACTACCAACGTGGTTGGATTTTTGCATGCTGGCCACACCTGAGGCGATCACACAAACCCTCGACCGGGTTTTGCCGCGCGTCAACGTACCGGCCCGTTACACGGGCGGCGAGTTGAACAGCGTGGTCAAGGATTGGTCCGGTCGCGGCCTGCGCGACCGGGTTGCACTGGCCTTCCCCGACATTTACGAGTTGGGGGGCAGCAACCTCGGCCTGATGGTTCTGTACGACCTCATCAACAAGCGCCCCGACATGCTGGCGGAACGGGTCTATTGCCCGTGGCCCGACTTTGAGCAGGTGATGCGGGACGAAGGCGTTCCGTTGTTCAGCCTTGAAACCCGCCATCCCGTGCGCGACTTCGACATCCTGGGGTTCAGCCTTCCATACGAACAGCTGTACACCAATGTCCTGACCATGCTCGACCTGGCCGGACTGCCCCTGCGGGCGGCGGACAGGGAACCCGACCATCCGATCGTTTTGGCCGGAGGCTCGGGCTGCTACAACCCCGAACCCATGAGTCCCTTCTTCGATGCCATGGTGATCGGGGAAGGCGAAGAGGTCATGATCGAGGTCATCGAGGCACATCGCGCATGGCGGACGCGGCGGGAGGCCGACCCGGATCTGGATCGGCTGTCCCTGTGGCGAACACTGGCCGCCGTGCCCGGCGTCTACGTGCCCGCCCTGTACGAAGCCTCCTACCACGACGACGGTGCCCTGGCAGCCACCAAGCCCTGCGATCCGGCGGCGCCGGCCATGGTCATGAAACGGGTTGTCAAGGTGTTGCCGCCGCCCGTCACGCGGTTTATCGTGCCGTTCGTGGACACCGTCCACAACCGGGCCGCCATCGAGATCATGAGGGGCTGCACGCGCGGCTGCCGCTTCTGCCAGGCGGGGATGATTTTCAGACCGGTCAGGGAACGGCCCGTCGAGGAAGTGCTGGCCGCCGTCGACGAAATCTGCGAACACACCGGCTTCGAGGAGGTCAGCTTCCTCAGCCTCAGCAGCAGCGACTACACCTATGTC
>JAPPAJ010000264.1 GCA_026705565.1 Caldilineaceae bacterium | reverse complement strand
GGCGATCTCCCGCTTCTCGATGCGCTCCATCAACGACAGGAACACCTTGCGCTTGCAATGCAGGCCGCCCCCGATTTCCGACTACCACTCGTCCACGGCACGCCTGCACCCGGGCCGTACGCTTCCATCGCGGAAACTTGGTGTTTCAGGTCGTCCTGCCGCCCCTGACCGGACACCCGGCAGCAGACCACGGTCAATCCCTGCGGGGCAACGTCGCCCCCGCCCGGGAACCGCAGTGCATCCGCCTCGGTGTAGTACCGCCTCCCGGTCGCGGTCCAGCGTGCCGAGAACGTGCCGTTGCGATCCATGACGCGCAACTGGTGCGCCGAACGCCCCACGCGGGCGCCAAACTGCGAGATGCGGTAAATCCTGTCCATGTCAAACATGGTATTACATGGTATTACAATACAATACAAAATTGAAGGCTTATCGATGCACGGCGGCACTGTTTCACTTTCGTTGATTTTGGGAATCCATTCCCTGTCAACTGGTCGGCTCGCCTGCATTTCATCGCGTCCGGTACCGACTGATTTGATGGTGCTCGGTACAACGTGCCCAACGCCATCATCCGTGGCTTCTCTGACCAATATCAACGAGATTGAAACAGTACCTCGATGCACCCCACAACACGGACATGCCACCGTCCGATGCAGTGTTCTGCTCGACTTCGTTTCTTGATTGCTTCGGCAACATTGATGTTGGTCTTTGGAATCACCGCGGCGTGCAGCAGCTATCCATTACCCGACGACTCCGGTGTCCAGGCAACCCCAACACCGGAAGAGTCCGCGTTGCCCGTTGCCGACGGCGACCGGCAGGCGGCAGCCCGCCAGGTTTTGGCCGAACGGCTTTCAGTGGCGCCCGACAGTCTGGAGTTTGTAAGCGAACAGGCAGTGCAGTGGTCTGACACGTCCCTGGGATGCCCGGAGCCGGACAAGGCATACGGCACGGTCATTGTCCCGGGTTATCGGATAACCTTCCAACACGACGGCAGCCAATACGAGGTTCATACCGCTGAGGAAACCGAAGACTATCCCCCGGTGTCTTGCGAAGGGGGAAAGTCGTATTAGCGGGTCTGGAGCTTCGTTCCGGACAGGCATCAAGGGTGCTTGGAATGCACTCGGGTTGGTGGTTGCACTGGGAACCGCAGCGGAACACCTGATCCCGGCGAATTCACCAAGACCCAAGGGGTTGGGCTGTTTTCCAAGCCGCCGGCGATGCCGCATCAGGCACAGCCATCAATCCAGGCCGCAGTTCGGGTTCCGGACAGAACGCGGCTGGGAACTGTCGTCAAGCCGAAAATAGACGGGAGGTGTTCTCACCGGATACCTCCTTGCCCCATCAACGCGATGGGCACCCGGAAACCGTCAGGTTGGGAATGCATTTCCCGGAGCAAGACCAACCCAACAGGCAAGAGCCCCGCCGAGGCGGGGCTCTCCGGCTTTCCTGAACATTCAGTCGAGCTATTCGGGATCGATGGGCGTGACGATTACCGCGATCAAATCGGCCACGGCCGGATAGTCGTACCCGTCGTTCACCAGGCGTACGGTGTTGTCCATATCGGCATCACCCATGTCGGGCGCGTCCTGCATCAAGGGCTGGTTGTCGCCCTTGCCGGGCGGCTGGTTGTGTTCCGTGCCCGCGTCCCACAAGTAGACGCTGGAGGTCACATCCCCGAGGACCAGGTTGCCCAACTCGTCCCACAGCGGGATGCCGCCCGCAGGAGAACCAAGGAACAGATCGTTGGACAAAACGTACATGAACGCCAACGAAAGGTTCGGCTCCGCGGGTTCCAGGAACACGGTGGTTTGGTAGGTCTGGCCGGGCAGCAGGGGACCGGGCGCATCCGCCCCTACAGGGGTATTCAATACTTGGACCGGCAAGGCCTGCAGCGCCAACACCTCGGCCAGCCCCGAAGGATCGCCGTCTTCGGCCAAGCTCTCCAGGCCTTGGCCCCGATCCGGCTGGCCGTCCGTGAAGAGCGGGTCGCAGACGCAGTGCGGAATCACCACGCCGGGCGCGATTGGCTTGTCGACGGAAACGTTGGTGACTGACACCTGGAAATGCCGAGCCTGCCGCGGCGTGATGGTCACGGCAACCAGTTCGTCCGCGTCCATGTCGTCAACCAGGCGCACGGTGTTGTCGTCGTCCTCCGGGCCAGTGTTGGCGCCGGATTGGCGCGGAGCCTGGTTGGGGCCTTCGCCCACAGGCTCGTCTTCCTCGGTGCCGGCATCCCACAGATACACCGGAACACTGCCCGACACGGGGTTCCCGTCGATGTCAAACAGGACCATGCCGTCGTCCGCGGTCGCGAGGAACCAGTCATTGGACTGGACGAACATGAACGCCAGCGACAGGTGGGGGGCAAGGGGATTGGCCCGAACAGTGAAGTGGTAGGACTCGCCTGGCAGCAGCGGCCCGGGGGCATCGGCACCCACCGGAGTGTTGAACACGCCGTAGGAGCCGGCCACCGGCTCGTCGCTCATGCCGCCACCCGTGGAAATGAATTCGTACAAGGGATCGGGATTGCCGTCCTCGGCCAAGGCCTCCAGGCCGTTGTACAGGTTCGGCTGCCCTTCCTTGAAGAGCTGGGGATGCCCTTCCATGTAGGTGGTGGCCGGATCCGTGTGCACGGCGAAGACCCCGGGTGCAAACGGCGTTGTGACCATGGCCGAACCGGACGTGTTCTCGACCGTAACGTCGAATACCGTGTCGAAGGCCCGGCGGATCGAAACGCTGACCAGATCGGACACGCTCGGCCCTTCAACCAGGCGTACGGTGTTGTCGTCATCCTCGGGGCCGGTGTTCGCACCGGATTGGCGCGGGGCCTGGTTGGAACCCTCGCCCACGGGCTCGTCCTCCTCGGTGCCGGCATCCCACAGATAAAGCTGATCGGTGATGTCACCTCCCAAAATCGCGCCCCCCATCGGGCTTTCGAGGGAGATGCCAACTTCGTCTGTGCCGATGAACCAGTCGTTGGACTGCACGAACATCAAGGCGAATGTCAGGTTCCTGGGAGCGGAACCCGCATCTACGATGAAGGAATAGCTGGCACCCGGCAACAAGGGCCCTGGCCTTTCGGCACCAACAGGTCTGTTGAACACACCATGCTTGACACCGTGTTCAGCGAGCGTGGCAGCCACCACGCCGGGATTGCCGTCTTCCGCCAAGTCTTCAAGGCCGGGGGTCTTGATGGGATCGAAATCCCAAAACAGGATGCCGGGATGGGCACCGGGCACGAAGAGCGGACCGGGCTTGTCGGACAGGGCCCAGACACCGGGGGCGAACGGTGTGGGCGTATCGCTTTGATCCGAAACGTTGGTGATGGTCACCACAAATCTGAAGTCTTCCCGGTTGGCGCATGCATTGAGTGGCTCGGCAGCCAACACCGGCACTGCCGGCAACAGCCCAACCGGGATCAGGGCGGCAATGGCAAGAACTGCCAACACCTTGTACAGACGAATCATTGAAACTCCTTTACTTGAGCCTTTACGCAACCGCCAGAACGGCAAGCATGTTCATTCGGGCTGGAACAAGGCAGCGCAGTCACATCGGAGGAAGTCGGTCCCGGTCGAATCAACCTGTATGGCCACGCGCGTTCAAGTTCCCCTGAATGTCTCCTGCCGTCTACTCGAGGCACCGCCTGTCCGCGGGCCACGAGCCTTTCTGACAAACCCCTGATCGCAACAGGGGATGTTGCGATGCTAGGAGATGCATCGGAACTTGCACGTTCGCTGGTTACGAGACGCCGGTCATTGCCCGCGGGCGGCTTCGCGCCCCCGACCTACGGTGATCGGCGGACCACCGGCGCATTCCACACAGTCGGGCTACACATCACCGTGCGCTTGCCGTCCGGAGGACAAATTCATCAAGTTGGCTGACCAGGTCGGTTCAGCAGGTCGATGTGACCCTCAACCACACCCCGGCTCCACGGGTGGCCCGAACCGGTCAGGTTCCGTACGACGACTAAACGGAAACTGTGTTCGTCACCTCGAAACGATCGATGTAGAAGTACTTCTCCGTGAAGGAGTTGTTGAGAGTGTGCACCTGGTCCCGATGCTCGATCGACACTTCCCAACTGCCGCTGGAACTGCCATCCGGCGCGGCCCAGTCGATGCGTACAGTGCCCGACTTGTCCTCGTTGCGAGCCAGCACGGACGCCTGACGATGATATTCGGTCCACTGCCAGCCGGTCTCGCGCCATACGGCCCGTTCCGCGATCTGAGCCATCGGCTCCATTCCGCTCCAGCCACGGTAACAGCGGAGCACAGCCTCCAGATTTCCGTTCCTCTCCAGCAGAGACAACGCCGTGTCCGCGGTCAGATGGCCGAAGGCCATACCGTTGGGCATGTCCATCAGGGTCGGTGCCAGGCGGTGCCCGCCCAGATGGGACACGCGCCACAGCCTTAGATTGGGCTGGTTCCGAACCTGATCCGAGGCTTGCAGGGACTCAAACAGCTCCCTGCCGAACCGGCCGCAGCAGACATCCCGGTCGGCATGGGTACAGAGGAAAATGTCCCGGGTGTGTCCATTGAGTTCCTGTACGCCAGCCGGCAACGAATCGGGCGCGGGTTCCTGCAGCAGTTCGGGCAGCACGGTCAGCAGATCCCCGGAGGGAGCCAAGTACTCCCGCTTGGCATAGGTGGAAAAACCGTCGGTCGATTCCGGTCTCCGGTAGACGAACACGCGCGACAACCCCTCCCGGGCCGGATCCGGGTTTGGGTCCGGCTGGAAGGCAAGCAGCCGCACTGCATCGCCGGGCCGGCTGGCCATCCCGGCTATCTTCTTGATGGCCTTGGTCGTGTCGGACGTCGACCAGACATCGCGATCCCAGGGCGTGGGTAGTTCCACCAGCAGGCATCGCGTGAACGGGGTGGCGGATCCGATTGGATCCTCCCCTTGGGCAAAGGAGTAGACGCTGCAGAGTTCGCCTTGCGGCAAGCTGGACATGAATTGAGATCCTCGGGGGCAGAGTCGGCACCCCTGATTGCTGGTATATGGTGATTCAGGCCGCCATATGGCGGCTGGGGACCGAATTTGGAATTCGGCTGTCGTTCGGATCACCATACCATCATTCTGTCTCCGCCTTCCGCTGAGAACAACCAACCGAGGTTCCATGCACAGCATCGACTCAATCCTGCCGCGTCTCCGGGCCCGTTTCCGCCGTGAACGCCTGCTGGAGACGGCCGTCCGCCTAATGGAAGTCCACAGCCCCACCCGGGATGCCGGTGCGGCACTGACCGTGTTGGCGGACATCCTGGCCGAGGCCGGCCTTGACGTGTCCAGGGAGGAAGCGGACTGGCCTCCTGCACCGGCCGTAGTGGCCTGGCTGCACTCGGGCAAACCGGGACCGGTGCTTCAGTTCGACTGCCACCTGGACACCGTGCACCTGCCCTTCAAACCACCGCGCATCGAGAATGGCACGCTGTTCGGGACGGGTGCCTCGGACATGAAGGGCGGCACCGCGGCCGCGGTCGAGGCCCTGCGCACGCTGCGGGAACTGGACCTGCCGGTCCGCGGCTCGGTGCTGTTGACCGGACACGACCACCATGAAGGACCGTGGGGAGACAAACGTCAGGTTGTGGCCCTGTGCCGCGCCGGCATCCACGGGGACGCGGTCCTGCTGCCCGAATACCAGGCTGCCTGGTTGCCCACGGCCGGACGCGGCATGGCCATCTTCCGCATCGAAATCAGCCGTGCCCAACCGCCCAGCCATGAAATCCACACGGATCCCGGGACGCCGGACGTGATTGGGGCCGGCCTGGATCTGGTCGGCCAACTCAGAAACCTGTCCCTGCCGGACAGTCCGGAGGAATCCCCCGCCGGGCGCGAATCCCTGTTCATCGGCAAGGTGCAGGCAGGGGAGATTTACAACCAGTCCCCCCAAACTTGCATCGTCGAGGGCACGCGCCGCTGGCTGCAGCCCGGAGCCGGTGCGGACGCGCGCCGTCAAATTGAGGGAGTCCTGACCAGCCTCGATGCCCGGTACGGAACCGCCACCTCCCTGGAATGGGAGCAGCAGGGAGACACTTTCCGTTTGCCGACGGATCACCCGCTCGTGCAGGTGGTGCAGGAGGTCCACACCGAACTCGTCGGCCGTCCGCTGCCCGATGGACCGAAGCTGTTCATCGACGACGGCAACATCTACACTGCGGAGGTGGGTATTCCGGCCGTCACCCACGGCCCGGACGCTCTGGGGGCCCACACAGTGAACGAGGAGGTTCCCGTTTCCGAACTGGAGCGAATCGCCCTGCTGTACGCCGCAACCGCCGCCGAGTTCTGCCGGGGGCCGGACAATGCGGCAGCTTCCGGCTGAGGAATGGGTGGCGTCCCACTGAGCCTACAGTTCCTGACAGACAGCGTGGCGGGGTGCCGCCACGCTGCAAAACAGGGTTGATACAGGCTGCAAGGCAGGTACCCCGTTCCGGCCGTCCAACAGCCGGACACCGGTTGTGCACAATGCACGACTCCGATTTGTGCTCCAAACCGGAAGGTTTCCACGCGTTTGGCTGCTCCTGCGCCATGGCCTTCACCACCCCACGGGCGAAGCCGGTGCTGTGATGACCCAACCGCGGAAGCAGGCCTCCAGAAGATTCGCATCCTGGGCCGGGACCCCACGGAAGCAGGACCTGTGCGGTCGTTGGCTAGCTTCGGGGAGCTTTTCGTTCCGCAAGTCCAGGTTCGCTCGCACTCCGGTCCGCGTATAATCCCGCTTGGGTAAATGCCATGAATCAGCCAAGCATCACAACCATGCAGGACATCCTGACCGCCCTCGATCAGGATCCCAACCTGCAACACGAGTTCCATAAGCATTTGGTGGAAGCTATCCGCAGGGACGACGACCTCCGTCGGGACCTCAGAAAGGAAATCCTCGCCGAGGAACTACTCCAGCTACCCACAAGATTCACGCGCGTCGAAGACGACGTGGCCGTGCTCAAACAGGATGTGGCCGTGCTCAAGGAGGATATGGCCGAAGTCAAACAGGATGTGGCCGTGCTCAAGGAGGACATGGCCGAAGTCAAGGGGGATACATCCCGAATGGCCGGCCAGATTGCCAACCTGATGGGCAGCGACTACGAATCCAAAGCCATTGAACGGTCCCGACGGCTGATCAGAAGGGCCCTTGGCATGGAACGCGCCACGCTCGTTTACGCCAGTCGACAACCCGCAATCGACTTTGAGGAACAGGTTCTGGTTCCCGCAATACAGCAGGGCCTCATCGACCGTCAACAAGCAGACCAGCTGGAAGAAGCAGACAGCATCATCCGTTGCGAAAACGACCAGGGCGACATCATCCACGCCGTGGCCGAAATATCCATCACCGTCCAGGATCACGACCGTACCAGAGCCACCAATCGGGCCGAAATATTCAATCTGGCCACGGGGTTGCGTGCCCTGCCTTTCGTTGTCGGGCAGAACCAGCAAGAACGAGGTGCAAACGCCCCCAACGTGCCTTTCCTTGAATACCGGGATTAGCAGCAACGTCCGCAACGTATGTAGGACTAAGCACCACAGGAGACACCGGCTCTCCAGCAGGCTTGGCCTTTCGGCGAAGCAGCGCGCCTACTTAAACACTGCAACGAGAAGTTAGGGGGCTGTTCCGCCCTGCGATACCGGGCACGGACGCGCGGCTGCGGCCTTGCGGGCCACGCGGCCCCGCAAGGGTCCGCGCCTCAAGGGAGGCCGGGGCCCCGGGTGCCAGCCGCACCCGCGTGCGGGGCGCGACGGTCGGCGGCCGCTCCGGTCAGACCCTACCACCAAGTACGCACCGCATCCCTCCGAAGTCGAGCCTCCGGAGGGACTCCAATCACAGGGGGGCCTCTCCTTTCCGGCCATGACCAGTGACGGCAGGACCCTGCGGCCGGAAGCAGGGCCGGTCAGGGACTGAACCCGTGCGGATCCAGTGGGCTGCAACGGCTTTGAGGCCAACCCTGGTCGCCACCCCATGGATGCCTGCAATCCGGGCTTTCGATCTCCGACAACGAACGCACCAAGGCCTGCACAAGGGCACTTTCATCCCGGCAAGCCGACCGGCAACCTCGCCACAGGAATGCCCCTTCCGCCATATCAGACCGGAACACACTACCCAACGCCCACAGTCAGTGAAACCACGTAGCCGTCGGTGGTGTGCGTGATGTGTCCCAACAAATCGCTTCTGAAGAGGCGATCGTTCGCGTTCGTCATACCGCGAGTCTCTCGCATAGAGTAGGGTTCCGCCAAGTGGACTGCATCGGTGGTGTCGTCGGGAAAATACAATTGTGAAGTTATGAAGCTCTGTTCGCCGGTATAGGCCTTGAAGTGGATGTGGGCGGTCCTGCCACGGTACCAGCCAGGGTAGATCGTTTCGAATTCAGCGACTCCGTCAGCGTCGGTGACTTGGATTCCGCGCAGGAAGGTCTCGCCGGTGGTGTCCACATTGTCATCTCCCTGTCCACGATAGCCGGAGTACCGGCCTACCGCGTCGGCGTGCCAGACATCCACTACGGCGTCGCCAATCGGCTGGCACGAGGTTGCCTGCACCAGGCGGATCGCGACCCGAAGGGGAATGCCTCGTTTGCCTTCGGTGATGTCGCGTCGGATCAAGCCGACATCGAAATGGAAAGGTCCTGCGGTCAGTTGAGGCGTGATAACGCAATCCGGCTGGGCAATGGAAGTAACCGGCGTGGGGGTTGCGGGCATCCTGGTTGATGGTTGTGCGGGGGAGGAAAAATCGGTGCTGCCTGTCGGCAGGCAGCCGGCGAGGACCCCGCCACCCGCGGCCCCCAGAACCCGCAGCAGATCCCGCCTGGTCATGTGGGGATTGCGGGTTGGAGATCCAGACGCCACAGTCCCAACGTCCTCCGACGATAAGGCTGCGACCTTCATCCGCGTCCTTGGTCCGGGGAGTACTGCGCAAACCAGAGGCGCGGATTTGGCGCTTGATTTTTCACCCGTCATAGCCCGACCTCCTTCATGTTCGCGGCGTTCCCCTTATGAGACTCTCCCATTGGGAAGCCAATTGTTCCTTATGGCTGGCATTCTTCGCCATCAATATGAAGAGCCTGTGAAGTAGCCCGGGAGAAAGTATGCAGATTGCCATTCATCGTCGTGCGCACCTCCTGACCTCGCAAGCACCTGCACCGTGGATTTCAAAGCTGTCGTGCGTCTGAGGCATCCCACACATTTCGGACATCCGTGCAATGTACGGATCCGAGGTGGGTTCAATGCTGATATGGACACATGCTTTTCCGGCGGCACGTAACCATCCGGCATATGCCTCCGGCCCGACTGCTGGTGCGCCGGGCCGGAGAAGTGCATCTGGGGTTTGGGATCCCGGCACACCCTTGTTCACGTTTCGTGGCGGCAGCCCGAGGGGAGCCCCGGGCGGGCAAGGCCTCGCCGGCGCGTTGCGAACGCGCCGGGCTCAGGCAGAGCCGGACACGGCGATTTTGCAGACCGTCTCGTCGCCCAGATGGTAGGTGCCGTTCAGGGCGGCGAAGCCCTCGGCCACCCGGTCCAGGGGAATGACATGGCTGACCATGTCGCCGAACGGAATGTCCCCTCGCTCCAGAATGGGCAGGGCCTGCACGAAGTGGCTGGTTTGTGATGCCCAGACGGCCTCCAGGGACAGGTTCTTGCGCATCAACAACCGGTTAATGTTGAAGTCGATGGAACCCATGTCCACGAAGTGCCCCACCTCAACAAAGGTGCCGCTGTGACGGCAGTAGCCTAGGCCCTCCGGCGTCGCGGACAGGAAGCCGGCGCACTCGAACACGATGTCGGCGCCTTCGCCGCGCGGCGTCTCCTGCATCACCAGTTCCGTGCGCTCCTCGACCGAGGGCACCTCACCGATGTCAATTGTGACGTCGGCCCCGAACTTGCGTCCGATCGCCAGCCGTTCCGGCGGGCCCCCGACCATGATCAGCTTGCCGGCGCCCGACAGACGGGCCGCAATCAGGGTGACCATGCCGATCGCCCCGGACCCCTGCACCACCACCGTGTCGCCGATGCGTATGCGGGACCGATCCACGGCGTGCACGCCAATCGTAAAGGGTTCCGTCAGAACGCCCACTTCCGCCGACATGTCCGTCCGCCACCACTCCGTGCCGGGCAGGTTCAGGTGCATGTACTCGGCAAAGCCGCCGCACAGCTTGGACGGCTCCTGAAAGCCGTAGCCGAATCCGGCCGGGATGCCCGGCTGCAGCACAACCCGGTCCCCTTCCTTGACGGGCCGGCCAATGGAATCGTGGGTCACCCCCTCGCCCAGAGCGGCCACGATGCCCACATTCTCGTGACCCAGGCCCTTCTCCTCGGTAAAGCCGTGCTGCCAGTAGTGCAGGTCCGTGCCGCAGATGCCGCCCAGTTCCTGCTTCAACACGATGGCTCCCGGGTCCGGATCCGGGATCGGATACTCCCGAACCTCGAACTCCTGGCCCATTACCACTACTGCTCTTGCCATTTCAGCCATGATCCTTTCTCCTCAGGTTGTTGGCCAGCACCGCAAAGCGTCACTGCCCCGTAACGAAGCCGAACACCAGCAGGAACAGTGCCACGACCGTCATCACGGCACCTCCGCCCAGCACGGCGTATAGGACCCAACGCACCCTCTCACCCGCATTCATCCGGCGCCCAGTAATACCCGTAGCGGTCCTCCGAGGGAACCGGCCCGTAGGGATCCGACTGGCCAGCCGCCAGGTAGAAGTATGCAATCGCGTCGTACAGACAGTGGTTTTGGCCTCGATCGCCCCAGCGGTTGCCCTTGTACTTCTCGATGCAGCCCTCGAAGCTCCGCTGGAAGGGAATGTCGTCGGCAATGTGGAACCGATTGACCGAAGTGTGGCCGTTGCCGTCGATTGGGGTAAAGGGCTGGCAGGCAAACGGGCTGTCGAAGATCGGGAACGGCGGCTCCGCTGCCCAGGCATAGCCGATGTAGTCCTCGGAACCCGTGCCGAAGGTGGACGGGAACTTCTCCCCGTCCACGAAGAACTTCTCGTCGCCTTCGCCCCACCACCAGTCAATGGTCTTGTCCGCGCCGCGGCCGTACCACCAGCTGGAGGGCTGCTCCACCGGCATCTCCCAGCGATTCCAGACATGCAGGGCGACTCCGCAGAAACGACCCCGTCCCTCCACGTTCAGGATGGGCCAGTCAATGTCGCGCCCGTTCCCCATGGACTTCTCGACAAGGGCGTCCCGGTGCCACTTGGCGTGGAAGCGCAGCAGTTCGTCGGCATCCTGTGCCAGTGGTTGGGAAGCAATCCGGAAGGCAAGGCTGTGTTCCACATCGCCGTCGTTCTGCAGCCGCAGTTCCGCACCGCGGGCAAACGGCATGAACCAGTGGCTGTACAGGAATGCATCGGTCATGCCCACAGGCAGGGCCCGGTAGGGCTGAATCCCCGGGGCCGCTCCGAAGAAGTCCCCGAGGGGAGACCAGACACTGGGTTCCGTTTCGCCATCCCAGTGGATGGACAGGACCAGTTCCCGCAAGGCGAGTTCGGCGTCGAGTCTGACCGCTGGGTCCGGCAGGCAGTGCAGTCCCGTGATGGCCCGGTTGCCGGGCAGTGATGTGAGCTCCAGACTACCACCGGCCGGCACGGTCACTCTCACGTCCGTGACCTCCGTGTCGTACCCCAACCGCAGCTCCCGGCCCCGGAAGGCCAGTTCCTGATCCTTTTCTGCCAGGGCAATTCGGTTGTCGTCCTCGCGTTCGCCCTTGAAGTCGGGCAGTACGGTGCCTTCGGGAAACGTGCTGTAGGTGATGTGGTAGAAGCGTCCCCAGTCCGGCTCCATCAGGATGCGGCAGGAGCGGTTGTAGGGAATCGGGATGTACCGGTTGTGGCCCCGGGACAATTTCATGGACAGTTGAGGCAGGTTGTAATCCTGCAAGCCCACGCCGCCGAACAAATGCAGGAACGGCAGATCCATGACCGGTTCGGAGGCGCCGTCCAGAAAGATTTTCACATGCCCCATGCCGGGCCAGGCGGACCATATGCGCCAGATGCAACCCGGGCCCTCGGCCTCGAACACGACCTGATGACCGTCCTCCATGCGGATGTAGCCGTCGCCGTCGCGGTTGGCATTCCAGTTTTCGTACAGGCCGGTCTCCGCGTTGTACACGGAGCGTCGGTCATAGCTGGTTTGGCTGCCGCACCGCTCTCCGGCCAGAGGCGGCACGGCCAAGCGTTCCAGGTCGGACAACCGGGCCACCAGATCCCGGTAGGTCAGTGTGGGCCTCATCATGCAAGTCATCTCCAGTTGCGCTGTGTTGGTCGAATCGCGTCCATGCCAAGCCCCGCCATTCATTCCGTCCGACGGAGGGCTAGTTCACCCACCTGCGTGGCTTGTTCCGGATCCGCGGACAAAGGGAAGCCTTTCAAGAGGTGGATGGGGTGAGAGGTTTCCGGCTGCTCATTGGCCGAGGCATAGGAGCGACCGTCATCGGTGCCGGCATCCCACACACATAGGGGAATGACCGCTTCCTCAATCCAGGCCCCGCCGCCGGTCAGCGGAAAGGCAGAGACGCCCACGAACCAGTCGGGGCTTGGGGCCAACCTGCTGGTGACGGACAGGAAGACATGCTCGCTGTCCGTCCGGAAGGCAAGGGTTGTGCTGCCCGGCGAATCAACCAGTTCTCCAACCGCAAACTGGTTTGGCAATACCTGTGTCCCGCCTTGCCGATAGGCATTTTGCAACGGCTCCGGATCGCCGGTCTCGGCCTGTATCTCAATGGCCGGGGAAGCCGGTTCACCCGGTTGCCAGAGACGGAAGCCTTCGCTGTGCGGACCGCCGGCCAACGGCGAGAAGTGCGGGTTGGGAGGGAAGTCGGCGGGGTGGTCCGCGGCATTCCAGAACACGTGCATGGTCACTTCGTAGGCTACCGGGGACGGCAGTGACAATTCCGAAGCCATGGCATGTTCCTCGTCGCTTCTGAGCGGCTCTCTGGCATGCGCAAAACCGGGTTGGCAGGGATCGGCCTCGGTCCCGGTCTTCGCACCATCCTCCAAGGATGGCCCCTCTCGGGGCGGAACCACACAGCCGGACAGCATCAAGGAAACCAGCAGGCAGACGAACAGACCGCGCACTCCCGCCGTCCGCCTACATGAACTGCCGGAGATAGCGTCCGGACTGGGACACGGCCTGCTTGCGTCGCTCCAGCGAGGACTCGTAAATCCGGTCCTCCACCTCGATGCAGACGGGCCCGTCGTAGCCGGCATCCCCCAGTTCCGAGTAGAACTTGCCCCAGTCGACCTCGCCCAATCCCGGCAGCTTGGGGGTGTGGTACTCGAGCGGCGTCGCCATGATGCCGACCCGGTTCAATTGCTCCCGATCCAGCCGCGCGTCCTTGGCGTGTACGTGCACGAACCGGTCCGCGTAGTTGCGGATGGCCGCCAGATAGTCCATCTGCTGCCAGACGAAGTGGGAGGGATCGAAGTTCAGGCCGAAGTTGGAACTGGGGATGATCTCGAACATGCGGTCCCAGACCGCGGGCGATATGGCAAGGTTCTGCCCTCCCGGCCACTCGTCGTTGGTGAAGAGCATGGGACAGTTCTCGATCCCCACCTTCACCCCCAGCGAGTCGGCATACTCGATGACGGGAGGCCACAGTTCACCGAACAGGGCCAGGTTCTCCTCAAGATTCCGGCTCTGATCGCGTCCGATGAAGGAATTCGCCACACCGATCCCCAGTTCCGCCGAGACCGCGATCAGCCTGCGGATGTGGGCGAAGTGCATGGACCGGGCATCCTCGTCCGGAGTCAGGGGATTGGGGTAGTAGCCCAGACCGGAAATGCGGACGCCGGTCTCGTCCACCAGACGCGCCACTTCGGCCGCGTCCCCGGGCGAGAAGTCGCCGACATCGATGTGGGTCACGCCGGCATAGCGCCGCTCGGCCTTGCCCTTGGGCCAGCACATGACCTCGATGCAGTCAAAGCCCTCGGCCGCCGCAAAGCGCAGGATTTCGGCCAGGGACAGTTCGGGCAGGATGGCGGTAACGAATCCCAGCTCCACGGCAGGACCCCCTTCAGGTTGGACTTCCGATGATTTCCGAGGCGGCGCACCGACCGCGCGTCCTGTCGCAGGACAGGACGCGGGCGCGTGGCGGCCCAGCCAGATTATACGGAGTAACGCCGATATCCCTGCCGGGCGGTCCGCGGGTGTGCTCAGGCCCCGATCCTGAATTCGGGCGCGCCCAGCACATCGACACGCGGATCGATGCCCAGGCCCGGCGCATCCGAGGCGGCCATGCGTCCCTGCCGCCGTTGGGGCGCGCCTTCGGCAATGCTGGTGGTGACGTAGCTGTTGAAGTCCGTGGCCGTGAACAGCAGCGCCGGCGACGTGCTGTGGGCCAACGCGGCAATCGCGGCAGTCACGATGTCGCCGCCCCAACTGTCCTCAATGGTCATCGCCACTCCCAGTTCGCTGCAGAGATCCCGGGCCCGGCGGGCCTTGGTCAGGCCCCCAAGCTTGCCAATCTTCAGGTTCACCACGTCCATGGCTCCGTCCGCCGCCGCCCGCAGCAGCGCCGGGATGCTGTCGATCACCTCGTCCAGGATGAACGGATGGTCCGTGGCACGCCGCACGGACAGACACTCCTCGTAGCCGGCACAGGGCTGTTCAATGTAGACATCCACGTCCCGCACCGCACGCACCACGCGGCGCGCCTCGTGCATCAGCCAGCCCGTGTTGGCATCGGCAATCAGGATTTCGTCCTCCGACAGCACCGCACGCACGGCCCGGATGCGTTCGATGTCCTCCTCCACCGAGCCGCCCACCTTCAACTGGAAACGGCGGTAGCCCTCGCTGCGATAGCCAGCCACGCGCGCCGCCATGGCATCCGGCGCCTCCTGGGAAATCGCCCGGTAGAGCACGAAGTCCTCTCCCTCGGCCCCGCCCAGGAGCCTGGCCGCGGACTGTCCGGCATCCTTCCCCAACAGGTCCCAGCAGGCCATGTCCACCGCGGACTTCACATACGGATGACCCTTCAGCGTCCGGTCCATGCGTCGGTTGAGCACGTCCAGGTCGCGCGGGTCGAGACCCAGCAGCGACGGCCCCAGCTCGCGCAGGCCGGCCCGCGCCCCGTTGGCATAGGCCGGCAGATAGAAGGGGCCCAGGGGGCAGACCTCGCCCCAGCCGGTCAGGCCGACGTCCGTGTGTACGCCAACCACGGTGCTGTCGAAGACCGCCACCGACTTGCCTTCGGACCAGTTGTAGCTGCCTTCATGGAGGGGCAGGTCCACCTGATGGACGGATAGACCGGTGATTTGCATTGGGATACCCGGGAAATGCGCGGCTGGAGGCCTGCCTGCCTGAAGGGCGGCATGACAGTTTGGCGTCTGTTAACTATAATTCGGCTCGCTCTTCAGGCCTTTCGGCCGATTCGCAGACCCGCACACAATGCCTTCCACATCCTTCCTGTTGCGCGTCGACCTGCAGGGTGCCAGTCCCAAGATCTGGCGCCGTTTCTTTGTCCCTCCTGCCATCACGCTGCCGGAACTGCACAGGGTCGTGCAGGCCGTGATGGGCTGGCACAGACCCCGCAGCTGGCACTTCGTCATCCGGCGCAAGTGCTATCCGGACACCGAACTGATGTCCGAGGACAGCGATATGGCCAAGGTGGCCCTGTGCAGCCTAGTGGGGCGCCGCGGCATGATCTTCCAGTACATCTGCCAGTTTGAGGACACCTGGAAGCATCGGCTGACCCTGTCCAACGACCACTTTGATTCCAGCAAATTGGATGTGGATACCATGTGCGTGGCCGGGGAGGGAGCCTGCCCGCCGCGCGATGTGGGCGGAATCGAGGGCTATGTCGAGTTCCTGCGCGCGTTCGAGGACCCGGAACATCCGGACCACTACGACATCCTGGACGAGTTCGGGGAGGACTTCGATCGGGACGAGTTCTATCTGGACCGCATCAACGCCTCGTTGCGCGCCCTAACCTGAACCACCACCAACGGACGGTGGCCGAGCGTGGACGGACCCGGACGGCGTGGAAGTGCCGGACCAGATCCTGGCTGCGGAATTGGCCCATCTGGCACCGGGCACACTGCTGGACCTTGGCTGCGGACGCGGCACCAATGCCTTGGCCCTGGCCGCACGGGGATGGTCCGTCCTGGGAGTGGACATCTCGCCGCAGGCTTGAGGCCACCTTTGTGGTTGGCGAATTGCCGGGCTGGACCACCCATCACCGGTTTTGACTTGGTCATCAGCACCTTCGCCTTGCCGGGAGGAGCCGCTGGCGACGCGACGCTCCGGCAGGCCGCGGCGCTTGTCAAGCCGGGCGGCGAACTGGTAGTGGCGGAATGGGACATTTGGGACTTATAGGCCGGACTGGACAGCCGGCCCATCTCGTTCACGGGTCGTCGGGGTCCCCAACGGGATCGTCCCTCGCCGTGCAGCCGCCCCTGTCCCACGGGCCGAAACGGGTACGCACGGAAGTCCCGCACGTACCAAAATGTTGACCGCCGCATTGTGGTCGGCGTTGGCACGGAACCCGCAG
>JAPPAJ010000409.1 GCA_026705565.1 Caldilineaceae bacterium | reverse complement strand
CAGGTTTGGAGGTTGATCAGGCAGTAACCCGTGCAAACTTCGTGCGGTCCGGTGCGCAGCCGGCGCAGGAACGATGCCGCCTCAAGGGCGTCTTGTGGCTTCCCCAGCATGTCGCCCGCATGCACCACGGTCGTGTCCAGGCCCAGTAGCAGGGCCGGCTTGGCCAACGGGTCGCCTGGCAGTTCTGTCCGGACCGTTTCCGCCTTTAGGGACGCCAGCCGTCGGGTCATGCATTCCGGGGTTTCGTTGGGCAGGGGTGATTCGTCCACATCCGCCGGGTGGAGGCGGACCGGAAGTCCCAATGCCCGGAGAAACGCCTGTCGCCGAGGACTCGCCGAGGCCAGAACCAGAGTTCCCTCCCGGGACAAGGTGTGAGCAGTCATAGGGGGGAGGCCTCAAGGATTTGGCAGCGTGTGGTGGTTACGGCAGCCGCCGGAAACAAACCGGGATGCGAGTGCTTGAATCGTGCACCGTCCGAAGGTGCGAAGTACAATTGGGCGGCTCCGAAGGCGAATGGGACCGCATGTCCGGACCCCTTCGCGGCAGTCCGGATTTCCCCCCAACACCAGGCACCTCAGCATATGGCATCTACTTCTGCCGTCCAGGATGCGGTTACGCGCACGGCCATCATCGGCTGCGGGGGCATGGCCCGCAGCCATCTCCGTTCCATCCTTGACGATCCCCGGGGTACGCAGGTCGGCGTCGTGTGTGAACCCATGGCCGAGAATTACGAACTGACCTGTGAGCTGTTTGAGGAGGCCGGGGTCGCGGTCCCCGAGAACGTGCCGGATCTGGATGCCATGCTGGCAGGGCATGCCGCGGATCTGGATGCTGTCTTCATCGTCACCCCCCATGCCATGCACCACGACCACATCGTCACCAGTCTCGACGCGGGGTTGGACGTCCTAGTGGAAAAGCCCATGGTGGTGAGCAAGGAGGAAGCTGAACGTGTCATTGCCAAGCGGGACGAAACCGGCAAATTGGTGACCGTGGCCTTTCAGGGAAGTCTGTCGCCGCACATCCGATGGGCTTCCGAACAGTTGCACGACGGGCCCTACGGCCGCGTGCTGGCCATCAGCGGCACCGTGTGGCAGAGCTGGAAAGGGCTGGCGGATGGCCGCTGGCGGCTAGATCCGCACGTTTCAGGCGGCGGGTTCATGTTCGATACCGGCGCCCACCTGATGAACACGATTTCCGATCTGGCCGGCGAGGACTTCGTGGAAGTGGCGGCTTGGCTCAACAACGACGACATGCCCGTTGACATCATGGCGGCGGCCATGGGCCGTTTGCAGTCCGGGACCTTCGTAACCATCCACGGCTGCGGGAACGCGGTCAAGAGTTGCAGTTCCACAATCCACATCTTCGCCGAGAAGGCACACCTCAAGGCGTGCATGTGGGGACGCTGGGTGGAAGTTCAGGAGGAAGGCCATGAGGACTTCAAGCGCGTGGAGCTGCCCGCCATGCGGACAGCCTGGCATCGGTTCCTGGACGTGCGGGCCGGCCGCATCGAGAATCCGTCGCCTCCCGAAGTCGGCTTGCGGATGCTGAGGCTATGGGATGCCATCAAGGAATCGGCCGCCCGGAATGGCCAGGTGGTCCCTTGTTGATGTCCCCACCCCCGTTTTTCCTTCGATCACGGCTCCATGGAGGCCGGTCACAATGAGAGTAACCATCTGGAACGAATACCGTCACGAAAAGATACACGCGGAGATTGCGGCCCTCTATCCCGACGGGATGCACGCCGCCATCAAGAATGGCTTGGCCGATCACGGCATCACCAATGTGGGCACGGCGACGTTGGACGAGCCGGAACACGGGCTGACGGACGAGGTCCTGGAGGCCACGGACGTCATGCTTTGGTGGGGCCACATGGCCCACCACGAGGTCGACGACGGCATTGTCGACAAGGTGCAGAAGCGGGTGCTTGAAGGGATGGGACTGATCGTGCTCCACTCCGGGCACTTCTCGAAGATCTTCCGCAAGCTGATGGGCACTTCGTGCAGTTTGCGCTGGCGCGAGGCCAGCGAGCGGGAGCGGATCTGGGTTGTGCGGCCCGGCCATCCCATTGCCCAGGGCCTGCCGCCCTACTTCGAAATTCCCCAGTGCGAGATGTACGGGGAACTGTTCGACATCCCGCAGCCAGATGAACTGGTGTTTGTAAGCTGGTTTGAGGGCGGCAACGTGTTCCGCAGCGGATGCTGCTTCCACCGCGGGAACGGCAAGATCTTCTACTTCCGGCCCGGACACGAGACCTTCCCAATCTACACCCAGCCGGAAATCCATCGGGTGTTGGCCAACGCGGTGCAGTGGGCGACCCCCGTGGCGGGACCGGCCTACCCCTACTCGCAGAAGGGCTCCACGCGTCCGGTGGCCATCAACGAGCGGGAAGCGCTCGAACCCATCGGTGCGGCCTCGGACGAGCGGGTGCGCGTCGGCTGATCCCGGAAAAAACGGAAAACCCGTCGGTCTTGCCGACGGGTTCACAGTCTTGGAGCCGGCGCTGCAACCGGTTTGGCACCTCCTGTAGGACTCGAACCCACGACCCGCTGCTTAGAAGGCAGCTGCTCTATCCAGCTGAGCTAAGGAGGCTGGCGGCGGGATTGTACACCAGCGCCGCGACCGGGAATCCGGCGTTTGCAGGAAGGGGACGGCCGACCGCGCGCCGAACCCGGACATCTCCGGGTTGTGCAGACGGTTCTGACACAGATCTGGCACAGGCCTGGCACAGTTCCTGCACGCCCAGGACAGACACTTCCCTTGACGCTTGAGGCATATAGGGGAAGTCACATGTCCGAATTGATAACAACCTTGGCACTGGGAATGATGAGCAAGGGAGTGTTCGTGTATCGGGAGCCCACCCAGGAGGCGGTGCGGCCAACGGTCTCGCCCTTCCGGGCCTGGCTGGGTTCCGTCCTGATCGCTTTGGGGCGGCGTGTTCAGCCGAACACCCGCACCCATTGGGCAGGCATGCGCGAAGCAGCCCTATGAGCCATTCCGGTGCATAGTATGAAGAGGATCGCTCCCAATCGGGAGCGATCCTTGATTCCGGGGGCTCCGAGGCCGACGGCGGCGATCTAGTACAGGAACATGGGCAGACCGAACGGATTCTTCATCTCCGGCCTGTAGGTCTCCACGTTGTAGAGCCGGTCTACATCAACGCACCGCGTTCCCTTGGCTACTTCGCCCATGTCGATGTGGGTGAACCGACCGTCGCGGAGGGCCACCATTCTTCCGCTTTGACCTTGGAGCAACAGATCCGCCGTCATGTGGCCGTAGGTGCGCGAAACCAGCAGGTCCAAGGCGTCCGGCGCCCCCGTGCGCATCAGGTAGGCCAGCTTCTGGTTGATGATCCCGAACCCCGTGTGTTCCTCGATCATGGCGCCCACCATCTCTCCAATGCCGCCCAGCTTGCGGTGGCCGAAGGCATCGGCCTGGCCCGACTCGATGATCTCGCCGCCCTCTACCGTGGCACCTTCGCTGATTACCACCATGGCGTAGTTGCTGGGGTTGCGGTTCCAGTCCTCGGTGACCAGCGCCATGAGCCGGTCCGGGTTGAACGGCACCTCGCAGATCAGGGCGCGGTCGGCATCCGCCACATAGCTGCTGATCAGGGCCGTCTCGCCCGAGTTGCGGCCGAAGAGCTCAATCACGGCGACGCGTTCGTGGGAGCCGGCGCTGGTGCGCAGGTTGGTAATGAACTCGGCGCTGCGCGTGACCGCAGTGCTGAAGCCCATGCAGTAGTCGGTGCCATAGACATCGTTGTCCATGGTCTTGGGACAAGCCACAATCTGGACTCCTTCCGCGTGCAAACGCCCGCCGTAGCCCAGCGTGTCGTCGCCCCCGATCGGGACCAGGGTTTCCACGCCCAGCGCGTCCAGGTTCTTGATCACTGTGGAAGTGAAGTCGTAGGTGCCGCCCCCGCTGTCCGCGGCATCGCCCGCCGACAGGTGTTCCGGGATCGCGCCGCCCTTGACCTTGCTGGGGTTGGTCCGGCTGGAATGCAGGAATGTGCCGCCGGTGCGGTCAATCGTGCGGACGGCCGCGGCGTCCAGGTTGTAGGTGTGGTGGGCGACCGACTCCGGATCGTCGGGATTGATCTCCAAGGGCCCGGCCCATCCGCGGCGGAACCCGACCACTTCGTGTCCCGCTTCGGTCATCCGGGTCACGATGGACTTGATGCACGGATTCAGACCGGGAACGTCGCCGCCGCCTGTCAGGATACCCAGTTTCATAACATGTCTCCGCAAATGGTGTCGGCCGGCGCCCCCAACAGGCATCCGATCCGGGCTGAATTCTAATTCAGGCCGTTGCCGCAGGCCCCGAATCGGGCCGCGCGCAGTGATTATCCGAAGATCCGGTGCTGTCTCAACGCCATCCGGTAGAAGCCCACCAGTTGATCCATGGTGCTGCGCCAGTCCTGGCGCAAGGCGTGTTGCCAGCCGGCTTCGGCAAAGGATTGCAGGAGGGATCGGTTGTCCCTCATCTGTCTGACCTGTTCGCGTATTTCGCCCGGGTTCTCCGGGTCGAACAACAGGCCATTGCGATTGTGCGCGACCGTGTCGGTGATCCCGCCCCTGCGGGCGGCGATCACGGGCAGGCGGCAGGCCATCGCTTCCAGGGCCACAAGACCGAACGTTTCGGTCGTGGACGGAAAGACAAACAGGTCCGCGGCGCGATAGGCCGCGACCAGGTCCTGGCCGTAGCGATAGCCGGTGAAGACGGTGGGGGTTCCCGCGTACCAGGTCCTGAGTTCGGCATGGCTGGGTCCGTCGCCGACGAGCGCCAGGCGCAGGCCCTTCATCGGAAACAGCCGGTCGCGCAACTCGATCAGGCCTTTTTCGGGTGCGTGGCGACCCACGTTGAGGACCAGAAAGTCTTTGGGATGTCCCTGTGTCAGCTCCTCGCGCACCATCGGATCGACCGGGCCGGCGCTGAACAGGTCGGTATCGATGCCGCGTCGCCACCAGCGGACCCTGCGGATGCCCTGTCGCCTCAGGTCGTCGCGCAGGACGCTGGAGGGGCAGACCGTCAGGGTGGCTTGATTGTGCAGATAGGTTGCGTATCGCCTCAGGAATCCGGTCAGGAAGCCCTGACCGTAAAAAGCCGCATACCGCGCGATGTCCGTGTGATAGGAGGCCAACACCGGGACCCCCAGCCGACGCGCCATGCGCATGCCGAAGGGCCCCAGCACGAACGGGTGCAGGACATGCACCAGGTCGGGCTGGAACTGGCGCAACGTCCGGAACGAATCCGATCGGGGAAAGTTGAACTTCAGTTCCGTGTAGTACGGGGCGGTGATGCCGTTGACCGGCACCACCCGAAAGCCGGCGAACTCGCTGGGACCGCCGGAAGGTGCAAACAGGATGGCCTCGTGTCCCTCGGAAGCCAGGTATCGGAGAAGCAGCTGCAGGATGTTGACCACGCCGTCGATCTTGGGCAGGAACGTTTCGGTAAAAAGCCCGATCCGCAAGCGATGCGGTTGGTCCGGCTGGGATTCGGATGGACTTCCGTGTGCTACCATGCCGACTGCCTCAACGAGGTTTAGCCTGTCCTGCGGGGAGCGTCCGGACCACCTTGCCGGACCCGCGCGGCGCAGGGCATGAGCCAACCTGCCCGGATGATGAGACTGCCCTTTCCGCCTCGCAACCCCCTTCCCGGAACCGAGTACGTAGCAAGAAGGGATTCATGAGTGCGAATCGAGCAAGCAATGTTGTGGTACTCGGCGGGGACGGCTTCTGCGGATGGCCCACCAGCCTGCGGCTGTCCCGCCAGGGATTCAATGTCACGATTGTAGACAACCTGGTCCGGCGAAAGATCGATGTGGAACTGGGCACGAAGTCGCTGACACCGATCTCCCCCATCGACACACGTCTGGCTGCCTGGCGGGAGGTCTCAGGGCAGGAACTCTGCCACGTCGACATCAATATCGCAGAGGACTATGCCAGCCTGGTGGCGCTCCTGCGCGATCTGCAGCCGCAGGCCGTCGTGCACTTCGGCGAACAACGGGCGGCGCCCTATTCGATGAAGTCGCCGCGCCACAAGCGCTACACGATCGACAACAACATCAACGCCACGCACAATCTCCTGTGCGGCATTGTCGAGACCGGACTGGACATACACGTGGTCCATCTGGGAACCATGGGTGTCTACGGCTACGGCACGGCCGGACTCAAAATCCCCGAGGGCTACCTGCCCGTGCAAGTGGAGGCGGAAGGGGTTCGCCACGAGATGGAAATCATCTATCCGCCCAATCCCGGCAGCGTCTACCACATGACCAAGACGCTGGATGCGCTGATGTTCTTCTATTACAACAAGAACGATCAGGTGCGCATTACCGATCTCCACCAGGGCGTTGTCTGGGGCACGAACACCGCCGACACCCTGGCCGACGGACGCCTCATCAACCGTTTCGACTATGAGGGGGACTACGGAACGGTCCTCAACCGCTTCCTGATGCAGAGCGTGGTCGGACATCCCATCACGGTCTACGGCACCGGCGGCCAGACCCGCGCCTTCATCCACATCCGCGACACCGCCCGGTGTGTGAACCTGGCTATCGACAATCCGCCCGCCCGCGGCGAACGGGTCAAGATTTTCAATCAGGTGACCGAAACCCACAGGGTCAGGGACCTTGCCCGGATGGTGGGGAAGCTGACCGGGGCGGAGGTCAGGTACTACACGAACCCGCGCAACGAAGCGCTTGAGAACGACCTTAGGGTGGAGAATCGCCAGTTCCTGGATCTGGGCTTGGATCCCGTCACCCTCAGCGAAGGCCTGCTGGAGGAGGTGATCGAGGTGGCCAGACGCTACGCCGACCGCTGCGACCCGGCCAAGATCATCGCCGACTCAACATGGCGGGCCGACATTCCGGTGGATCGGGTTGGTTCGCAGGAACCCAATCGCTGGCAACCGTTGTAGAAGTGGTTGACTTTGGTGGCACACCGCCGTTAGCCACTCCTGAAGACGCGGTCCGCGCCGCGGAGCCGCCCCAACAGTGCAAGATGGCTCCGCCCTGTAATTCCACTAGGAACACCGAACGAATTCCCGCTCAAGCCACCCACCGGGCAGCCTGAACCGGATTGGGTGGGCGTTGCCGCCGGGCCCAGCCAGTGCTGCGCTGCAAACGCCGGTCCCAGTCGTTACGTGTAAACCAAGTCTTGGCACCGGGATGGCTTCACCTTTCCCGACAACCTGTGCATGGACGGCACCCGACAGTATTACCCAAGGTTGGCTGGGTGCGGCAGGCAGGCAATCAGGGCCGGTAGGGGCTGTCCGGTCAGCGGGTCCGGGTGTTGAAGGAAGGCACGCAACGGTATCCCAAGTGGCATGCCCATGTGTTCCACGCAGTGTCTGTCGACCGCGTGCCGCTACCAGAAGCGACGGGGGTCTTGGGCGTGGATCGCGACGTAGGGCAAGCCACGGACAGCGATGGCCACGTGTACGCTCTGCCGGACACCTTCGGGCTGGACGCCAACATCAGGTGCAAGCAGCGCAAGGCTGACCAGGGCCGCGAACGCTCCCGGCGGAATGGTTAACTCCTGTCCCGCCGCGCCCGGCGTCTCTGCAGTTAACTCGACAACCTGCAAGGGCGGAACCGTCGGGCCCGGTCCCCATACCCAGGGTCAACCCCTCGGCATAAGCCCCAAACCAAGCACAGGACTCCCTTTGTTTTGGTTTGGAGCCGTCCCATTTCAATGCAACTGAAACCGTGCCGTGTTTTTCAGTCGGCAGTGTGGGGCACTGTTTCACTTTCGTTGATGTTGATCCGAGGCCCGGGAGGCACTTGGCATTTGGTTTACCGTCGTGAATCAACTGGGATTCTTGTCGTGAACTGCATGCCAGTCCCATGCACCCAACACCCGATGCAGCCGGCCGGGTTGCCCCGTATTGTTTACATATGCGGCGACCTGACCATAACAAAATGGCAGCATCCGCTGGAGACAGTCATGCCTTTCTGGAACTCTCGGGTTGCGGTTGCTGATTGAAAAAACGCTTTCACCCCCGAATCAAAATTATATTGTTTTGGTGTCGGTGCCAACTGCAAAACACCAGCATCGGTGGATTTGCGTTATGGATCCGTGTGCGGCCGCACACGGCCCAGGATCGGTGCCAGACCAACATCAACGAGAATGAATGCCAGTCCGTTGTTGGGTTGTTTTGAGACTGTACTAGGCTAAAGGGGCAAGTTATTGGGGTGCGCGGTTTTCCAGGAACGGCACCGGCACCCGCACGATCCACCTGTGTCTTGACGCAGAGGAGAGAGCCATGCAGGAAGACGGGAACGGCAGCGAAGCGGTGACGGACCAGCGGACGTGGCGCGGCTATGCACAGGTGGCCCTGATTGTGCTGGTGCTGGCGGTGGCGTGGTACTTTGCGCGGGCACCGCGGGTGGATTCGGCACTGGGCGATGCAGCGGTGGATGCTGCGAGTGCCGTGCGGCCCGTGGCCGAAGTGGTCCTGCCGAAGGCTGCAGAGCAGACCCTGACGGTGCACCTGACAGGTACGGTCTCCCTGGAGAAGCGCACAACAGTGGTGTCGGCGGTGTCGGGTCGGGTGGTCTGGGTGTCGCCGGAATACACCACGGGGGGGTCGATTGCCGCGGACGAACCGCTGCTGCGCCTGGATCCGGCAGCGTACGAGTTGGCGGTGGCGTCGGCGCAGGCGGCGGTCGATGGTGCATCGGCCCGGGTGTGGTTGGAGGAGTTGCAGGCGTCGGAGGCGGTGGACGCGTTTTTGCTGGCGGAGCCGGACGGAGAGCCGTCGGCATGGGTACAGCGGCTTCCGCACCTGGCGCTGGCGCGTGCGGAACTGGCATCGGCGGAGGCGGCGCTGGGCCTGGCCGAGTTGCGGCTGTCACAGACGAGCATTTCGTTTCCATACGATGTGCGGGTGATGTTGACGGACATGGCGGTGGGCGAGTGGGTGGATCCGGGGGATCCGGTGTACACAACCCGTCTGGGGATCGTGTACCGTCCCGATGCCTTGGAGGTGGCGGTACCGATCGAGCCGGGTGACCTGGCGTACCTGGAGCCGGTGGTGGGGCGTGCGGTGCAGGTGACGGGCCAGATGGGGTCCTGGGAGGCGGAGGTGGTGGGGGTATCGTCCCTCATCAATCCGACTTCGCGCCTGACAACGGTGTTCATCGGTTTTCCGTCGTCGGGACCCGCGGATGCGCTGCCGTTGCCGGGAACGTTCGTGGAAATCGCAATCGAGGGTCCGGCATTTGAGGATGCATACGTGCTGCCGAACACAGTGCTGCAGGACCAGGGACGCGTCTGGGTGGTGCGGGACGGTCGTCTGGAGCGGTTCGAGCCGGAGGAACATGGCCGGACGGATACGGGCTGGGTAGTGCAGGCCTTCGATGCGGGCGAGGGCGTGGTGACAGGTGCGCTGCCGGGGGCCCGGGAAGGGCTTGAGGTGTCGGCACAGGCCGTCGAAGCGCCTTGACGGTGACGGGAAGGGAGGTATGAACGCCGTGGAGAACAACGCCATGGAACATATGGATGGAGAACCGGCCTCCAACTCCCGGCCGGGCCTGATTGCCTACTTTGCGGGGAACCCGATCGCCGCCAACCTGCTGATGGTGCTGATCCTGGTCAGTGGAGTGGTGGCCGGCCTCCGCATCGCGGTCGAGGACTATCCCGAGTTCGATTGGCGCACCGTCCTCGTGACGGTGATTGCGCCCGGCTCGTCGCCGCGCGAGGTGGAGGAGGACATCGTCCGCCGTGTCGAGGAGAGCGTGATTGGTTTGGAGGGGATTCGGGAGGTCAGGTCGACCTCGGCCGAACACCTTGGCACGATTAGTGTTGAACTGACCACGTTTGCGAATGCGGACCGGGTGCGGGACGACATTCAGCAAGCGGTGGACAACATCGCGAACTTTCCGCCGCCGAACGCGGAACGTCCGGAGGTGAAGCTGCTGAAGCTGAACCGCGAGGTGATTACGCTGGCCGTGTCTTCGAACGTGCTGGATGAGGATGCCCTGCGGGGCGTGGCGGAGGAGGTGCGCAGCGAACTGTTGCAGCTGCCTTCCACGGCCCGGGTGGATCTGCACGGCACACGGGATCGGGAGATCTCGATCGAACTGAGCGCGGAGGCACTGCGCCGCCACGGCCTTTCGCTCTCGCAAGTGGCGAACACTGTGCGACGCAACTCTGTCAACCTCACATCCGGCGAGTTGCGCACCGAGTCTGGCGGGGTGGTGCTGCACACGGTCGCCAAGCGCGCCCGTGGCGAGGATTTTGCGGGTATCCCAGTTGTCACGCGTCTGGACGGCACGATCGTGACCCTGGGCGATGTGGCCACCATCCGGGATGCATTCGTCGATGGGGGAGTCATTGCCCGCGTGGATGGGGTGCCTGCGGTGTTCGTGCGGGTGGGCCTTACCGAAGGCCGGTCCATTGTCGCGATTGCCGAGGAGGTCCGCGCCTGGCTGGCCGGCTACCAGACGCCGCGGGATGCGGAAGTCCGGATCTGGAACAACTTGGCACAGCCGCACCTGGACCGTTTCGGGAGCCTGACCCGCACCATGGTCGCGGGCGTCATTCTGGTGTTCCTGCTGCTGGTGTTGGTGTTTGACCTGCGGGCGGCGGTGTGGATCGCGGTGGGTATCCCGCTCTCATTCGTCGGGGCCCTGGTCTTCTTTGAGCCGGCCAACCTGACTGTAAACACCGGCACCCTGCTGGCCCTGTTCCTGATGATCGGCTTGGTGGTGGACGATGCCCTGGTGGTAGGAGAGAGCATCGCGGCAGAACGGGAACGGGGCAAGGCGCCGCTGGCAGCGGCCATCGACGGCGTTCGGTCCGTGGTGGCCCCGATCACGATTGCCGCGGTGACGACGGTACTGGCCTTTGTGCCCTTCCATTTCATGACGGCGGCCGGGGGTCAGGTGGTCTCAGTCTTTCCACCGGTAGTGCTCTTTGTCCTGGCGGTGTCCCTTCTGGAATCCGTCTTCATCCTGCCGGCCCATCTCGGGCATGCCGGCCGCTGGAGCCTGTGGCCGCTGACGTCCGTCCAGGCGCGGACATCCGCGTGGCTCCAATGGCTCACCGACCGGACAGTCGGGCCGGCGGTCTCCTGGGCCGTGCGGCATGTCGCCGCCACACTCGCCGCCGGCGTGGGGATAGTGGTGGTATCGATGCTGCTCCTGCGGTTCGACGCAGTGCGACTGGTCCTGTCCACCAATCCGCCAACCGATTTTGTGCAGGCGGCGCTCCACATGCCGGTGGGGACCCCCTTGGAGGCGACGCGCGCGGCCACGGAACAGGTGGCCGCCGCGGTTGATGCAGTCAACGAGGAGTTGCCGGGGGAACCCGTCAAATCCGTCGCCGTTCTCGCGGGCCAGCCGGTGAATTATCCGGTGGTGGGACCGCTATCCACGCACAGCCACATCGGAGGGGTCCGTGTGCACCTGAACGAGCCGCCGCTGCGGCGCACCACGGCCCGGGAAGTGATCAGGGCCTGGCGCCAGGCTCTGGGCCCGGTCCCACACATGGAGCGGCTTGAATTCTGGACCGACCAGGTGCGCGCCAGACCGAATGTCGCGTACATCCTGTTGCATACGGACGAGACTGTCCTGCAACAGGCCGCGGCGGAGATGCAGTCCTTCCTGCAGGGGATCCCCGGCGTGGTGGAGATCCACGACAGCCTGGCTCCGGGCAAGCGGCACCTCAGAGTCGAACTCACCCCCGCGGGCGAGGCCGCGGGGCTCTCGCCGAGGGGTGTCGCCGCCCAGTTGCGCGCCCGATTCCACGGAGTGGAGGTGCAGCGCATCCAGCGGGGTCGAGAGGAACTCAAGGTCATGGTGCGCTACCCTCCGGAAGACCGGACGAGCCTGCAGGCGCTGGCCGACGAGCGCATTCGGGTTCCGGTGGGAACCGAGGTGCCGCTGTTCACCGTGGCACACCTGGACGAGAGCCGGGAACCGGCAGTCCGCATGCGAGTTAACGGCGAACAGGCTGCGGAGGTGAATGCCCGTGCCGATGTGGCGGTGGTGACCGCGTCGGACGCGCGGGAGGCAATCGAGCGCGACCTCGTACCCGAGTTGCTGGAACGGTACCCCGGTCTGCGCATTGAACCGGGGAGAGGGGTACGCGACAACGAAGACAGTGTGCGGACGCTGACACTGTTGTTGCCGGTTGTGCTCATCGCCATGTACGTGCTCATGGCGGGTTTCCTGCGCAGCTACTGGAAGCCCTTGGTGGCCGCCGCCGGATTCCCGCTTTCTTTAGCCGGCGCCGTTCTGCTGCACTGGATCCTGGGCTGGGACTTCGACTGGATGTCGATATTCGGCGTGATCGCTGTTTGCGGCGTTGCAGTCAACGACTCACTGGTGCTGTTGGACCGCTACAACACCATCCGGCGCGAGAACGAGATGGTGCCGGCCATCGCCGCGGCTTCGGCCGCCACGCGCCACCGCTTCCGGGCCGTGTTCCTCACCAGCCTTACAACAATCCTGGGCCTGTCACCACTACTCTACGAGCGTGGCGAGGACCTGATTTTCATCGTACCTTTTGTCGTCAGCATGGTGGGCGGTCTTGTCCTGACGGGCATGTTTACGCTCTTCATCCTGCCGGCCCTGGTCATGGTGATCGACGGCGCGCGCGAATAGGACCGCCCGCTGGCTGCCGCGTCCGTTGCCGACGCGGAAACCCGGAGGCCCGCGGGTTGGGTCAGCCGCAGTCGAGTTCGCGTTCCTCCGTCTCCTGCGCGTCGAAGCTGCCGGGCGACTGCATCAGGTATCCGAGCCGGACCCTGGCGATGACCTGAAGCTGCGGTTGGCCATTGGAGGCCAGGTCGTAGGTTTTGTTGAAGTAGTCCACTGCCCGTTGCGCGTCGCCCATGGCCTCGGCTACGCTGGCGATCAGAAAATGGGCCTGTGCGTTGTCGGGATCCGCTTCCAGGGCGGAGAGCGCTGCGCATTCCGCACCGTCCATGTCCCCGGCCCGCAGGCGATTGGTCCCGAGCGTCACCCAGATGTTGTACGGGGGGATGTTCGAATCCGACAGGGCCTCGGCCACATGGTCGGCGGCTTGTTCGGGGTTGTCCAGACGCTCCTCAATCACAGCGGCCCAGAGCAGGACTTCCGTGGCATTGTTCGATGCCTCAAGGCCGGCCTGGGCCACGGTCCGGGCGGTGTCCCAATCCCGACTGTCGACCGCCTTTTCGATGTCGTAGGCGATATCGGTGATGAGCACGGCATTGGGGTCGGGCGGAAAGACATAGGTGACCAGAATCCAAACCGTGATGCTCAGCACCGCGATGCCACCGACGAATCGAAGCCAACGAAACAGCTTGCGTCGGGTTTGCGCGGCATGCAATTCGTCCAGGGTCCACCAGAACCCGTCGGTTTGGGCCAGCGACCGGCGGAGCTGGGCCAGGCCGCCGTGGGTGTTGGCCGCCTTCACGATTTCGCCGGCAATTTCGCTTAGCCGGAACTCGAATCCGGCCCACAGCCCGTCTTCGGCCTTCAGATCGACACCGCGTGCGCGGAGGTCCTCCTTGAGCAGCCAGGAGGAGTCCAGCAGCTGCAGGGTCCGCTCCACCGTGTGTGCATTGACCTTGACCAGCAGCTTCTCCAATTCGTTGAGCTGATCCCTGAGCTTGGCTGCATCGCTGAGGGACTCGGTGTTGGGGTTGGGCTGTGCCATGGCGGTATCCCGTCCGGTTCGGGTTCGCAATCAGGCCTGTACCTGGGCCGCGCGCTGAAGCTCGCGGTAGACGCGGTTGATGCCGGAACCGATTTGGCTTTCGATTTTCGATCGGCGTGTGTTGGGCACGGTGAATCGGTCCATCAGGTCCTTGACCAGTTCCTTCTTGGTTTCATTCTTGTCCTTGCCGGCCGCCAGACACTCCGCAACCTGGTCCCGCAGGCTTTGGATGTAGTCCTCCATCAGCCGGATGCGTTCCAGGCCCTGCAGGGGTTCGCCGTGGCCGGGCACGATGACCTCGGGGTCCAGCGACCGAATTAGTTTCAGCGCCGCCAGCCACTCCTCGGAATTGGCCTGTGCCATGTAGGGATGCTGGTCGGTCCAAATCGTGTCGCCGACAAAGCAAATCCGCTCCTTCTCGAGCCAGATGATGGAGGTGGCCGGAGTGTGGCCGCCCACGAAAATACACTCGATGCTGGTGCCGCCGATGAAGAAACCGGCCCGTTGGGTAAAGGTAATCTGGGGCGGATGCACCGTGATCTCCTCCATCTCGGCCTGGATCTCGGGCATTTTCCGGAAACTGTTCCTCACCCGTTCCTTGAAGTTCTCCGAGAATCCCTGCATCTCCTTGTGGGCCCGTTCGTGGCCGATGACCAAAGCGGGCATGAAATACTGGCAACCGAGCGCGTGGCCGCGGTGGTGGTCCGTCAGCAGGATGTAGGAAATGGGGATGTTCTTGGAGAACTCCTCGATCTGGCTGCGCCAGTGTTTGGCCTGCTGCGGAATCAGCGGTGTGTCAATCAGGACTGCGCCTTCACGCGTAACGATGCAGCCGGTGGTGCAGGTGAAGTAGTTGATGTTGATGTACACCTTGGAGGACAGCTTGCGTACCGGACAGTACTTGTCCAGATCCTCGGGTGTGATGGCGGGGGAATCGGGCATGTTGGAAAAGAGGTGGTGGATCGACGACGGGAACGGGTGCGAAGCGGCCGGGGCCGGGACTCGACCGGTAGTGGCGATCAGCGAAACTCGTCGGCAGCCTTGTCGCTGAACGACTGAACCTGCTGTTGTGCCTGAACATCCCCTTTCGGCTTGCGGCGACGGCCGCGCCGTCGTTGGCGGCGGGGGGGACGCGGGGGTTCGTGCGGATCCCGGACATCCGCCTGCGAAGCCAGGGTGTCCGGTGGAAAGGCGATGTCGGTGTCCGGTTCGTTCGCGAAGTACAGCCGGGTTCTTTCGAGCACCAGCGCGTGTTCGGACAGGCCCAGTTCGTCCACCACTTCATCGGGACGTCCCGTGGCCCCTTCCACCATCTGAACGCGGAGCAGCAGGTTGTGGCACGGTCCCGCGGCATCGAATCCCGTCCACGCCAGGCGGTGGACCAGGGGCCTCAGGTTGTACCGGTACGGATGGCCCTTGCGCTCCCGTTCCCGCCACACGGTGTCGCGGGCCAGGAACTCGTGTACCGCCTGCGGGCCGGTGGCAGTTTCCGGGGCGATGACGCGGATGCGGTAGTCGGCCCCGGTGAGCAGTCCCTGCAAGGGGCGACTCTTGACCGGGATTTCCTGCATCGAACGAATTGACACCCCGGGGGGGAGTTTCGACCTCAGGCGGCCTTCGATCTGGACCACCGGCATCCGTTCGGACAGTCGGAAATCCATGTGCTCGGCCCGGCCGCAACAGCCGACCGCCAGCGGCGCCGCAAACTGAATGTGCGGCTGCGGATTGAATCCCTGCTTGTAGGCTACGGGCAGCATGGTACGCCGCAGGGCGCGTTCCCACATGCGGAATTCGTCCTGGTGGGAGATGAACCGCAGTGCTTCGCCGCGGCTGTACACCACCCGCAGGCGCTGTGGTTCGTGCTGGCTGCCCGTCTCCTGGTCAGGCATCCACCGGCTCTCCCGGTTCGATGCGCTGGCTGACCGTTCCGTGACGGCGTTGGGGCACCCGTTCGCCGAACTGGCCCGTCAGCTCCGGCGACATTTCGTCATTGAAGTACATCGGCACCGGGACAATGTCCACCGGCTGGCGCGCCTTGTCCTTGCCCAGGGGCGGGCAGGCCCAGGCTGCGTCCGGTGTGGACCGGCGCTCTTCCTTGAAGTATCCCAGGATCCCGCAGCTGAAACAGTGTTCGCGGCAGTCGTCGACCACGCCTCCCTGGAAGGCATGCACGTACTCCATCTCCATGAACTCGCGATCCACACCGGCCGAGATGTGGTCCCAAGGCAATGTTTCGGCGAGCGGACGTTCCCGGTGCGTGTACCACGCCATGTCGAGGCCGCAGTCCTCGAAGGCCTGCTGCCAGAGATCGAATTGGAACCACTCGTTCCAGGCGTCCAGTTTGCAGCCCAGCCGCCAGGCCTGCTCCACAACATCGGCCGTGCGCCGGTCGCCGCGGGTCAGGAAGGTTTCGTGCATGGTTTCGCGGAAGTCGTTCCACGTGAAGTGAATGTGCCGATCGCGCAGGTTGGCCTTCAGGATGTCCACATGCCGGCGGATGCGGTCCTCCTGTTCCAGCGGCACCCACTGGAACGGCGTATGCGGCTTGGGCACCAGCGTGCTGACTCCGAGCCGCACCCGGGCCTTGCCGCCAATGGCCGCGCGGCCCCGGGCCAGCACCTCCTTGGCGAGGTCGGCGATGGCCTGCACATCCTCGTCGGTCTGGGTAGGATGCCCGATCATGAAGTACATCTTGATCGTGGTCCAGCCGCGGCTGTAGACCTCGGTGGCCGTGGCCAGCAGATCCTCGGATGCGATCGGTTTGTTGATGACGTCGCGGAGCCGATCCGTGGCGGCTTCGGGCGCAAAGGTGAATCCAGGTCGGCGTCGGCCCTTTTCAAGAAGTTCCATCAACCCCACACTGAACGATTC